>JBBRCD010000026.1:0-39312 GCA_038205245.1 Burkholderiales bacterium
GCCGAGCGACTTCAGATCGAAACCCTCCAGAATCTTCAGGGTTTCGAGCAGCACGATGCCCTGGCACCAGACATCGCAACTGTGCACCGTGTAGTCACGGTAGCGCACCGAGATGCTGTCCTCGACTGGCACTTCGAAGCCAGCCAGATCATCCCGGGTGACGAAGCCGTCATTGCGCTGATGGTACTCATGCACCTTCTCGGCGAACGGCCCGCGGTAGAACCAGTCGTGCACCGCACGCAGCTTGCGGTCGCGATCGCCCCGGGTCTCGCGTTCGGCCTCCATCATGGCGAAGATCGTCCTCGCCAGATTGGTCTGCTTCAATACTTCGCCTGCCTTCAGCGGCTGCCCGCCAGGCAGGAAGACCTCGGCGTTGTCCGGCCAGCGCGCGAACTGGTCGGCGGTCCAGGCGATGTTGCTGGCAAGCAGCGGATACACCGAGAAGCCATCGCGTGCGAGCTCCATCGCAGCGGTGGCCGCCTGGGTGAACGAGATCGTGCCCCAGCGGCGCAGTGCTTCGATGTGGGTGGCCGGTGCTGCCGGCATCACGGTGCGCAGCAGGCCTTCTGGCACATGTTCGCCGCCTTCCCTGCGCAGGCGCTCGATATCGGTTTTCGCCGGCCAGTAGCCCAGCCCGGCTAGGCTGACCACCCGGTCTTCCTCTTTCAGATAGATCAGCGTCGGCGCCACACCGCCGAAACTCACCATGTCCGGCTGCAGCATGGCCAGCGCCATCGCCGCGCACACGCCAGCGTCTATCGCGTTACCGCCACCGTCCAGGATGCGCATCGCCGCCGCAGTGCCCAGGTAGTGGCCGGTAGACACCGCATGATGGGTGCCGACCACCGTCGGGCGAAAACTCGGTGGCTGAATCGCCATCTTGACCTTGCGTGCCATGGTTGCTCCTGGTGATGTTCCGGTCTAGTTTCCGATGAAGCGAAGAAGGAGGGTATCGAACGTCTCCGCCTGCTCGATGTAGAGGGCATGCCCGGCGCCGGGGACCACATGCACCGGTACCCCGGGACGCGCGGCAGCGATCGCCTCGATCGACGCCGGCGGGGTCACCACGTCTGCGTCACCGTAGACGATCTGCACCGCCATGCCGGCAGGCAGGCGTGCCACATCCACGCCGGTGTCCGCGTTCGACAACATGTGTACCGCCTGGGTGAAACCGTCCGTGCGCAGCAGCGACATGGTCTCGATCACCGCCGCGCGCTGTGCATCGCTCGCCTGCGCGCTGAGCAGGCGTGGTCCGCGCTTGGCTGCCATACCCTCGACGCCCAGGGTGGCAAGATCGACCAGTCGGGCATCGCGCAGGCGCGCCCGCTCGGCCTGGGCCAGACGCGCATGCCCGCCGGCGATGCTGGCCAGCGTGAGGGTCAGCACCCGTTGCGGATGCACGGCAGCGAAGCGCGCCGCCATCACCGCCCCGAGCGAATGGCCGACCAGGTGCATCCGATCGACATTCATAACCGAGAGAAACCGCACCAGCGCGTCGCTGTAGTCGCCAGCGTCCGGCTGCGCCATGGGCAGCGCAGTCGAGCCGCCATAGCCGGGGGCATCCCAGGCGATGACCCGATGCCGCCCCGACAGGCTGGCGACCTGCTGGCGCCATGAGCGCGCGCCAGAGCCGATTCCGTGCAGCAGTACCAGCGGCACGCCCTCGCCCTGTTCCAGGCAGGTGAATACCCTGCCCGGCGCTTTCACGCTACGCACCGAACCCTCTTGAGCCATTGGCGCGGGTGGCACCCGCGCGCGCGTATCGCCGTTCATGCGGCGTCCACCTGCACCTGGATCATCCCATCATTCTGGCACCGAAACCCGGACCCGGTGCGCCGGAGTGCGCGCACGGCGGCGATATACTCAACGCCCCGGAGCCGTGTGCGCGGGTTTGCAATGCCTGCGGCCCGGTTCACGTCGGCTCGTTCCCACGCCCTGCCATCGTGCCATCAACGGAGATCGGACAGCACCATGAAGACATTCCGCCGCGTCGTCACCGGATTCAACAAGGAAGGCAAGAGCTGCATCAAGTGGGATACCCAGATCGAGCCCAAGACCGTGCGCCCCGGCTTCGACAACATTCCGCTGTGGGCCACGAAGAAGCTGCCCGCGGAGACCGCGACCGATGATCCGAACACCTGGGAGCTGGGCACCAGCCTGGCCGGTGGTTCGGTGTTCCGCTATGGCCGCTACGCTCCGGGCAACGTGCCGCGCTGGCATGCCACCGACTCGGTCGACTACGCGATCTGCATCTCCGGCGAGATGATCATGGAGATGGACGAAGGCTCGGTGCACCTGAGGGCCGGCGATGTGGTGATCCAGCTCGGCACCAATCACAACTGGCGCAATCCGGGTACCGAAGACTGCATCATGGCCTATGTGCTGATCGCCACCGAAGGCGCGAAGACCACCGGCTGGACCGAGCACAACAAGGCACCGGGTCATTGAGCAGGGGCGTCCCCACCCACGCCGCGCAGGGGATTCCTGCGCGGTCGCGCGCGGCAGTGCGGCGCAAGACAGGGCGGCGCACGAAAATGCATCGGCAGCGGACCTCCCTCCACACAGGTCCGCGTCACTCGACCAGCGGCATTCCTGTGTCCTTCACCAGGCGCCGGATCTTCTCCAGCTCGACCTTCATGTGCACACCCATCTGCTCGGACGTGCTGCCGGAGACCTCCAGGCCCATCTCGACCAGTCGCCCCTGGACTTCGGCCGAGGCCAGTGCCTTGTTCCAGTCGGCGCTGATCCGGGTCGCCAGCGCCCTGGGCATGCCGGCCGGACCGGCTGCACCCATCCAGCTCATGAACGAAAAGCCCGGCAGGCCGGCTTCGTCGATCGTCGGAATGTCCGGCATCAACGGCGAGCGCTTCGGGTTGGTCACCGCGATGGTGCGGATACGCCCGCTCTTCAGGTGCGGCAGCGCCTCCGGAATCGGCTGAAAGGTGGCGTCGATCTGGCCCCCGATCAGGTCGGCCAGCGCAGGTGCGCCGCCCTTGTAGGCGACGTGGGTCATCCGGATGCCGGTCATGTGGCTGAACAGCTCGGCCGCCAGATGCAGCACGCCGCCTGAGCCGGCCGAGCCGTAGTTGAGCCCACCCGGTTTCGATTTCGCCAGGGCGATGAACTCCTTGACCGTGCGCGCCTCGATCTTCGGATTGACGATCAGGATCTGACCCTGGAACACCAGCAACGTGATCGGAGTGAGGTCCTTCAGCGGGTCGTACGGCATCTTGCTGTACAGCGCCAGATTGGTGCCCAGCCCGCCCTGGCTGCTGACCAGCAGCGTATAGCCATCCGGCACCGCCTGCGCGACCAGTTGGCCGGCGATATGGCTCGCCGCCCCGGGACGGTTGTCGACGATGACCGGCCCGCCATAGGTGGCGCTCAGGCGCTGCGCTACCGTCCGCCCGACCAGATCGACGCTGCCGCCCGGGGCGAATCCGATCACCACCCGGATCGGCTTGGACGGATAGGCTTGCGCCCAGGCGCAGGCGACCATGCTGACCAGGAGCAGGGGCAACAGGCAGGCGTGGCGGTTGTTCATGAGCAGACCTTTCGGGGTAGACGAGTACTGCGCGAGTACTGCGCGAGCACTGCGCGAGCACTGCGCGAGAACCGCGCGAGCACTGCGCGAGAACCGCGCGACAACGGCACGAGAGCGGCACGGCAACCGATAGAAAACAGATTTAGCACGGATTCCCGGAAGACGGGTTCACACACTGGCGTCGGGTTCAGCATAAGCACATTGCGCACCAATCTCCAGCAGCACCGCCAGTCAGTGCACCCCGCCTGGCAGGTTCTGGACAAAATGCAGCGCGGTGCGCATGATCCGCAGGTGCGCAGCCTGCGTCGTTCGAGACAGGCAACGCAACAGCCCGGAAGGCCGGGCCGGATGAAACCTCGGAGGAGAACTGGATGCGCTCGTTGATCAAGCCGCTGGCAGCATTGGCTGCCCTTTTGTTCGTGTCGACTGCCGCAATGACTGCGGCCCACGCCCAACCGGGCGCATTTCCAACCAAGCCGATCCGGTTGATCATCGGCAGCGCGGCCGGTTCAGGCCCGGACATCATCGGGCGCCTGCTGGCCGACAGGCTCACCGACGCCTGGGGCCAGCGCGTACTGGTCGATGCCCGCCCGGGCGCGGCGGGCGCGATCAGCGCCGAGCTCGCGCTGCAGGCCGCACCCGACGGCTACACCTGGATGATGCTGACCTCGCAGCTGTTCGTCGCCTCGCAGGTGCTGCCCGATCTGAAGTTCGATCTGGCCCGGGACTTCCGCTCGATCGCGATGATCGGAACGGTGCCGTTCGTGATGCTCGCCAATCCGCTGCTGCCGGCAAAGTCGCTGAAGGAACTGATCGAACTGGCTCGCAAGTCGCCCGGGGCGTTGCGCTATGGGTCTGCCGGTACCGGCGCCTCCGAGCATCTGTCCGGCGTACTGTTCACCCAGTTGACCGGCACCCGCATGCTTCATGTGCCGTACAAGGGCGTCCCACAGGCGATCACCGACACGCTTGCCAACGAGGTGCAGCTGACCTATGCGGTGGTGCCGGCAGCGCTTCCTCACGTCCAGAGCGGCCGGTTGCGGGCCTTGGGTGTGACCACGCCGACCCGCGCGCCTCAGTTGCCGGACGTGCCCTCGATCGGCGAGGCGGTACCAGGCTATGCGATGTACGGCTGGTACAGCATCGTCGCCGCAAACGGTACGCCGAACGCAGTCCTCGACCGGGCGAGTGCTGCGATCGTCAAGGTGGTCAAGGACCCGGCATTCGGCGAGAAGCTGGCCAGTATCGGCGTCGACATCACCGCTGGCGACCGCAAGGCGCTGGACAACTGGCGCAGCGGAGAGCAAAAACGGGTTGGCGAACTGGTCCGCCTCTCAGGCGCGAAGGAAAACTAGTCGCCCGCAAGCGCCCCGGTGGGCACCGGGGTGATCAACCCCGCCCTGTTCACTCGAGCAGGCTGAAGCCCAATCCCGGCGCGTCCGATACCTGCAACCTGCCCTGAGCGAACTGGGGATGGGTTGCGAAGCGCGCGCGCAGCGCGACATGCGCCCCATGAACTTCCAGTATGCCGCCATGCGCGTGCCCGGCCATCACCGGCAGATTGGCCGCCTCGAAGCCGCCGGCGCCGGTGACCGGCACGCCATGCGCCTCGGCCAGTGCGAGGATGCGCAGCATGGCCGAGATACCCCCGCAGAACGCCGCATTCGGTTGCACTATGTCGAGCGCCCCTGCTGCCAGCACATCGCGAAACCAGGTCATCGACTGGATCATCTGGCCCGAGGCCAGAGGAATCGAAGTCGAGCGGCGCAGTTCGAGCAGCGACGGGATGTCGTTGCCGCGCAGCGGCTCCTCGAAGAACGAAATGTCACAGTCGGTCACCAGCGAGGCGAGCCGCTTGGCTTCGGCGATCGTGAACGCACAGTTGGCATCGAGCATCAGCGGGGCCGACCCGATCGCCGCGCGAACCGCACGGACGCGCTGCGCATCGTCGTCTACGCTGCGGCCGCCGGCGCCGACGATGATCTTGGCGCCGTTGAATCCGGCGGTGAGCGCGTTCTGGCAGGCAGCGATCAGCTCGGCTTCAGTGAACGCCGGCAGCCCCGCAGTCGCATAGGCCGACACTGCAGCACGCGCCCCACCGATGAGGCGTGCGACCGGCGTGCCAAGCGCCTTGCCCTTGATGTCCCAGAGCGCCAGATCGAGGGCCGACATCGCCGAGACGAACACGCCGGTCGATGCGCGCGGATTGAACTGCCGGGTCAAGATCACTGCCACCGCTTCATGATCGAGCGGATCTGTATCCTTGAGCGCGGCGTTGATCCCGCCGTTGAGCAGATGCGCCACCTCTGCGGCCAGGAAACGCCCGGTGACCCCCTCGCCGGAGAGTCCATCGGCCGTGGTCACCCGGCAGCGCAGGAAGGTCAGGCTATCCTGGCCGGCATAGGCGTCGCTCGCGCGCGCCGGCTGTATGTGCTCGACCTGCGCATCGACACGGTCTATCTTCATAGTATTCACGCAGTCCAGATTCTGATTCTACCGCGCCGTCCCGCCTCACCCTTCGGTTCTTACTTGCGCATCGGGTCAGCCCTGAAACATCCCGACTACCGAGCGACCTCCCATGCCCCGGCGGCCGAGCGTACAAGGATCAACCTGGGCGGAAATCCGGCCATCAACGACATACCCACGCACATCTGCATATCGTCGCCCTTCAGGCGTTCGAATGCTTTCGGGTCGGCCGGCCGATACAGTTCGCCCTTGCGCGCCGACACCACCACCTCGGGTCCGCCGGTAGTCTGCACTTCGATGTCTGCTGGCGCGGCAGCGGCGATACGCACGCCGGCGGCATAGCCCTTGTCCAGGCAGGCGGCCTTCTTCACCTTGGCGGCCTCGAGCTGGGGATTGCCTTCGAGCAGTTTGTAGAACCCGGAGAAATCCGGCTTGAAGGCGTCCACCCGCGTCTGCACCAGCGCGACGATCTGTGCCCGCTCGGCATCGGAGAGCGCAGTGATCGGCGCGTTGGCATGCCACGGGCGGGTCACGCCGAACGGCGCATCGAACGCCCGCTCGAAACGCAGTGGCCCAGGCCCGGATTTCTCCTCCACCCCCTCACCCTGCTGATTGGTCGCACTGCCCCCGCCGGGGCGCTCGGTGCGGCGAACCTCGCCGCCGACCGACGCCCAACGCAACTGCGCGCGGTAAGGCAGCTTCGGGTCGGTTGGCGTGAACTCGATGCGGATCGTATTCTTGCCCCGGCGCACCACCGGCCCGACCGAAGCCGCAGGCACCCACACCGAGGGGGCGATCTCGCGCGCATCGAACAGAACAGGAACAACCTGCGCGCGCACTTCCTCGACAGCGATCGGCACGTTGTTGATGAACACCCGCGCCGTACCCGGCACCGTCTTCACCTTGTCGTCCTTGGTGTCGCCAACGAACGGCGTGAACTTGAACTCGACGTTGACCACCTGCGCCTGTGCCACAGGCGCAGTGACCAACAATAACGCCGCCACCGCGATCAGTGCCCTGGCATTCACCTGGATCTCCTTCGATGTGGATGGGGAGGCGGCCGATGCGCCGGCACCGCTCGGGGCATGAGCCGAACTGATGCTTTGGTGGGCCCACTGGGACTCGAACCCAGGACCAAAGGATTATGAGTCCTCTGCTCTAACCAACTGAGCTACAGGCCCGTCTGCTCTGCTCCAACCTGTGAATTGTACCGGTCAGTGGACTTTATCGGACGCGAGCGGACGCTTCAAGGCTGGCGCAGTTCCCCGAGCGCCTTCACCAGCGTGCCATCCCGCTTCTTCAGCGCCAGCGTCACCGGCCGGGTCGGGCCGAAGGTCGGGATGTAGGCCGAGTGCTTGCCGGCGCCGCCGACCACGATGACATGCACGCCATCTTCGCTCTTGATGATCGGCAGCATCCGGTCGCGCTGGTCGATCGTGATGTCCGGCAGGTACGATGTCCACTGCGGCATCCGGCGCTCGATGTTGTGTTCGGAGAATGCGCCGAGCGGGATGCGCGCGTGCTCGAAGAGATACTTCTTCACGTCGGCCTTGGAGAAGCCATCGCGCGCGATGCTCGCCGCATGCTCCGGGCCGACCACCACCAGCGGCTCGCCGGGGTAATAGACGTTGTTCGCGCCAGTCTGCGCGATGGTGCCGGCGATCATCTTGAGCAGGCCCTCGCCGTTCAGGCTTTCGTGGTCATTGACGTTATGCGGGGGCTCGGCGCCATAGACGGTGACCGTGGTCGCATCGGCGGCAAAGCCCATCTCGACGCTCAGCGACTGCCAGGGGTTGGCCGCTTCATTCTCGGCCACGCAATAGCTGTACTTGGCCGGCGAGCCGAAGGTCGACATGTCGCCACTGGCCGGGATGGCACCGCCGATGTTCCACATCGCCAGTCGCACCGCCCGGCCGATGGTCGCGTTTGCCCGATTGCCCGGGCCGAACGCATTGTGGCCGCTGTTCATGCCGATCTCGCGCGCGATCGGACCGTTGACCACGACCAGCGTCGAGCAGGAGTGGGTGGTCGCCTGGATGGCGTACAGGTTGAACTTCTCCTCGCACAGCGCCTCGATCGCCAGCATCACGAGCGGGAAGTACTCGGGCTTGCAGCCGGCCATCACCGCGTTGGCGGCAAGCCGCACAGGGGTGGCATCGCCATAGCGCGGGGGAATCTTCCCTACCGGCACATCGAGCGGGCGATCACAGTACTCGAGCATCGCCGCCACCCGCTCGGCGGTCGGCGGCACCACCGGCAGGCCATCGCTCCAGTTCTTCTCGCGCACCAGTTCTGCGATATGCTCGAAGTCGTCATCGACCTCCAGCCCAGCCCCGGGCATCGATCGCAGGGTATCGGGAGCAATCATTTCCGGCCCGCCTTGATCAGTTCTAGAAACACCGGCACCGCTGCATCGGCGCGGGCGCGCACTTCATCGATCGAGATGCCGCCCAGCGGATGCTCGATCTCGATCAGCGGCAGTTCCGGCACGCCGAAGATGCGCGCCTGGGTTTCGCCCAGCTTGCGAAACGGTCCGGAGTAGACAACAGCGGTCACCAGACCGCGCTTCCGGAGTTCAGCCATGTCGTGGACACTCCACGACGTGCAGGAGCCTCAATCCGCCATCGCACTGACGACGAAATCGGCCTCCTTCTCGATCTGGTCGATCATCGCCTTGGGCGCCGGCGTGCTCGGGTTCATCTTGCGCAGGCTGATCACCGAGGCCACCGGCATCTGCTTCTTCACGCCTTCGATGATCATTGCCAGCAGATGATCGGCATTGCTCTTCGAGTTGTCGAGGATGCCCAGGCGCAGCCCCCCGGACGCCGCAGCGCGGTGCTCGCCCGCGGCCTCGCCCTGCGCGACCGGCGCCTCGGGTGAAATCAGGAACACCTTGCGCCCGTTGTTGTTGTCTGCGCTCATCACCTTCCTCCTCCGCTGTCGATCCGCAATTCTAGCCCTCAATTCATGGCTGTATCGCCGGGGTGCGCGCGGTGCCCCGCCGACTCGCCCCCGCGCAGGTGCTTGGGCCAGGTCGCAGAGCGCGCTGGCTAGTCGCGGAAAAGGAGTCCGGGTCCGGTCGCACTGCACACTGGTGCAAGGACGAGGGCGTCGGGTCGCCGCCTCCGCTCATGTCCCCCGGCGCGATAGAAACCATCGACTCAACGACAGCGCGTCACATCGAACGGCTTGCCATGCAAGCGTGGAAAGGCGCTGAGGCTGCAGCGGCACCACCTGCTGCCGATGCAGCGCACCAGCAGCAGGCTTTCAACCGTCTGCTCAGCCGCCTTCGCTGTCGAGGAAGCTGCGCAGCCGCTCGGAGCGCGACGGATGACGCAGCTTGCGCAGCGCCTTGGCCTCGATCTGGCGGATACGCTCGCGCGTGACATCGAACTGCTTGCCGACCTCTTCCAGCGTGTGGTCGGTGTTCATTTCGATGCCGAAACGCATGCGCAGCACCTTCGCCTCGCGCGGGGTGAGGGTATCGAGCACATCCTTGGTCGCACCGCGCAGGCTCGCGTACACCGCAGCGTCGCCCGGCGACATCGTGCCCTGATCCTCGATGAAGTCGCCCAGATGCGAATCGTCGTCGTCCCCGATCGGCGTTTCCATCGAGATCGGCTCTTTCGAGATCTTGAGGATCTTGCGGATCTTGTCCTCGGGCATCTCCATCTTCTCGGCCAGCGTTGCCGGATCGGGCTCCTGCCCGGTCTCCTGCAGAATCTGCCGCGAGATGCGGTTCATCTTGTTGATCGTCTCGATCATGTGCACCGGAATGCGGATGGTGCGCGCCTGGTCGGCGATCGACCGGGTGATCGCCTGCCGGATCCACCAGGTGGCGTAGGTCGAGAACTTGTAGCCGCGGCGGTACTCGAACTTGTCCACCGCCTTCATCAGGCCGATGTTGCCTTCCTGGATCAGGTCCAGGAACTGCAGGCCGCGGTTGGTGTACTTCTTGGCGATCGAGATCACCAGACGCAGGTTGGCTTCGGTCATTTCGCGCTTGGCGCGCCGTGCCTTGGCCTCGCCGGTTGACATCTGGCGATTGATCTCCTTGATGTCCTTGAGCGAAATGCCGACCGTCTTCTGCACTGTGAGCAGCGACTGCTGGTGCTCGAGCACCGAGGGCACATTTCGGGTCAACTGTTCGCTGTAGGGCCTGCGGCCGCCGACTTCGGCCACGATCCAGTCGAGGTTGACCTCGTTGCCCGGGAAATTCTTGATGAAATAGCTGCGCGGCATGCCGGACTTTTCGACGCACAGATCCATGATCCGGCGCTCGTGGCTGCGCACCCGCTCCACGGTCTTCCTCACGCTGTCGCAGAGAATCTCGATCTGCTTGGCCGAGAAGCGGATCTGCATCAGCACGCCCGAAATTTCCTCCTGGGTCTGGCGCGACGTGCGGCTCTGCGGCCCACCCTTGACCAGTGCCTTGACCATCTGCTCATGCAGCTGGCGCAGCTTCGCGAAGCGCTCCAGTGATTCGGTCTTCAGCTTGAGCAGGCTGGCGGTCTGTGCCGCTGCGGCCCTTTCTTCGTCTTCTTCCTCATCGACTTCGCCGGCCGTCTCGTCGAGCTCG
The DNA here is from genome assembly GCA_038205245.1 of Burkholderiales bacterium. Classification (GTDB taxonomy): domain Bacteria; phylum Pseudomonadota; class Gammaproteobacteria; order Burkholderiales; family CAIKXV01; genus CAIKXV01. The sequence goes on from JBBRCD010000026.1 coordinate 10,590, forward strand.
GGTTCTTCCGGCATCTCGGCGGCGGCGACCTGCTCGGCGTTCGGATCGATCAAGCCGTCGACCAGCTCGTCGATGCGCATCTCGTCACGCGATACCTTGTCGACCAGCGCGAGGATCTCGGCAATCGTCGTCGGACACGCCGAGATCGCCAGGATCATGTGCTTCAGACCTTCCTCGATCCGCTTGGCAATCTCGATCTCGCCTTCGCGTGTGAGCAGCTCGACCGAACCCATTTCGCGCATGTACATGCGCACCGGGTCGGTCGTCCGGCCGAACTCGGAGTCGACGGTTGCCAGCGCTGCCTCGGCTTCCTCGGCCGCGTCTTCGTCTGCGGCGGCGGGTGCCGCCTCGTTGATCAGCAGCGATTCGTCATCGGGCGCCTCGTCGAACACCGAAATGCCCATGTCGTTGATCATGCTGATCACGTTCTCGATCTGCTCTGCGTCGAGCATGTCGTCGGGAAGGTGGTCGTTGATCTCGGCATAGGTCAGATAGCCGCGCTCCTTGCCCAGCACGATCAGGCTCTTCAGGCGCAGGCGGCGGGTCTCCGGGTCGATGACCGGCATATCCTTGGCGCCGAGCAGCCGATCCTTCTTGCCCTTGCCGCCTTTCTCCTTGGCAGCAATCTTGGCCTTGGCCATCGCCGCCGCGCGCTCGGCAATCTCGGCCCGGGTCGGCCGGCCGGTAAGCACCGGAAGCACCGCTGCCTTGGCACCGACCGGCGCCTTGGCTGCGGCCCGCGCCTCGGCCTTGTTGGCCGCGACCGGCGCGGCTTTCAGGTCCGGCCTCGCGGCGGACTTGGCCGGCGCCGCGGCCTTGCCAGTGGCGGTCTTCTCGATCAGAACCTTTTCGGCAACGCCCGCGAGCCGCGCGCCGTTGGCCCGGGCTGCCGGCGCTGCCGGACGCGCCGGGGACACCGCGCGACCCGGACGTGCAACGGCGGGATGCGCCGCCGACTTTGCGACTGCTGGCCTGGCCGAGGGCTTTGCAACGCCGCGTGCTGCGCGTGCGGCTGACGAACCGGCCGCCGACCGGGACACCGCCTTGACCAGCGGGGTGGCTCTGGCGGGCTTGGCGCCTTTGGCCACGCCGGAACCGGCCTTGCGGGCGACGACAACCTTCGCGTGCCGGGCAGGCGAGGCCTTGGTCGCCGCACGGGTCGCGGTTTGGCTGGCGCGCGTCGTGGTCGAACTCGTGGTCGGGCTCGTGGGCGACCCTTTGGCACGCGCGGTGGCGGGACGCGCCTGGGCGGCCTTGTGTACGGCTGCACCTTTGGCGTACGCCGACGGCTGGGACTTGCTGGTGGCGGTTGCCGGCGTGCTCGATCGTGCCGACTTCGCTTTCGTTTTTGCTTTAGTGCTCGCCATTGCTGTCGTCCGCCCGGGGAAACCCACAAGTTTAACCGAAGATGGGGTCATCAATGGCGGAATACATCCTGCCGACTGCCCCAGTTGCCCTATATGCGGGCGCCAAAGAAGCTTAAGCCCTGCTCTAATCAGAGACCCGGCCGCCGCAGCAGGCCGCGCAACTCGTCCCGCATTTCCGGTGTGAGGGCGGCCAGCGAGGTCGAGTCGACCATGCGCGCCGCCTGTTTGCGACGGACCTGTTCACGCATCCGTTCGATCGACCCGTCCAGTTCTGCCTGAACCTCGTCGAGTTCGACCCATTCCGGAGCATCGGCCTCGACTTCGCGCAGCAGTTCCTCGAAATCGGTGCCGGAAAACGCCTGCAAGATCCCCGCTGCCCGGATGTTCACGGGCTGGCCTCGCAGGAAATCCACCAGCGCTCGCAAGGCCAGCAACTCCGGGTGTCCGTCGAGCCCGTCAGGAAGCTGGACCCGACTGACCAACTCCGGCTTAGACAGCAGACATTGCAACATGGTTCGCGTCAGGGAAGGCGCAGCACGCGCGCGGCGGACGATCTGTCCCGCGCCGCCCGGAGTGCGCATGCCCGGCCGGTCACGGGTGCCCGCCGGCGCGCCCGCCCCGGCGCGCGCACTGTAGTCGCCTCCGTGACCGGCAGTCGCGCCACCGCGCGCGGTGTCCGGTCTGCCGGTACCCCAGTTGCGATCCAGTTCGGCCACAGCCAGGCCGGACAGCTCGGCGACGCGCTTGCGCAGCATCAAGCCGAGCAACGGCGCCTGCTGCAACTGGGAAACCAGCGGCCGGGCATCGCGCACCAGCCGGGCGCGTCCTTCCTCGCTGCTCAGATCGTTCTGCTGCGTCAACTCGCGCATCAGGAAGGCCGACAGCGGCATCGCCCCGGCAAGCAGCGCCTCGAACGCCTCACGGCCCTCGCGCCGGACAAAGCTGTCCGGGTCATCGCCCTGCGGCAGGAACAGGAAGGCCAGGTTCTTGCCATCGACCAGTTGCGCGAGGCTGTTCTCCAGCGCGCGCCAGGCAGCACGGCGGCCGGCAGTATCCCCATCGAACGAGAACACCACGTTGTCGGTCTGCCGCAGCAGCTTCTGCACATGGGTCGGCGTGGTCGCGGTACCCAGGGCCGCGACCGCATAGTCGACGCCGTGCTGGGCGAGACCGACCACATCCATGTAGCCCTCGACCACCAGCACCCGACCCGCCTCGCGGATCGCGCGGCGCGCGGCGAACAGGTTGTATAACTCGCGCCCTTTGTCGAACAGCGGCGTCTCGCGCGAGTTCAGGTACTTCGGCTGGTCCTGCGGGTCGATCACCCGGCCGCCGAAGCCAACGATCATTCCGCGCTGGTTGAGGATCGGGAACATGATTCGGTTGCGGAAAAAATCGAAGCGCCGGCCGGATTCGCCGTTGACCACCAGCCCGACCTGGTCCAGTTCCGGCGAGGTATAGGTCGGAAACACCTGTTCCAGGTTCTGCCAGCCGGGTGGGGCGAAGCCGATCGCAAAGCGCGAGGCGATCTCGCCGGTAACTCCGCGCTGCTTCAGATAGTCGATCGCCTGCGGATGCAGCTTCAACTGCTCGCGGTAGTAGCGGGTCGCCTCGCGCATGTGCTCGTATAGCCGGGCGGTGGTGTCCACCGCGCTGTCGTCGTCACCCGCACTGCGCCGCTCACCGCCACGCCATGGCTCTTCCGGCACCGCCACCCCGACCTGCTCGGCCAGCGACTTGATCGCCTCGACGAACTCCAGGCCGTTGAAGGCCATCAGGAATCCGAGCGCGTTGCCGCTCACCCCGCAACCGAAGCATTTGTAGATCTGCTTGGGCTGACTCACCTTGAACGAGGGTGACTTCTCGTTGTGAAATGGACAGCAGGCGACATGATTGGCGCCCTCGCGCTTGAGCGGCAGGCAGCGTTCGACCACCTCGACGATGTCGACACGGGCGAGCAGGTCCTGGATGAACGACTGAGGGATCACTAAAAAGCGCCAATGGAGGGATCGTTCGCCGTACCGGGGAGTACGCGACCAGTATAGGAGAGAGCGGGCGCAAACTGGACGCCGCCGGCGACGCTCAACCGGCCAGCCACGCCTTCACCGCGCCGGACACTTGGCCCGGGTCGGCGCGCCCGGCCAGCCGGGGATTGAGCAGCGCCATCACCTTGCCCATGTCGGCTGGCCCGCTGGCGCCAGCCTCGGCGATCGCCGAAGCCACGGCAGCGTCGACTTCCTCCTGCGACAGCGCCTGGGGCATGTAAGTCTGCAGCAGGGCAAGCTCGGCGGCTTCCTTCTGTGCGAGATCCGCCCGTGCGCCCTTTTCGAACTGTTCGATCGAGTCGCGCCGCTGCTTGATCATGCGATCGATGACCGAGGTGATGTCGGCGTCGTTCAGTTCCTTGCGCTCATCCACCTCGCGCTGCTTCACCGCCGACCAGAGCAGCCGGATCGTCGACAGACGATCGGCCTCCCGGCTGCGCATTGCAGCCTTCATGTCTTCCTGGATGGTGAGTCGGAGGCTCATGATTTTCCGAGGATCGCAGATGCGGAAGGTCCGGACCGTGCAGCAGCAACAGCCGTTGACCGTCCGGGAACACAAAACACAACGGCGGCACCGGGCCGCCGTTTCAGATGCCGGTCGGGGACCGGCGCCGTCGCCTTGCGTGGGTCAGTACATGCGCGGGGGAAGCAACTGGCTGCGAACCCGCTTGTAGTGGCGCTTCACCGCAGCGGCGAGCTTGCGCTTGCGCTCGGAGGTCGGCTTCTCGTAGAACTCACGGGCACGCAACTCTGTCAGCAGACCGGTCTTCTCGATCGTGCGCTTGAAGCGTCGGAGGGCAACCTCGAACGGCTCGTTTTCTTTAAGGCGGACGCTTGTCATGCAGGCAGGCACATAGGCACAAAGGGAGGCGGAGTATAAGGCAGCGCGGCCGGATTGCCAAGCCCCAGTCTTTCCCCAGTCTTTCCCCCACCCGATAGCAGGCGCAAGCCTGCCCTGACAGACCTGCCCTGACAGACCCTGAAGTAACGGTCGAAGGGATGCGCTAAACCCCTCGCCGAAAAATCCAGAGGCTGACCCGATGCGCACGAACCTTGTCCTGAATCCCCGCCCAGCGCGCCTGGGCCGACTGACCGCAGGCGTGCTCGCCGGATGCAGCCTGCTATGGTCGTCCTGGGAGCAGGCCTCATTTCTCCAGGGTGAAGCGCCGGACAGTTTCGCCGATATCATGGCCTGGATCGTGATCTGTATGGTGCGAAGGCGGCGCGATTGCCGCGCCTGTCCCTCATCGCCAACGCCACTTCCGTGTACTCGGATCTGTTCGTGCTGCAGGATCGAAGCAACCCCTCACTGAGCGTGGGCGCCGGAATCGCCCAGCCGCTGTTCGTCGGTGGAGTTCTGCAAGCGCAGGTCGATATCCGTTCCGCCGAGCAGCAGTCGGCGAGCGCCGACTATGGACGCGCCAGCGCACGCGCGTTCGGCGATGTCGAAGGCGCATTGTCTGCAGGATTCGCCGCCGGCGAACGCACGCTCATCCTCGAGCACGCAGTACGCGATCAGGCGCGCACGTTTGAACTTGCCCAGACCCGCTACCGCGTCGGTTCGATCGACCTGCGCGGCGTAATGCAGCAGCAACTGGCGCTCTACGCAGCGCAGATGGCGCTGCTGCGCAGGCAGTCAGAGCGTCTGGTGCAGCGGGTCAACCTGCATCTGGCGCTGGGTGGCGGCTTCGGGCCGGCAGCTGGCGACCCGCAAGCCGCGCCAAGCACACCAACCCAGTCGATGACCAGTCAGGCGCGCTGAGTTCCATGAGCCGGGTCGATCCCGGCTAGCCATGGCCGGCACCACAGGCCGCGCAGCCTGTTGGCAGCACCTTCCTCCAGCTACTTCCTGATGGTCACCCTCAATACCCGCCCCGCCGGGTTGTCCATCGTTGGAACCAGAAAGAAACTGCTGCCGGTCCTGACCACGAGTGGACACCAGCAACAGGATGCGGCGTTTTCTGACCATGTTCGCGCTCCTCCACTCGCAATCGTCGTTACCGTATTGCCCAAGCGGTCTGAACGTCAATCGTCGCAGCAACGCCTGCTGCAGCAACGGCTGCCTTCGCTCAATCCACCCGCGCCCCAGACTCCTTCACCACCTTCGCCCACTTGGGCACATCGGCCCGGATCACGCGCGCGAACTCCTCCGGCCCGGCGCCCACGCCGTCGGCACCCTGCTGCGCATAGATCTCGCGCACGTCAGGCCGCGCGACGATTGCCCGCAAGGTCGTGTCCAGCCGGACAAGCAACGGTTTCGGCAGTCCCGCGGGCGCGAGAATGCCGAACCAGTTGGTCATGTCGTAGCCGGGCAGGCCGGATTCGGCGATGGTGGGCACATCGGGCAGCGCACTGGATCGTTTGGCGCCAGTCACCGCGATCGCGCGCAGCTTGGCGGCGCGAACCTGGGGAAGCAGGGGCACCGCGCTTGCGATGGTCATGTCGAGTGTGCCACTGATCAGTTCCGGCACCAGCGGACCAATGCCCTTGTACGGGATGTGCTGAATGTCGACGCCGGCCATCGATTTGAACATCTCCATCGCCAGATGGCTGGTGCTGCCGTTGCCGCCGGAGCCGTAGTTCAGCCGGCCGGGACTGGCCTTGGCCAGTGCGATGATCTCCTTGACCGACTTGCCGGCGAAGCTGTTGGGTACGGCCATCAGCAGCGGTACATTGACCAGCAGGGTGACCGGCTGGAAGTCTCGGATCGGGTCATAACCGACCTTGCCGTAGAGCGGCGGATTGATGACATGCGGCAGTGAAGTGAACAGCAGGGTGTAGCCATCGGCCCCGGCACGCGCCGCGATCTCGGTGGCGATCACCCCGCCGGCACCGCCGCGGTTGTCCACGACCACCGGTTGGCCGACCGCTTCCTGCAATCGACTCGCATGCAGGCGCGCCAGAATATCGGCCGCACCACCGACCGGAAAGCCGACCAGAAGACGGATGGGCTTGACCGGCCAGTCCTGCATCTGCACCTGCGCCAAAGCCGGCGCGCATATGCACGCCGCTGCGACAAGCAGTGCCCCGGCCCCGCGCATACGCGATCTGGATAAAGCCGCAACGCGGGGTTGTGCGGTCTCGGCCGGCGGCAGGCAACAGAAAGCGATTCGCTGCAGTTTCATGACACAGGCTCTCCGTTCAATGGGGGGGGATGGTTCGACAGTCAAATCAACATGGTGCCACCGAACGACCCGGGACGCGCTCGCCGGTGGCTCCCTGGCGGGGTCCTCAGCCACTCAGCCGGGTTTACCCGGCTGAAAACACCGATACATCGTCGATCGGTCGGCGCACATAGCCATAGACCGGATTGCTGCGCTCGCCACCATTGGCCTCGTACTGCCGCTTCATCTGGGCGAAGCGGTCGTTCTCCGGCTCGGCGCGCGCCGGCACTGGGTACTTGCAGATGCGCGCGTTGTTGCCACTGAAGATTGCCGTCTTCACCGGACCGTCGGCCGCGCCGCGCGGGCGGAAACCGTACTTCCTCTGCATCGCTTCCGGGATCTCGAGCCGGCGCAGCGACTCGATCTACCACTGCGGTGAACCGGTCCAGACTGCATCGGTTGCCCTTACGATGCGCTCAGGGCCGAGCCCGCGCATCAAGATACCCATCAGTGCTGCGGCCAGACGCGGCTCGGCCATGGTGGTCTGCGCGAAGATCTGGCCCAGATCGCCGTGCACGTTGTTCACCCCGAACTTCAACGGAATCTCCCCCGCGGCGGTGCGAAAGAAACAGCGCCGACTCAATCCCCCGTGCGCGGCCAGTTCCTCGCCATACTGCCGGATGCGCGCTCCGAACTCGCGCTGCTTCTCGCTCTGGCTGGCCGGCATGAACTCGTCGCTCGAGAACGGCCAGGTCGGAATCGGTGACCGGAACGTCTGCTCTTCGGCCGGCAGCAGATCGCGCATCTCTTCCTCCGCCAGGAATCCCGTTGTCGCGCCTCCTCGTGAGTTGGTCTGTGCATGGTAGTCCCAGAGTCTCGCAGGGTGGGAGCCTGCCTCCTGGAAATCTGCGCCCCCCGATGACCAGGCTGCGCCTACAATGAATTGAGAGAAGGGTTTACTGCAAAACAAGACTCACCCGGAGGAGAAGACGATGCAGGCACACCGGAAATCCACCCGGGCGCAGTTCTGGGTTGCCATGGCCGCGTCAGTCAGTGCGTTGGCCTTGCTGCTGCACGCGCTTGACCTGCGTGCCCAGGACTTCCCGTCCAAGCCGTTGCGCTTCCTGGTGCCGTTCCCCCCCGGCGGCGTGGGCGACACGGTGGGGTTGTGCACCAGCCGGGTGATGCCGGCAAAGTCGAGTCTGGCTACCCCGGGTTCGACGCCACCAACTGGTTCGGCGCGATCACCCGAGCCGGAGTACCGAGGCCGGTGATCGACCGGCTGAATGCCGAGATGCTGCGCGCGCTGAATTGCCGGAAGTGGTCGACACACTGGCGAAACTCGGACTCAACCCCGGCCCGATGACACCGGCCGAGTTCGACACTTTCCTCCGTGTCGAGACCGAGAGGAGCGGCAAAATCGTCCGCGCGCTCGGGCTGAAGGCAGACTAGCAGCCGCCAGGACACCCCCACCCCGGGGACAGACCCTAAGGGTCTTTGCCCAACGGTGAGCGCGGCCCGGACGGATGCAGGGGACACAGACCCTCAGGGTCTGTCCCCAACGTTGCGGGTACCCGCCAGATCAGGCGGCGACGGAAGTCGCCGGACGGCGGCGGGTCACGCCGAGCATGCCGAGCGCACCGAAGATGAACAGCCAGGCTGCGGCGGGCAGCGGCACGACGGCAGCATTCACGGTCGCGGTGATGAACTGGGTGTTGTCGGAGAAGTTCGAGTCCCAGTAGAACAGCTCGAGCACGCCGCTGCTCGCGGCCACGCCGTTGAAGCTGGTGCCCACCGTGAAGTAGTCGCCGCCACCGATGCGGCCGACCAGGGTACCGAACGCCGCGGTCAGGTTGCCCTGGGTGTGCAGGTTCGGCCAGGCGATACCGATCAGCGTGCCGGAAGTCTGGCCGGATTCGTCGCTGCCAGTGGCGAACAGGTTACCGATCAGGCCGTTCGCGTTCGACCAGCGCGGCAGCGCGCCTGCGTTCCACAGGTCGAGCGGATCGACCGAGATCGATAACGCCTGCCCGGCGATGAGCGCACCGGCGATGGCACCAGTGCCGCCGGTGCTGCTGTTGCCGAACGCTGAGATGTTGACGGTTGCGGCGTGCACCGAAGGCGGCATCGGTGAAAGAACGGCCAGAACCAGGGCGGCGGTAGCGAGCAGGCGTTTCATTCTTGGTCTCCGGGGGTGCGGTTCAAGCGCGGCAAAGGCGCCGCCCTCTTGGGGTTATCGGAGACTACTCAGCGGCCCGCCAAGGCGCGCACAGACGCATCACGACTGCAGCGCGGAAAAAAACACGCTGTAGGTGACCATTACGGCGCCCCGATGACCGCAAGGGGTCGGCCGCGCATCGATTTACTCCGGTTTTACCCCAGCCAGTGCGATCAGCCGCTTCCAGCGCGCGAGTTCCTCACGCACCCTCTGGGCGAACGCCGCCGGGGTGCTGCCGACGATCTCGGCCCCCTGGGCGACCGCCAGATCCCGCAACCTCGGCGACCGCAGGACCGCAATCGCCGCGGTGTGCACCCGATTGACCAGGTCAACCGGCAACCCGGGCGGGGCCCATAGCCCGAGCCAGATGGTGACTTCGAAATCGGCCAGCCCGGACTCGATAATCGTCGGCACCTCTGGCACCACCGGTGAGCGGACACGACTGGCGACCCCGAGCACCCTGAGCCGCCCTGCGTTCAGGTAGGGCAGGACGTTTGACGCGCCACTGAATGCGATCGCCACATGGCCGCCGACCACATCGGCGACCGCTGGCGCCCCACCCTTGTACGGCACATGGACCAGATCGATGCCCGCGGTGTGCTTGAGCAACTCGCCCGCGACATGGCTGTTGGTTCCGATGCCGTTGGATGCATAGGTAAGCTCGCCCGGGCGCTTGCGCGCGAGCGAGACCAGCTCGCGCAGGTTGCGCACCGGCAGGGCCGGATTGGCGACCAGCAAGGTTGGAAACTGCACGATCTCGCTTACCGGTGTGAAATCACGCACCGGGTCATAGGGCAGCTTCGTGTACACATGGGGTGCGATTGCGTGCGTACTGACCGAGCCGATCAGCAACGTATAGCCGTCGGCGGCAGCGCGTGCCGCGAGTTCGGAGCCGATCGTGCCGCCAGCCCCCGGGCGCAGGTCGAGCACCACCGGCTGTGCCCAGGCCTCCTGCAGTCCGGCCGCGAGCGAGCGGGCAACCACATCGGTGGAGCCCCCGGCCGCGAACGGGACGATCAGCCGGATCGGCTTCGCCGGCCAGACCGTTGCAGGCGATAAGGGCTGGGCGAGCAGTTCGCACGGTGCCACCGCGAGTGCGGCGATCAGCGTAACCGCCAGCCCGAAATCCGCGCGCAAAAACAACTTCACCGGACAGTCAGTACGTACTCGGCCCGGCTGTCGTGGCATACCTTGCGCACCAGCTCGTCCAGCTTCTCGGGCACCGGGATACCGTTCTTCGCCCGCTCGGCCTTCTGCTGATACTCCGGGTCGCCTGGCGCCAGCACCGGCTGCGCCGGATCGACCGGCTTCACCGCGCGCAGATAGTCGAGCATCTCGTCCATGTCCTGCTCGAACTCGCCTTCGTCCCGGAACAGCTTCGGGTCGAAGGCCATGAAGAAGTGCCCGATGTTGTCCGGACCCTTCGGGTCTTCGCGCTTCAGGCGCAATGGCTGAAACGCCGCACCGGAGAGCGTCGCCGACAGCAGGTTGACCACGGCCGCAAGACCATAGCCCTTGTGGCTGCCCAGTTCCCGGGTGCCGCCCAGCGGCGTGATGTTCTTCAGCTGGAACGCACGCGCCGCATCAGTGAGCGGCTGCCCCTGCTCATCGAGCGCCCAGCCCACCGGCAGCGGCTTGTCGTTCAACCACTTGAGCTTCAACTTGCCCACCGCCACCGTGGTGGTCGCCATGTCGAGGTTGAACGGCGCATTGCGCTTTGCCGGCGCGGCCACCGAGATCGGATTGGTGCCGAATACCGGCTCGGCACCAAAGGTCGGCACCATGGCCAGACCTCGCGCAGACGTGGTCGAAATGCCGATCAGCCCTTCCCGGGCAGCCATGTCGGTGTAGTAGCCGGCCGCACCGTAGTGCGCCGAGTTACGCACGGTGACGATACCCACACCGATCGCCTTCGCCCTGGCGATCGCCATCGACATGCCCATGTGGCCGGGCACATGGCCGAGCCCCCGGTCGGCATCGATCAGGGCGGACACCGGCGTCTCGCGCACCACCTTTATATCCGGCATCATGTTGAGCTTGGTCGCCAACTGCTCGGCATAAATAGGCAGCATCGACAGGCCATGCGAGTCGATGCCGCGAAGATCGGTCTCGATCAGGATGTCGGCGGTGATGTTCGCATGCGCTTCGCTCTGACCCCAGGCGCGCAGAATGTTGTAGCTCTGCTGTCGGACACGGTCGGCCGGGATGTACAGCATTGGAGGTTCCTCTTCGATGCGGACGGTGACCCGCTCAATACGCCCCGCCGGACGCGGGGCGGTGTGCCGACCTGTCGTCGGGGCCCTGCCGCTACCAGCCCAGCGCGTAAGCCGGCCGGCGCGGATCGGCGCCGGCGCTCAGCACGCCGGTCACCGGATCGACCACGATGGCACACGGCGCTCCGGCCAGCCATGTGTAGTCGTCCCACCAGAAAGTCTTGTGCCCGAGCCGGTCGAGCTCGGCACCGACCGCGGCATCGATACGCCCTTCGAGCGCGAGCTGTCCGGGGAAGTAGGCATGCGGCTCGAACGATCCCGGAAAGCTGTAGCTGGAGAAGCGCGGGGCTTCGATCGCGGCCTGCGGGTCCATGCCGAACAGCACGACGTTCAGGAACACCTGGACCATCGCCTGGCACTGCACATCACCGCCCGGTGTGCCCAGCGGCATGAACACCTTGCCATCCTTCATCGCCAGCATCGGGTTGGGGGTGAGACGCGGGCGCACGCCGGGCGCCACCGAGGCGCGGTAGCGCGGATCGGCCCAGGACTGCGTGCCGCGGCCGGAGCAGACAATACCCAGGCCAGGAACCAGCGGTGATTTGTTCGAGCCATCGGAAGGCGTGACCGAGAACGCATTGCCATGCCGGTCGACCACGCAGGCGTACGAAGTGTCGCCCAGCGGGGTCTTGTCGGCCGGTTCCGGCACCGGCATCGGCGCGAGGCGCGCATCGCCCTGGTTGCGCGGGTCGCCAGGCGGCGGCATCTCCGGCCAGGCGCGATCGGTGCGAATCAGCTTCGCCCGTGCATCGGAATAGGCCTGCGACATCAGCTCGGCGATCGGCACATCGACAAAACGTGGGTCACCGAAGAAGTGATGCCGATCGGAGAAGGCAAGTTTCAGCGCTTCGGTGATGCGGTGGATGTACTGCGCCGAGTTGTGACCGAGCGCGGTCAGGTCGTGGCCCTTCAACAGGTTGAGCGTCATCGGCACGACCGGCCCCTGGCACCAGGGCCCGCAGGCATACACATCGATACCGGCAAAGGTGGTGCTCACCGTGGGCTCGATGCGCACCCGGAAGCCGGCCAGATCCTCCGCACTTATCAGGCCGCCCTCTTCGGCATGGAACTTCACGATCGCGCGTGCGATATCGCCCTTGTAGAACGCATCGCGGGCAGCGGCGATACCTGCAACCCGGCCGTTGGTCTTCGCGCGCGCTGCACCGGCGCGCTCCTCATCGGCCATGTATTGCAGGGTGCGCGCGAGATCGGCCTGCACGAACACTTCGCCCGGCTCCGGTGCCCGTCCGTTCGGAAAGAACACCGGATAGCTCGACGGGTAGCGCTTGTAGGAAGCCTCGTTCTCCTTGAGAAACTCCGACATCAGCGCATGCATAGGAAAGCCCTCGCGCGCCAGGCGGATCGACGCCGCCGCCACTTCGCCAAAGCTCATCGTGCCATGCAGTTCCAGCGCGGTGAGCCAGGCATCGGGGGCGGCCGGCACGATGGAGCGCAGCACGGTTGCCGGAATCTTGCCCCCGTGATGCTTCATGAAGAAATCGGGGGTGATGCGCGCGGGCCAGGTACCCAGTCCGGCGATCGAGATCAGCTCACGCGTCTCGGCGCGATAGATGATGATCGGCGCCACGCCGCCGAAGTTCACCTTCTCGGTCTGGGTGACACCGAGCGCGATGCCGGCGGCCACCCCGGCGTCGATTGCATTGCCACCAGCTTCCAGGATCTGGAACCCCGCATGCGCAGCCAGATAGTGCCCGGCGGACACCATGTGCCGGGTACCCATGATCGGGGGGCGCATCGTTGACATCGAAGTCTCCGTTAAATCAGGCAGACTGAACTCTACTCCGAGCCGCCAGTGGCTGCCAGTGGCTGCGGCTGCCAGCCGGACGTGGCGGCAGCCCATCCATCAGCATTCACTCGGGCGCCGCCCTGCCCCAGGGGCTGATGCTGCCGGTGATACTGGCGAAGTGAAGGTCAGCGCGGGTCAGGCTTGACCCTGGCCAACGTGTTCAGACGTCTCAAGCGCGCGAGCCGATGGCTCACCCGATGTGCCGCTCGATCGCTGCAAGCCAGTTCTCACCGAGGACAGCGCGTGCTTTCGCCTCGCTGTAGCCATGGCTGACCATCGCCCGGGTGAGGTTGGGGGCGTCGCGTATCGTTTCGATGCCTCGCGGGTAGGGGACGGTCAGAAAATCGTCGACCGATCCGAAGATGTCCGGGCGCAGCGTCCGGTTGCGGCGCGACTGGGGCATGATGAAGCCAGCCGCCTTGAAGCCCTCCACATGATCCAGCCCGAGCCCGACATGCGCCTCACCCATGCGCTCGAGCAGGTAGTCGAGGTGGGTCATCATGTCGGCGATCGCCGGATCTGGATGCCTGACCGAGCGTGGCAGCGCGCACAGACCGATCACACCGCCCTTTGCCGCCACCAGGTCGAGTACGTCGTCATGCTTGTTGCGATCATTGGCAACGACCGAGTAGGCGTTGGCATGGGTGACGCAGGGCGCGCGGGCGAGCATCGCGGCTTCATACGATGTGCGCGCACCCGCATGCGACAGATCGAGCATGATCGGAAGTTCGTTGACTGCGCAGATCAGGTCCTTGCCCAGAAAGGTGAGCCCGGCGTTGCGCCGTTCGCCGCAGCCGTCGCCGTAGGGATTGGCGAACGTATAGGCGAGCCCGAGCACACGCAGACCGAGCCGGTACAGGATGCCAAGCCGGTTCAACTGGTCACCGATCATTTCCGCGCTCTGGGTGACCATCATCAGCGCAATCCGCCCTTCGCGCTTCGCGCGTCTCACGTCGTCAGCGCAGGTCGCCAGGCAAAGCAGCGGATTACGTTCTATCTTTTCGAGACAGTGCTCGACGCGCGCGAGGGTGAAATCCCAGGTCGCTTCAGAGGCGATGCTCAGGAAGCCGGCATCGATGCCACCAGCGACCAGGCCTTCGGTATAGGGCTCGTCCAGCACATAGACTGGAGTCAAACCGTCCAGGACCAGCGCGTCACGATGCAATGCACTTGCATCGGCGGAAGATTGGGGCGCCGCCAAGGGTGGGCTCTGCATCCGGGTCTCCAGGGGCGACAGCTCCAAAGTATACGACGCGTCCTGATCGGATACCATGGAAAGGTGCAAACCCCGACAGGCCGCGAACGACCTGGCGTGAGGCATTTGCTTTCCAAGCGCCGAGGCCCGAACCCTGATGTCCAGCCAAGTTGTTGCTCCCGTCTGCTGCCCTGCTCGCGCTTGTGCACCCGTCTTGCTTCCCGGCAACCGGCGCGCAAGCTCAGCCCGTTCGATGTGTACTCATGTGCTGAGCGCGCTGTTCGCCATGCTTGCTGTGTTGGCCCCGGCAACCGTGTCTGCGCAGTCTGCCTGGCCGGCCAAGCCATTGCGCTGGATCATTCCCTGGCCGCCGGGAGGCGGCGCAGACGTGATCGGTCGTCTCACCGCGCAACGCCTTTCCGACCAGATCGGGCAGCCGGTCGTCGTGGAAAACCGCGCTGGAGCTTCCGGGCAGATTGGCACCGAATTCGCCGCGCGTGCAGCGCCCGACGGTTACACCCTGTTCCAGGGCAATACGACCACGCTGTCGATCAACCCGGGCATGTTCAACAAGCTGCCCTATGACCCGATACGCGATTTCGCGCCAGTGTCACTGATCAACCTCGCACCGATGATCGTGGTCGTGCATCCCTCGCTGCCAGTGAAGACAATCGGTGAGTTGGTCGCGCTTGCGAAGCGGCGGCCTGGCCAGCTCAACTATGCCTCGGCCGGGCCTGGCAGTTCGGCCCACCTCACTGCCGAGATGTTCCGCGCGCAGACCGGGACGGATCTTGTGCACATACCGTACAAGGGTGCTGCGCCCGCGATGACCGACCTGCTGAGCGGGCAGGTACCGGTCATGTTCAGCGACATCCTGACACCGCTTCCACATATCCGCGCCGGCAGACTTAGGGCGATCACCGTCCTGGGGCGGCAGCGCATTCCCCAGTTGCCGGATGTGCAGACGGTCACGGAACAGAAAGGGCCGGGCGATCTGGAAGTGGGATCGTGGACCGGACTTTTGGTACCCGCCGGCACACCGCGCGAGATCGTGACGCGGCTGAACGGCGAGATAGCCAAGATTGTCGCCACACGGGAATTTCGCGAGGTGCTGATCGAGGCCGGAGGCGGACCGATCCATAACTCACCCGAGGCGTTTGCCGCCTTTCTCAAGCGCGAGCTGGCCGTCTACGCCCGCGCGATCAAGGATTCTGGCGCGAGGATCGACTAGAAGGTCGTTGAAAAGCTGCTGCGGTGGCCGCCTGCGTCGTTGCGCGGCGCGCCAGCCCGACGACCGCGCCCAGAACCAGAAGGTCGAGTAGCGCGTAGAAGGCACCGGCGGCAAACGGAGGATTGGCCGCACTCAGGCCGAGCCCGGGCACCAGTGGGCGCCATACCCAGTTTCCCAAAGCAGTACCGTAGAGCTCCATTGCCAGCGCAAGCAGGAACATTACCGAATACAGCCGCCGGTCGCGGCCGAACGCCACACAAAGCGCGAACAGCAGGAACAGCACGGTACCGAAGCGGTCATGATCGGAGAACCATGCGTAGGCCGCATAGGCACCGCCCAGGGCAGTTATCGTCAGCACCGTGGAACGTGTCGGCAGTTTCCGGGCCACCAGCACGCCGAGTGTCATCAGCAGCGCATGCCCGGGTGGCACGAACAGCGGCAGGTTGCCGAACTGGTAATCGTAGACACCCCAGACCAGCGACAGAACGATCTCGCCGAAGCCTGCGATCAGCAGACACAGCACCAGAGAACGGCGCTCGGGTAATCCACCGGCCCGGTACAGCCAGATCCACACGGCACAGGCCCAGACAGTCGCCAGATGCTGGCCGGTCCAGCCCAGCAGCGCGTCCAGGGCCAACCCGGCAGTGATCACGGCAACGATATGTGCCGCAGCGAAGCGCGGTGGCGTCGGCCAGAGCGCCCCGCCAGTATCCAACCCGCCAGCCGCGGCCCGGCTGCCGATCCGCGTGGGCCGCGCAGCCGCGGCTGGCGCCAGCAGGTCGCTCACGTGCTCACGGGCGCCAAAACCTCCGGTTTGCCCACTGCTCTGGCAAACGTTCCGTTCGCCAGATCGAAGTTCACCCGCTCTGGCAGGTCGAGCAGACTGCGTCCGTAGAGGTGCAGATGCATGATCGGACGCTCGCCCGCGATATGGATCGAATGCACATCGTTGGGCATGTAGGTGGCGCCGGTATGGGCGCCGATGGTGAACGCCGCCGTCTGGCGCAGCGTCGCCCGGCCTGCGGCATGATCCTCACTTACCCGCTCATAGACCCGGGTGGGCTCCTCGCCATCGATGCCGACTACGATCGCCCAGGTGGTGTGGTTATGCGGCGCAGTCTCCTTGCCCGGTGCGGGCCGGTAGATGTATAGGGCAAAGCGCTGGTCGGGATCGACCGAGAGGCTGTAGAGCGTGGCCTCCTCGCTCGGGCCAGGCGCCGGGAAATGGGTCTCCGGGAACAAGTGTCCGGCGCGCGAAAGTGCGATCAGCTTGTCCTTCATGTGCTCGAGCGACGCCCTGCTGACGCCCTCGCGCCTCTCGATCTCGCGCACCTGGTCAAGCAGGTCCACTATCGCTTTCTCGCGCTCGAGTGCAATCGACATCGCCATCTCCAGTTGCCGGTTTGTTTCGTCCGCTGCGAACCATCCGCAGATTCTCAGCCCACCATTTCGCGGAAGTTACGCATCCAGTTGCCCCCCATGATGCCGGCAACCTGCGGCTGCGTGTAGCCCCGGTCGAACAGCTTCTGGGTGAAGTTCGGCAACTCGAGAATGGTAGTCAGTCCACGCGGATAACTCTGCGTGAGAAACTCGTCGACGCTGCCAAACACGTCCGGGCGCAAGGTCCGCCAGCGCCTGGACTCGGGCAGAATCGTGCCGCTGGCCTTGTACGCCTCGACCAGATCACAGCCCACGCCGACGTGCTGCCAGCCAATCAGCTTTGCGTAGTAGTCGACATGATCGATCATCCGGTCAATCGTCTGATCGGTGGGCCAGACCGTCCTGGGCAGCCCGCAGATACCCAGCACGCCCCCCTTGGCCGCGATCTTCCTGGCGGTATCGTCTTTCGTATTGCGATCGTTGGCGTTGAGGCCGTAGGCGTTTGAATGTGTGCACACCGGAGCGCGTGCCAGCTCCACCCCATCCGCCCGCGCCTGATGCCCGCAATGCGAGAGGTCAAGGATCATCGGCAGCGCGTTCACCGCGGCGATCAGATCGCGCCCGAGGAAGGACACGCCGGCATCACGGGTCTCGCCGCAACCATCGGCGAAAGGGGTGCCGGCAGTGTAGGCGAGGCCGAAATAGCGAAGCCCCAACCGATGCATCAGATTCACCCGGTGAATCTGGTTGTCAACCATCATCGAGCCCTGAGTACCCATGATGACCGCCAGCTTGCCGGCGGCCTTCGCTTCGAGCACGTCGTCGGCGCAGGTAGCCAGCATCAACACCGGACTCTTCTCGACTTTCTGCAAACCGAACTCGATCGCCGCCACCATCTGGTCCCAGCTCCCCTCGGTGCCAAAAGTGACGTTGGTGGCGTCTACACCGCCGCGCAGCATGCGTGTCGCATACGGCTCGTCCAACACGTAATAGAGGGACAGGCAATCCCAGACCAGCGTCGCGCGATGGAAGGCGTCGGTCTCGGCGCTGGCGAGAAGTTCCGGAACAGGTTCGGCAATGGCGTTCAACAGTCGCTCCTCGGGGTTATGACTTTCGCTCCGGCGTCGGGAACGTGCTCGTCTGCAGGTTCGCCAGCCAGAATGATCGGCTCAGCCAGCCATGGCAACAGACGGCGCAGTACGGGTACGCACTCGCGCCGCAGGATCTCGCGCGACTGCGCAGCAATGCGGGCAGACAGCTTGGCGTACTCGCCAGCGCGCGTGATCAGGTAGAGCTCGCGCGAGAATCTGGGACCGGGCAGCGGTTCAGCGCGAACTCTATCGACCTGTGAGCCGCCCTGCAACAGGCATAGCGGCGTGGCGATCGCCCATCCCTGGCCGCCCGCCACCATCGCAAGCATCGCATCGGTGGCGTCGACCTCCAGGAAGCGCGCGGCGCGCACCCCGCGACGGCGCAAGTGGCGCTCGATCTGCGCGCCGATCTGCGAACGCGACGAGAACCGGACCAGCGGCGCCCGCGCGGCCAGCGCACGCAGGTCATTGGCCGGTTCGAACACCAGCGGGGGCGTGCCGCTGGCGCGCGAAGCGGCGCGCTGGGTCGGAGGCAGCAGAAGCAGGAACGGCTCGGAAGCGATCGGATGGCGCTCGAGCCCGTCAAAATCGTCCAGGTTCTCGCTGGTGATGATCAGGTCGAGTTGCCGGGAGAGCAGACCCTCGGCCTGGTCGCGCGCGAGGCCGGAGCGGAACGACACGCTGCCAGCACTGGCGAGCAGCGTGCGTAGCAGGCGCGGTCCGACAGTTGCGGCGAATGAGTCGATGATGCCCACGCGCAGTTCAACCAGGCGGTCCGACGCGCTCTGCCTCACCCGAGCCAGCAGCCCATCGGCCTCGTCGATCAGCATGCCCGCCTCGCGATGCAAGGTACGCCCGGCTGGCGTTACCCGCAGCGGCCGCTGTGCACGCTCTATCAGGACGACGCCGAAGCTCTCCTCAAGGTGCCGGATGGTCTGCGAAACGGCCGACTGAGTGAGACCGAGCGACCGCGCAGCGGCGGTCATGCTGCCGGTCGCGGCTACTGCCACAAAGGTGCGCAGCGCGCTCAGGTCAGGGTGCGAGGATCGGCGTGCAGTCACGCATAACATTAGCATGGCTACTGCATCAGGACATTTGTGCTAATACAGTGCGACCTGAGGCAGACTGGCGTTGACAGACCAGCGCGCGCTTGATGTCATCCGCGTAGCGCTCGTCAATCGGGGACTTCCGCACCGTGCGGACCTTGCCCGCGGTGTCCCGACTGTTTTCGGCGTTGAACGGACCAAGCAGCCTGATTCATGAAGTACTCCCTCTTCAGTCTTGCCCGAAACGCGCTCTCGTACCACCGCGACTGGCCTGCGGCATGGCGCAGCCCGGCGCCTCGCCCCGAGTACGACGTGGTGATCATCGGCGGCGGCGGCCATGGCCTGGCGACTGCCTATTACCTGGCGAAGGAGCACGGCATCACCAATGTCGCGGTGCTGGAGAAGGGTTGGATCGGTGGAGGCAACACCGGTCGCAACACGACGATCGTGCGCTCGAACTACTACCTGAAGGAAAACGCCCACTTCTACGAGCACTCGCTCAAGCTGTGGGAGGGGCTGTCCCAGGACCTCAACTTCAACGTGATGTACAGCCCGCGTGGCGTGCTCAACCTCGCCCACACCTGGGCAGATCTGGACGCGCAGGCGCGCCGTGGAAACGCGATGCGGCTGAACGGCATCGACGCAGTGGCACTCAACCGCAGCGAGGTCCATGCCATGGTGCCTTCGCTTGACGTGTCGGCACAAGCCCGCTACCCGATCATGGGCGGCCTGCTCCAGCCGCGCGGGGGCACCGCGCGCCATGACGCGGTCGCCTGGGGGTATGCACGCGGCGCGGATGCCCGCGGCGTCGACATCATTCAGAACTGCGCGGTGACCGGCATCCGCCGCGACGGCAATCGGATCGAAGGCGTCCAGACCACGCAGGGCTTCATCCGCGCGAAAAAGGTCGGCATCGCGGTCGCGGGCCACAGCACCGTGGTCGCCAACATGGCCGGACTGCGCCTGCCGATCGAATCGCATGTGCTGCAGGCGATGGTGTCCGAACCAGTCAAGCCGATGCTGGACACCGTGGTCACCTCGGGTGCGGTGCACTTCTATGTGAGCCAGTCCGACAAGGGCGAGCTGGTGATGGGTGGCGATATAGACATGTACAACTCGTATGCCCAGCGTGGGAATCTGCCGGTGCTCGAGCACGTGGTGAGCGCCGCGCTTGCCTTGTTTCCACATTTCTCGCGCTTGCGCATGCTGCGCCTGTGGGGGGGGATCATGGACATGAGCATGGATGGCAGCCCGATCATCTCGAAGACTCCGATCGACAACTTCTACATCAACTGCGGCTGGTGCTATGGCGGCTTCAAGGCCACACCCGGGTCGGGCTGGTGCTTCGCTCACACCATCGCCCAGGACCGTCCGCATGAACTGAACGCCGCGTTCACGCTCGATCGCTACACGCTGGGCAATGCGATCGACGAGCGCGGCGCCGGCCCGACCGCGTGGCTGCATTGATCCCGTCAATGAACACGATGACCCACCGATTCGCCAGCCCATGCTGCTGATCCATTGTCCGTTCTGCGGTCCTCGCGACCAGACCGAGTACAGCTACGGAGGCGATGCGACGCTGCAACGACCGACTGACCCCGCGGCGCTGTCAGATCAGGCCTGGGGGGAGTACCTGAACGTTCGCGACAACCCCGCGGGACTGCACGACGAGATGTGGCAGCACGCCCAGGGCTGTCGGCGCTGGATCGGGGTTCGCCGCAATACGCTGACCCACGAGATCGTCTCGACCTGGTCGCCTGACGCAGCGGAGGCAGCATGAGCAAGGGCGGCCAGAGCATGCCGTTCAGGATCGCAGACGGTGGCCGTATCGATCGCACCCGCACCTTCGATTTCACCTTCAACGGCAGGCAGTACCAGGGACACCCCGGGGACACGCTCGCCTCGGCTCTGATCGCCAATGGCGTGCGCCTGATCGGTAGAAGCTTCAAGTACCACCGTAAACGCGGCATCGTCGCCGCTGGGGCGGAGGAACCGAACGCGCTGGTGCAACTCGGCTCCGGGGCGCGTACCGAGCCCAACATGCGCGCGACGCAGATCGCCCTGCATGACGGATTGGTAGCGGCCAGCCAGAACTGCTGGCCTTCGGTGGACTTCGACATTGGCGCAGTCAACAACGCGCTGGCGCGTTTGCTGCCTGCAGGGTTCTACTACAAGACCTTCATGCGGCCGGCCGCGCTGTGGATGACCTATGAGCGGCTGATCCGGCGCGCAGCCGGCCTGGGCCGCGCGCCAACAGAGGCCGATCCTGACCGCTATGCCCATTCTCATGCGCATTGCGACGTGCTGGTCGCCGGCGCGGGGCCGGCCGGTCTGGCCGCGGCACTGTCTGCCGCGCGTACCGGCGCACGCGTGATTCTGGTCGATGATGGCAGCGAAGTCGGCGGTCAGTTGCTCGGCGATACCGCGAGGATCAACCGCAATGATGCGCTTCGCTGGGTGCGCGAGGTGTGGGACGAATTGACGACGCTGCCGCAGGTCAAGGTGCTGGTACGCAGCCAGGTCGCTGCGCTCTGGGATCAGAACATGGCAACGGTGGTCGAGCAGGTGGGCAAAGGCGGCCCGCTCGCGCCGCATCTGCCACGGCAGCGTCTGTGGAAGGTGCGCGCACGCGAAATCATCGTCGCGACCGGCGCCATCGAGCGCAGCATCGCTTTCGGCGACAACGATCTGCCCGGTGTGATGCTGGCCGGCAGTGCCCGCACCTACCTGAACCGGTACGCGGTTCAGGCAGGCCGGCGCGCGATAGTCTTTACCAACAACGACTCGGCGTACCACGCGGCGCTGGACCTGCATCGCTCTGGCGTCCCGGTGAGCGCGATCGTCGATGTGCGGGCAGAGCCAGGCCGCGAGGTCAGGGCTGCCGCGAGCGAGGCAGAGATTCTCGTCCTGCCGGGCCACGCCGTACTTCGCGCGCTCGGCGGTGACAGCCTGCGCGCTGCGCTGGTGGCGCCGGTTGACGTCGAAGGCCGGGCGACCAGCGACGCGCGCGAGAACGCCCGTACAGTCGAAGGCGACCTGATACTGGTCTCCGGGGGCTGGAATCCGGCGGTACACCTCTGGTCACAGGCCCGGGGAAAGCTCAGGTTCGATCCAGTCCTGGCCACTTTCGTGCCCGACCACGCGATACGCGGCATACGCTGCGCAGGTGCGGCCAACGGCGCGTTCTGCCTGGCCGATTGCATCGTGCAGGGCCTGGCGGCTGGCGCTGCTGCGGCAAAAGACGCAGGCTTTGCACGCGGCCCGACGCTGCTCCCGCCGCATATCGACCGCGAGGCCAGTGCGCCGATCGCGCCAGTGTGGCAGGTGCAGTATCCGACCGCGTACCGCTTCAAACAGTTCGTCGATCCGCAGAACGACGTGACGGTAGCAGACATCGAGCTCGCAGCCCGCGAAGGCTACCGCTCGGTCGAGCATCTCAAGCGCTACACCACGCTCGGCATGGGCACCGACCAGGGCAAACTCGCGAACATCACAGGACTCGCCCTGCTCGCAGCGGCGATCGGGCGGCCCATCCCCGAGGTGGGAACCACCACTTTCCGACCGCCGTACACGCCAGTCACGCTCGGCGCGATCGCCGGCCCGGAGGTTGGCGCTCATGTTGATCCGGTACGCCACACCGCGATGCATGCCTGGCACGCCGAGCACCACGCGGTGTTCGTCAACACAGGCCTGTGGCGCAGACCTCAGTTCTATCGCCAGGGTAAAGAGTCCGATCTGGATGCGGTCAACCGCGAGGTGCTGGCCGTGCGCAACGGCGTCGGTCTGGTCGACGTGAGCACGCTGGGAAAGATCGACCTCCAGGGGCACGACTGCGCCGAGTTCCTGCACCGGGTCTACATCAACAATTTCCGTTCGCTGGCGATCGGCCGCTGCCGCTATGGTGTGATGCTGCGCGAAGACGGCATGGTGTTCGACGATGGTACGGTCACCCGGCTGGGCGAGACGCACTACCTGATGACCACCACGACCGCCAACGCGGTACGGGTGATGGCGCAACTGGAGTACTTGCTGCAGGTGGAGTGGCCGCAGCTCGACGTGTACCTCACTTCGGTCACCGAACACTGGGCTGCAATGGCCCTCGCTGGCCCGCGCGCACGCGCCGTGCTCTCGCGGGTGGCCGATATCGATGTTGGCGATGCAGCACTACCCTACATGGCCTGGCGTGAATGCCGGATCGCCGGCGTGGACGCGCGCGTGTTCCGCATCAGCTTCTCTGGCGAGTTGTCCTACGAGATCAACGTCCCGGCCAATCACGGCCAGCCGGTCTGGGAAGCCCTCGTTGCCGCTGGCACCGAGGACGGGCTCTGTGTCTATGGCACAGAGGCGATGGGCGTGATGCGCATCGAGAAGGGGCACTTCGTCGTCGGCCCCGAGGCCGATGGCCGAACTACGCCAGATGACCTGGGTCTGGGTCGTCTGGTGAAGAAGGAGGGCGACTTCATCGGGCGCAGGTCACTCGCCAAGCCCGGGCTGGCGGCGCTTGATCGAAAGCAACTGGTCGGCCTGGCGCCGGTGTTGAAGCGGGAGCCGATCGCGCGCGGGGCGATGTTGGTCATCGATCCCCGACATCAGCCACCTTGCACAATGGAGGGCTTCGTCGCCTCGACCTGCTTCAGTCCGAACCTGGGCATGTCGATCGCGCTCGCGCTGGTCTCGCGCGGACGCGCGCGCATCGGCGAGCGGCTGTGGGCCATGTCCCCGCTCAGCCGGATGAGCACGGAAGTGGTCGTGGTCGAGCCGGTGTTCTTCGATCCCGACGGCGCGCGCCTGCGTGTCTGATCCGATGAACACGTTGACCACTGCAAACAGCGACGGTACGCCCCAGGCGCTGGACAAGACCAGCAGCAGTGGCATGCATCCGGCAGCAGGGCGCATCGAGATCACGCTTGCAACAGTGCGCGACCGGGCTGTGCTCAACTTGCGCACCAACCCCAGCGGATCAGCGGTGCCCGCACGGATACTCGCAGCGCTCGGGCTCATGCTGCCAGAGAAGGTTTTCGGCAGCGCGACCGTGAATCTGCAAGGTACTGCGGCGGGAACGGCCACGACTGCGTTGTGGATCGGCCCAGGCGAGTGGCTGATGGTGTGCCAGGATCCGTCGCTCAGTCTGCTGGCAGCGGCACTATCGAATGCGCTCGAAGGCGAGCCTGGCGCTCTGACCGACGTCGGGCACGGCTACGCGATCTTTTCGGTAACCGGCAACTTCGCACCCGAGGTACTGGCACAAGGCTGTGGGCTGGACCTCGACCCCGCGGTGTTCCTGCCCGGGCACT
Organism: Burkholderiales bacterium; assembly: GCA_038205245.1. Classification (GTDB taxonomy): domain Bacteria; phylum Pseudomonadota; class Gammaproteobacteria; order Burkholderiales; family CAIKXV01; genus CAIKXV01. Next base: position 34,641 of record JBBRCD010000026.1, read on the forward strand.
GCGCGATGACCGGACTGGGCAAGCTGCGGGTGGTAATCCACCGACTGCCAGCGGCGGCCGGTGCCCCTCCCGATTTCGAGATCTATGTTTCGCGCAGCTTTGCCTCCAGCCTGTGGGAGTTTTTGTGTACTGCGTCGACCGAGTTTGGTTATCGAGTCGCCGGTGCCATGGAGAAAACGCAATGAGCGATTCCGATTTCCCGGTTGTGTTCGGCACCTGTCTGGACGCGGAGGCGATCTGGCTGGGCAAGACGCCTGAGAACGCAGCCAAGCCAGTCCTGCTGTCTCATGGCTCGTTCGAGATCCACGAGGTTCCACAACGCAAAACGCTCGCGGTGACCGCGATGCGCGAGTTTCAGGCCAGGCTTGCCGAGTTCGGCTTTGAATTGCTGCCGCTGAACGCATCGCAGTTGGGTGCGTTCATGAAAGCGGAGCTGTCCCGGTGGGAGAAGCTGATTCGCCAGTCCGGCATCGAGGCCCAATGAAGAAGGAGCATTCAACATGAACCAGCGCAGACGATTGATCAACCGTATTCTCACCTGTGCGCCGATTGCTGCCGCGTGCACCCTGCCGGGTCTGGGCCAGGCACAGCAGCCAGTGGCAGGGTCTTCAGCCTGGCCGCAGCGGCCGGTGCGCGTGGTGAGCCCGTTCGCTGCTGGCGGTGTGCTGGACAACATGGTGCGCGCGGTCCAGAACGAGGTGGCGCAAGCACTCGGCCAGCCGTTGATCCTGGAGAATCGTCCAGGCGCTGGCGGTACAGTGGGTACCGCATCGGTCGCCAGAGCTGCGCCCGATGGCTACACCTTCCTGATCGCCGCCAACTCGCACCATATCAACGCCCATCTCTACAGCAAGCTTGCCTATGACCCGTTGACGGATTTCACTGGTGTGGCCGCGATCGGCACCACCGGGTATGTACTGATGATCCCGGCAGCGCTGCCGGTGAAGACAGTGGACGAATTTGTGCGCTTGATGCGCGCCAACCCGGGCAAGTACCACTTCGCTTCGGCAGGGTTGGGCAGCGCCACCCACCTGTCGATGGCCTATCTCGCCAACCTCGCGAACCTGGACATGCTGCATGTACCGATGAAGAGTACCGGCGAGGCAGTCACCGAGGTGCTGGCTGGCCGCGCACATGCAGTCATGCCTGCCAACATCGGCGCGATCCCGTTCGCTGCCGACCCGCGGGTGCGCCTGATCGGTGTCACCTCGCTCGAGCCGACGCCGTTCCTGCCAGATCTCTCCCCGATCTCTCGTGCCGTCCCCGGCTACGCGTTCGACAGCTGGCTGGGGCTGCTTGCCCCGTCAGCCACGCCGCGTGCAGTGATCGAGCGTATGCATGAAGAGATGATGAAGGCGCTCAAGCGCCCGGAAGTGCAAGAGCGCCTGGCGAAGCAAGGCGTCGACCCGCTCTGGTTGAGCCGCGATGGGTTCAACAAGTTGCTTGCTGCCGATTTCGTCCGTATGTCGAAGGTGGTGAAGGCGGCGGGCGGCAAGATCGATTAGTGTGCGTTCAGCATCCTTGGAGACACCAATGTACGAGACCCGATGCCTTCGTCGTTCCCGACGCCTTCTTCATTCCCCGCGCCTTCGTAAACCGGGCGCAGCCGGTCTGCGGGCCGTGGGTGCTGCTCTTCTTGCCGTTCTTGGTACCCTGCCGGGCGGCATGATGATTAGCGCGCCATCGTTCGCGCAGACGCTTCCGGCCAAACCGCTGCGGCTTGTCGTGCCGTTTCCGCCCGGTGCCACCGGCGACTTTCTCGCCCGGCTGGTGCAACCAAAGCTCGCCGAATCGCTCGCCCATCAGGTCGTGGTCGAGAACCGGACTGGCGCTGGCGGAGCCATAGGTACCGAGTTCGTTGCCAGGTCAACTCCCGACGGCATGACCTTGCTCGTGGGCGGCGCCAGTTCGTTCGGGCTCGCATCGCTTCTCAACCCCAAGCTCGCCTATGACCCGGTGCGCGACTTCGCCCCGGTGATCAAGATGATTCGCAGCCCGAGCGTGCTCCTGGTGCACCCGTCACTCCCGGTGACGCGGGTGGCTGAGCTGGTCAAGCTTGCCCGAAGCCGCCCTGGACAGCTGGCCTACTCGACCTCTGGCGCAGGAACGCCAAGCCATCTTTCAGTCGAGTTGATGGGCCTTATGGCGGGCGTGCGCTCGCTGCATGTCCCCTATCGGGGCTCGCCGGAAGCCCTGGCTGACCTGCGCGCCGGCAGTGTGCAGTTCGCGATCAACAGTCTGGTGTCTTCAATGCCTCTGTTGCAGGCGGGAAAGCTGCGCGCGCTGGCAGTGACCGGCGCCCGCCGCTCGCCTGAACTGCCTGAGGTGCCCACCATGATCGAAGCCGGCTTCGCCGGCTACGAGGTCTACACCTGGTTTGGTCTGGCGGCAGCGTCCGGCGCACCCCAGGAAATCGTGATTCGGCTCAACACCGAATTGAACCGGATACTGCGCGACCCGGATATCCGGCAGAGGATCACCAGCCAGGGGGCAGAAATCGTGGGCGGCAGCCCAGAAGAGTTGGGGGCCTACATCCGCTCGGAGCTTGCGCGCTGGGGCAAAGTGGTTGCGAAGCTCGAGCTGAAACTGGAGCCGTAGCGACCCGAGGGGCATCCGCACTTCACCATGAGGGCGCTTACCGATCCCGGATGGAGAAGACCTCCCTCGGCACCGAAATCGGCGCCAGCGCCCGATACACTGGCACTTCCGAACTGCTGCCACCGCGCAGCGTCGCACCCTTGATGGCCACCGGCAGGATGTCGTACGAGACAAAGCTCGACGCCGACTCAGGCTCGAGTGCCACGGCAGCCAGGTTCGCTGCGGGCTGGCCCATCGGCACCCAGAAACTGCCGGCAGCAAAGCGCACTGGACGGCGCATCGACTCGGCCTGCACCCGAACCGCGGGATGGCCTTCCAGATTGACCGGTCCGACGCGTTTGTCGGTCACCTGATAGGTATCGACCTCGATCGTCGCTGCAACCGTCAAACGATGCATCTCGACGTCTGCCTGGGCCAAACGCTGCGCAATCGGTGAATGCGCCGCCGGGATCAGGTAACCGGCTGCGCGCGGGCGCGTGAGCACGGTCTCAGGCGTGAGCGAATCCTCCCAATCGACTTCGATGCTCTGGAGCAGACCCGTCTTCGGATCGAGCATCTGCAGCACCTGGCGGGTCGAGCGCGGGCGATAGGTCACCACCGACAGGCTGTCCGATGCAGCCGGCGACGCGCTGGCCGCGGCGCGCGCCGCGTTGACCGTACGCACGACATCGGGCGCATTGCGTGCGGTGGTCTCGAGCACGCCGACTGCAGCCACCCAGAGAGAATGCACACGGCGACCAAAACTCTGGCGGCCGATCCCCACGCCGCGCGCCTCGAGCAGATACGATATGGAATTCTCGATGCCGGCAATGTTGCGGCCGATATCCGGGGCGAGCCCGCCTATGGACACCCGCTTGTCGCTCAGGTCGTAGGAGGTGGTGAAGTGGGCTGGATCGGGGTAGCGCGCGAGCACGGCCGCGCTCTGCTGATAGACCCGCGCCGGATCGAACTGCGCGAACGCCTCGGTGCAGAGCAGTGCGACCCCGACCGCACCCAGCATGCGCACCGTATGCACGGCCCCGGCCAACGACCACCCGGTCGCAGCTCGAACGCTACACCTGCTTGTGCAGTTCATGACGACTGCCCATCTGTGTGTGTGTTCAACCGCCAGGCGCCCCTCGCCGCCGCCGGATCTCATTGATCACCGCCCCGTTGTCGAAGTCCGACTCGCCATGCTCGACACAGCCCTGCATCAGCGCAGCATAGGTCTCGCCCAGCGGCAAGCGCTGCCCGAGGCGGCGCGCCTGCGCGAGCATCAGCGAGAAGTCCTTCAGCGACTGGGTGACCTTGCCATGCGGGGTGAAATCGGCGGCGATCATCTTCGCCCCTTTCACATCCATGATCTGCGAGTAGGCGGCCGAGTCGCGCGCCACCGCGAGGAAAGCGGTCGGGTCGAGGCCCATGCGTTCTGCGAACACCAGCCCCTCGGCCAGCGCCGCCCGGTTGATGCCGAGCATCAGGTTGATGGCGAGCTTGGCGCGGCCGCCATCACCAGGTACACCGACCCGATGTCGTTTTGGCACCATGGCATCGAGCACCGGCGCCACGCGCGCGACTGCCCGATCGGTGCCGGCGATCAGACCCAGACCATCGCCGGCGATGAACTGCTGGCTGGTGCCGGAGATCGGCGCCTCGATGAACTCGATCTGTGCGGCTGGCAGTCGTGCCGCCAACGCTGCAATCGCATCCGGGTCGCAGGTGCTGATCGAGATGGCGGCCATCGGTGAGCGCCCGCGCTCGCTCGCCCGAACCTCGACCAGACCTTGTGCGCCGATCAGTACCTGCTCGACCTGCGCGGTGTTGAACACCGCGATCACGCAGCAGTCGCAGCGCGCGGCAATCTCGGCAATCGAAGCGGCACACTGCGCTGGCGGCAGCCCGATGCGCGCAGCCGCCGAGGTATCGATGTCGTAGCCGATCACCTCGAAGCCAGCGCCGCGCAGTCTGGCCACACAGGCCGCGCCCATCAGGCCCAGGCCGATCACACCCACCGTGGCGGGCGCACGATGCTCGCCAATTGGGGCGCTGGTCAACGTTTCGCTCATGTATAACTCCGGCATCCCGGTTCAGCCTC
>JBBRCD010000027.1:0-38999 GCA_038205245.1 Burkholderiales bacterium
GCCATGACTATCCGCCTCAGTTGCGCCGGATGCTGGGCGAGCTGATGGCCGCCTGTGCACTGCTTGCCGCGACCCTGAAGTTCGACGGTGCGATGGTGCTTCAAGTTCAGGGCAGCGGCGCGCTCAAGCTGCTGGTCGTCGAATGCACCAGCGCGGGCACCATGCGTGCGACCGCCAAATGGGATGCGCTTCCCGAGAACGCAGCCTTCGCCACACTGCTGCACGACGCGCGCTGCGCGATCACGCTGATCCAGCCCGATGGCGCGCAGAGCTATCAGGGCGTGGTCGAGGTGGTCGGCGACAGCGTATCGTCCATGCTCGTGCACTACATGCGCCACTCTGAGCAGATCGAGACCACACTGCTTGTGACTGCCGACGACACGCGTGCCGCTGGCCTGCTGCTGCAGCGGCTGCCAGGCGCCACCGACGAGGATGACGACCGCTGGAACCGGGTGTGCACCCTGGCCGCCACCGTGGAACCAGGGGAATTGCTCGAGCTGCAGGCGACCGATGTGGTCAGGCGGCTGTTCCATCAGGAGGACGTGCGGCTGTTCGATGCGACGCCGCTCGCCTTCCGCTGCTCATGCTCTACGGCCAGGGTGGAGTCGATGCTGCATATGCTCGGCCCGACCGAGGTCGAGTCGGTGCTGGCCGAACAGGGTCACGTCGAGGTGACCTGCGAGTTCTGCAACCGCATCTATCGCTTCGATCCGGTCGACGCAGCGCAGCTGTTCTCCGGCAGTACTCGGCCGCCCGGATCGCAAACCCGCCATTGAGGGCAAGTGGACGCGCGCGCTTGCCAGCGCGACCCGCAACAGCTCAATCGCAGCCGGTGCCCCAGCCCGCGGTGCCGTCGCACAACCGGGTGGAACTCGCCACCTCGGTCACCCAGACCATGCCGTCATTGGCCTTGCCGGTCTGGTTGCACTCGAGAAGAATGGCGACGATCGGAGCAACCTGCGACTCGGCGCAGACTATTTCGATCCGGACCTTGGTCGCCGAGTCGACCAATTGCTGCTTCACGCTCTTCGCCTTCTCGCTCACCGCATCCGGCCCGCAGCAGTCGACGCGACTCACGCTCATGCCGGGAAAGCCGCTGACCAGACGAAACGCGTCGCGGACCCGGCCAAGTCTGGCCGGCTGGATGATCGCCTTGACTTCCTTCATGTCGCCGGTCCTGTCTCGATCAGCCTGCCGGACGTGCGGTTCCAGCGGGCAAAGTCACGATCCTTCTCCACGATACGCACCCGGTTCTCGACGTCAGTCACCCAGATCAGTCCGTCACCCGTGTGGCCGGTGAACCCCTGCGCGGCGATGATCTGGACGATCGACTCGACCATCTCGTCCGGGCAGACGATCTCGATCCTGACCTTGCTCGAATAATCGGTCAACGCCTCTTTCACGCTGCGCGGGTGCTGCCCGGCAGGGAAGCGGCTGCAGCCATCCACCTTGCTCACGCTCATGCCCGGAAACCCGGGAAACTGGCGCATCGCTTCCCTGATCCGGTCCAGCCGTGCCGGGCGAACCACCGCCTTGATTTCCTTCATCACCACCTCCCGCGAAAAGGGCTGTGCTTGCGCCAGCCGCAAATTCGACTGCGGATCAGGCCTCGACCGTCTTCTCGTCGAACCACTTGAACAGCGAGGGCACCACCACCAGGGTCAGCAACGTCGATGTTATCAGTCCCGAGATCACCACCACCGCCAGCGGCCGGGTCACTTCCGACCCCGGCCCGGTGGCAAACAGCATCGGAAGCAGTCCAAGCATCGCCACCGACGCGGTCATCAGCACCGGCCGCAAGCGTGCCTTGCAACCCTCGACCACCGCCTCTTGCACGTCAAGTCCCTCGCCGCGCAGGTGCTTGATGTACTCCACCAGCACCACGCCGTTGAGCGTGGCGATGCCCCACAGCGTGATGAATCCCACCGACGCCGGCACGGAGAGGAACTCGCCCGAGATCAGCAGCCCGAAGATGCCGCCGAGCGATGCGAACGGCAGCACCAGGATGATCAGCAGCGCGTAGCGGATCGAGTTGAAAAGGATGAACAGCAGGAAAAAGATGGCGGCGACCGTCAGCGGGACGATCACCGCCAGCCGGCCCAGTGCGCGCTCCATGTTCTCGAATTGCCCACCCCATTCGAGCATGTAACCTTCGGGCAGGTCGACCTGTTCGGCGATGCGCGCCTTTGCCTCGGCGACGTACCCGCCAAGGTCGCGTCCGTCGACGTTGGAGCCGATCACGATCCGGCGCCGGGCAGATTCGCGCACGATCAACGGTGCACTGTCCACGACCTCGATCGTGGCCAGGCTCTTCAATGGAACCGTCGCCCCGCTGGGCGGGGTGAACAGGATGTTGCCGATCGCCTCGGCGCTGTTTCGATAATTCTCGGGATAGCGCACTACCGCAGCGAAACGCCGTTCGCCCTCGAAGATCTCGGTCGCCTGCCGGCCGGCGATCGCGGTCTCGATCACGTCGTGCACATCGGCGACGTTGATGCCGTAACGTGCGATCGCCTTGCGGTCGATGTCGATATTCAGGAAGGGCTGGCCACTGACCCTGTCGAGCCGCACGTCGCGGGTACCGGTGATACCTTCGAGCACCCGGGCGATCTCCAGACTCTTCTGGCGCAGCACGGCAAGATCGTCCCCGAACAACTTGATCGCGACCTGCGACCGCACGCCAGTCAGCATCTCGTCGACTCGAGCCTGAATCGGCTGACTCATCACCAGCTGGATGCCGGGCAGGACTGAAAGTACCTCGCGGATCCGGCGTTCGATGTCGGACTGCAGCTCGAATCCCGCCGGTCGTTCTCCCGGCGGGAGCAGGCTCACGACCGGTTCGGACTCGTTGACGCCTGCCGGGTCCGCCGCATTTTCTCCGCGCCCGATCAGCGACACGGCGGAACGCACGCCCGGAACCGCCGCCACCAGCTTCATTGCCTCGAATTGCATTCGGATCGATTCGTCGAGCGACACCGAAGGCACACGGACAGTCTGCGGGGTGACAGAGCCTTCCTGCATCACCGGCAAGAACGATGTCCCGAGGTAGGGGAACGCTGCGCCTGCGGCGATCAGCAGCCCCACCGCCACCGCGACCACCGTCTTTTCGTGGGCAATGGACCAACCGAGCAACCGCAGGTATCCCGGCTTGATCAAACGGAGCACGAACGTGTCGTGATTTGCCCCGCCCTTGAGCATGTACGAGGAGAGGATCGGGGTGAGCGTGAGCGACAGTACCAGGGATATCGCCAGCGCTATTCCGATTACCTGTGCCAGCGGCGAGAACATCTTGCCTTCCATGTCGGTCAGCGTCAGCAGCGGCATGAACACCATGATGATTATGCCCATGCCAAAGACGACCGGCACCCCGACCTCGGAGGCCGCGCGCAACACCACGCGCAACCGGCTCTCCCCGGAGTCGCCTGCCTCGCCCAGCCGCTTGTACGTATTCTCGACCACCACCACGGATCCGTCGACCATGAGCCCGATCGCGATCACCAGTCCGCCGAGGGACATGAGGTTGGCCGATATTCCATAGTGATTCATCACCATGAAGGTGAGCAACGGCGTGAGGATCAGCGTCGCGACCACAATCAGGCTGGAGCGCAGGTCGCCGAGGAATACGAACAACACGATCACCACGAACAGAATCGCCTCGAGCAGCACCTTGACGATCGTCCAGAGGGCCGAATCGACGAGTTCGGTACGATCGTAGAAGGGCACGATCTTGAGATCGTTCGGCAGCATGCCCTGTGCGTTTATCTGGTCGACTCGTACTTTTACCCGGTTCACCACTTCGCGCGCATTGCCGCCGCGAATCATCATCACGATACCGGCGACAGCCTCGGTATCTCCGTTCTTCACCGCGGCGCCGGCACGAACCTCTTCGCCCAGGCTCACTTTGGCCACACTTCGCAGAAAAACAGGTGTGCCGCCCACCTCCTTGATGACGATGTTGCCGAGATCTTCGAGCGTACGCACCAGGCCGATCCCGCGGATGATGGACTGCTCCACGCCGCGCGCGAGAACTCCCCCGCCACTGTTGGCATTGTTACGTTCCAGTGCGGTATAGATCTCGGCCAGGGTCACGTTGAAGCCGCGCATGCGCTGCGGATCGGCGATCACCTGATACTGCCGTACATAGCCGCCGTGCGTGTTCACCTCGGTCACGCCCGGGATGCTTCGCAGCAGCGGCCGTACCACCCAGTCCTGCACGATGCGCCGCTCGGTCAGCTCTTCGCGGCTTAACGCCCGCTTGCCGTCATCCGGGCGCTCCAGCGTGTACTGGTAGACTTGGCCAAGTCCAGTGGACACGGGACCAAGTACCGGCACCACATCACTGGGCAGCCGCGACTGCACCTCGATCAGTCGTTCAAGGACCACCTGGCGCGCGAAGTAGATGTCAGTAGCATCGGTGAAGACGAGCGTCACCAACGACAATCCGGCACGGTTCAGCGAACGCTGCTCGACCAGGCCGGGCAGGCCGGTCAGCGCGATCTCGATCGGCACGGTGACGAAGCGCTCCACTTCCTCCGGCGATCGCCCGGCCGCCTCGGTGGCTACCTGCACCTGGACGTTGGTCACGTCCGGGAACGCGTCGAGCGACAGGTTCTGCACCGAGCGCGCACCGAACAGGCCGAGCACGATGAACACCACCAGCAACACCAGCCGCTGTTGCAGACTGGTGCGAATCACCATCTCGATCATTGGCGGTTACGCTCGTTGTTAAGATGGAACGCCCCGTCGGTCACGATCGTCTCGCCTGCCGAGACGCCTGCCAGCACCGGCCGCAGGCCGTTGGCGGTCTCCGGCGCAAGCTTGACCGGGCGAAGCTGGAACAGATCGGGCTGCAGGCGCACGAACACATGATCCTGGTTGGCCTCGCGCACCACCGCACCAGAGGGCAATGCGAGCGCCCGGCGCACCGGCTCGCGGATCGACATGGTCACCAGCATCGCCGGCTTGATCGAACGGTCCGGGTTGAGCAGGGTGGTGCGTACCGTGATCGTCCGGGTCTCCGGGTTCACCGTGCTGCCGACGAAGGTGACCTTGCCGGCGATGCGCCGGTCACGCAGGGCAGGAATCTCGACCTCGACCGGCTCACCCACCCCGACGCCGAACGCCAGCTCTTCCGGCACCTCGCTCACCACCCAGACCTGGGACAGGTCGGCGACGGTGAACAGCAGGTCGGCCGGCTGCACCACCTGCCCCACCGTGACCTTGCGCTCGATGATCGTACCGGTCTGCTTCGAGGTGATCGAGATCACCGGGACGATCGCCCGGTTGTTCTCGAGTCGCTCGATCGCCTCGCCACTCATGCCCAGGATGAGCAGATTGCCCCGCTCGGTGCGCAGTTCCGCCTCGGCCGACAACAGCTCGCTCTCGCGCCGCTGCAGTTCGGCCGCGCCGATAACATCGGCCGACAACAGCAGCTTGGCGCGCTCGACTGCGCGCTGCGCAAGCTCCATATCGAGGCCAGCCTTCAGAAAATTGCGCTGCACGCCAGCCAGCTCGCTGCTGTCCAGCCGCGCAAGCGCCTGCCCGGCACGCACCTCCAGCCCGAGCACCCCGGGCGCATCGGTGATCCTTCCGGTGACCGAAGAGCCGATGCGTGCGACCCGCTCCTCGTCGACATGCACGCTGCCAGCAACCCGCAGCGACTGCTGGATGTCCACCTCGACCAGCTCGGACACCTGCAGCCGCGCGAGCAACGACTCGGCGGCGCGCACCTGCCCCGGGTCACGCGCCGGTGCAGCCGCCGGCTTCACCGGCTCCTTGCCGCAGCCCCCGAGAAAGGCCGCACTTCCCAGACCCAGGGCGACGGCCCCAAGCAAGCCGACGACACGCCTCGCGTGATGGTTCATTTCTTTTCCTCTTGCAGATCGAATCCCGCCAAACGCTCGATCTCGAGGAGCGCATAGCGTGCCTCATACAAAGCGTTGATGTAGTCCTGCCTGACCAGGCGGCGCGTGCGTTGGGCATCGAGGAATTCGATGATTCCGCGCTCGCCGAAGCGATAGGCTGCTTCGGCCACCCGTACCGTCTGCTCCGCCTGGCGCAACAGGCCGCTTTCGAAAGCATCGACCTGCTGGCGGGCAATGGCGTAGCTGGTGAGCGCGAAGTCGAGTTCGCCCGCAAGCACCTGTCGCCGGGATTCCAACTGGGCGTCGGCCACTGCCGACTCGGCTTGCGCCTCGCGAATCTGTCCTTGCCGCTGATTGAACAGTGGCAGTGGCACCGACAGCCCGAAACGCCAGACACCCTGATCGGGGGTGACTTCGCGCCCGGCACGCAGGGTGACCTGAGGCGTACGCAGACGCTGCTCCAGATCGACCCGCGCCTGCGCCCGTCGCCGCTCGGCCTCGAACTGAGCCAGTTCCGGATTGCTGCGAAGCGCGCGGTCGCGGATGTCGGCGAGCGGGGGTAGTGCTGCGAACGCCGGCAACCCGCCGTCCAGCCGAACCGGGTCGCCCAGGGCGATGCCCACCAGAACGAAAAGACTGCCTCGCGCCTGCTCGACACGGGTGCTTGCTGAGTCGCGGTTGCGCCGAGCGTTGAGCACCTCGGTGTCGGCGCGAATCAGGTCCAGACGTGGGGACTCGCCCAACTGCACCCGCAGATTCACCCGCTCGCGAATCTGCTGCAGCGTGACGAGCTCCTCTTCTGCGATGCGCACTTGCTCCAGCCGCTGCAGAACCTGATAGAACGCAGTCTTGACCCGTGCCTGCAGTGACCGGCGCAGTGCAAGCAAAGCCGCCTCCGCGCCCTGAACACTGCCATCGGCGACCCGGCTGCGCGCCTCGCGCACGTTCGAGTAGTCGAGCGGCTGAGCCAGATTGAAGCCATAGCCGGTGCCGTCAGGCCCCCCGAGCGAGCGCGGACGAACCGGGCCAGCCTGCACTTCCAGATCTGGATTCGGGCGCTGACGCGCGGTGATCCCGGCCGCACGCGCGCTCTCCTGCCGCGCCGCACCGACCTGCAGAGACAGGTTGTTGCGCTCGGCCAGGAGCAGCGCCTCGCCAATGGTCAACAACTTGGTGCCCGCTGCCCCGGGAATAGTCTCGCTCGCCAGCCGGGGCTGCGCGGGCACTGTTGCCCCGATCGCGCCAGCGGACAACACCAGCATCGCCAACATCAATGCCGTGGACGGCGGTGCGCACGACACACCCATCACCCTGACACCCGCAATACAAACCCGCATTTCCGACGCAGCACAACCACAGCATCCACTCCGTTCCGTTCCTGGTAAAACAGTGTTCAAAAACTCGCAGGCACTGCTCAAGACAGGCCGCGCCTCCCTCGCTGCCCGTCATCGTTTGCCGTCAAAGACGTCAGAAAAGACGTTAGAAAGCTTGACGTAAGTATGGCATACGGACTTGACAAGACCCGTTAGGCGATCATTAGCCGTAAAGCCGCTGGTCAGCCGACCGACCCGATCCGGGCTGCGACCTGCCACTGATGCGCACGGCAACCGCCGGCCGGCCAGACTCGACGCAGGGCCTTGCGCTGCGGGAAAGTCTGGCGCAAGGTTCGAAGCGCAGACTGTCAGTATTCTGATTTCACGACCTCTCGGGAGGGCAATTGAAGATTCTGATCGTTGAAGACGACGCGACACTGGCCGACGGACTGACCCGCATCCTCGGGGAGTCGGAACTGCGGGTCGAGCATGTGGTGACTGGCGAGGCGGCCGAGGCGGCATTCCTGCGCGAGCGCTTCGATCTGATCGTGCTCGACATCGGCCTGCCCGGTATCGACGGCTTCGAGGTGCTGCGTCGGCTGCGCAAGCGTCCGGAGTATGTGCCGGTGCTGGTCCTGACCGCGCGGGACGCGGTGGAAGACCGGGTGCACGGCCTGGACCTGGGCGCAGACGACTATCTGCCCAAGCCGTTCGCGCTGCCGGAACTCGAGGCCCGGGTGCGCGCGCTGCTGCGCCGCGGTCAGGCGAGCAAGAACCCGCAACTGCGCAATGGCCCGCTGGTGCTCGACACCATCGCACGCCGGGCGACACTGAACGGCCAGCCGATCGATCTCACCAGCCGCGAGTGGAGCGTGCTGGAGAACCTGATGCTGCGGGCGGGCCAGGTCGTGTCGAAGGAGAACCTGATGCAGGCCCTGTCCAATTGGGACAAGGAATTGTCGATGAATGCGATCGAGGTCTACATGTCACGGCTGCGCGCCAAGATCGAGTCCGGCGGCGTCCGTATCCGCACGGTGCGTGGCTTCGGTTATCTGCTCGAAGAGCAGAATGAGCCGGGCTAGTTCTGGCGATCGCAAACCCGGAACGCCTATCGGCCCAGTACTGCCTGTATCCGATCGCCCAACTGGCCGAAGCCTGCGCCAGCAGCTTCTTCGCTGGCTGGTCACGCCACTCGCGGTGCTGCTGGTCTCGGGCGCCCTGCTCTCTTATGCAGTCGCCCTGCGCTCGGCCAACGTCGCCTATGACCGCGCGCTGCTCGACCCTGCGCTGACCCTGGCAGCCCATGTCAAGACGGTGGGCGACCGAAGCGTGGTCGACCTGCCCAAGGTCGCGCAGGACATGCTCAGGGCGGACAGCGTCGACCGCAGATACCTTTCAGTCACCAGCGCAGCGGGAGAACTGCTGGCCGGCCAGACCGAGGTGCCGAAACCCCCATCGATGGCCCCGGATGGCCATCGGATGTTCTACGACAGCAGGGTCGCCGGCGAGAAGGTGCGCGTAGCCGCGCTGTTTCTGCCCAGCGCGGAGGGCCCGATCGTGATCCAGGTGGCCGAGACGCTGCTCAAGCGCAACCGGCTGGCGCGCGAGATCCTGGTTGGCGAGACGATACCGGCGCTGCTGATTGCGGTGGTTGCCATGGTCCTGGTCTGGTTCGGTATCCGGCGCAGCCTCGCGCCGCTCGAGCGATTGCGCGCCGAGATCGCGGAACGCTCGGCACGCGACCTGCGTCCGCTGGATGGGAGCTATGCGCCCAGCGAAGTACGGCCGCTGGTACATACCCTGAACGAGCTGTTGCTTGACCTGCACGATGCACTGGGCGCCCAGCAGCGGTTCACTGCCAACGCTGCACATCAGCTGCGTACGCCGCTGGCCGGCCTGCAGACTCAGGTCGAACTGGCGCTTCGCCAGCCCGCGCCGACAGCGCTCGTGCACAGCCTGAAGCAGCTTCATGGCGCGACCGTGCGCGCCTCGCATCTGGCCAACCAGTTGCTCGCACTGGCACGTGCCGAGCCTGGCGGCCATCGCGCCGAAGCCCCGCGCCCGATCGACCTGCGCTCGGTGGCGCAGGACGCGGCCTCGCTCTGGGTGCCGCGCGCGCTGCTGAAGGATCTCGACCTGGGCTTCGAGCTGGAGCCGGCGCCGATACTGGGCGATGCGCGACTGCTGCGCGACCTGCTCGACAACCTCCTCGAGAACGCGATCCGCTATACGCCCGACAGCGGGCGCATCACGGTGCGCACCACGACCGCCGGCGAACAATCGGTGCTCAGCGTGGAAGACGATGGTCCGGGCATCGCCCAGCAAGAGCGCAGTCAGGTGTTCCAGCGCTTCTACCGGGTGCCGGGCGCAGCCGGCGACGGCAGCGGACTCGGGCTGGCGATCGTGCAGGAGATCGTCAACGCGCATGGCGCCACGATCTCGATCGACGACGGTGCGCAGGGCCGCGGAACGCTGATCAGCGTTCGCTTCAAGCGGGCACCCTCAGGTGCGCCATTCATCGCCCCAGCGCAGCGCGGCGGGTCGATTCAGTAGTCGGCGCTCAGGTCGGCGGACAGGATTGCCTCGCCGGCACCGCGGATCTGTGCCGAGAACAGACCGGCCATCGGCAGCACGGTAGACGCGTGAAAGCGCACATGATCGAGCTTGCGTGCAAGCAGCCTGACGCGCGGGTCGCCGCGCGCAAGGGCGGACTCGGCGGCGATCGCGCTGCGCGCCATCATCCAGCCACTGGCCACCACTGCGGACAGTTCGAGCAGCGACACCGCGGCCGCCGCACACTCGCGCAGACCCGCTGGATCGCGCTCAGTGAAACGCAGCAGGAACCCCACGGACTCGGTGAGTTGTGCGCTCGCCGCAGCCAGCGCGCGCGACACCTCCATCGCATGGGCAAAGCGGCAGGCGCCAATAGCAGCCGCTACCCGGTCGACCTCGGCCAGCCAGTCGTTCAAGGCCACACCATCGTCTCGGCGCAGCTTTCGCCAGAGCAGGTCGTTGGCCTGGATCGCGGTCGTACCTTCGTAGATCGGCGTGATCCGCGCATCGCGCAACACCTGCGCCGCGCCGGTGGCCTCGATGTAGCCCATGCCACCATGCACCTGGATACCAGTCGAGGCGTTCAGGACCGCCTGCTCGGTGCACCAGCCCTTGACGATCGGCGTGAACAGTTCGAGCCGTGCCATGGCCTGCGCATCCTGCTGCGAGGCGTCGAGCAGCATCGCGGTCTGCAGTGCGAATGCGCGTCCGGCCTCGGTGGACACCCGCATCGACAGCAGCATGCGGCGCACGTCCGGATGCTCGATGATCGGCACTGCGCGGGGCGTGTCAGTGCCGATCGCGCGCCCCTGGACACGCTCGAGCGCATGGCGGTGCGCGAGCTGGAAAGCGCGTTCCGACAGGCCGACACCTTCGACGCCGACCGCCAGCCGCGCACGATTCATCATGGTGAACATGTACTCGAGCCCGCGGTGCGCTTCGCCGAGCCGCCAGCCGAGCGCACCCTCGCCATCGCCGAATGCCATCACAGCGGTCGGGCAGCCATGCAGGCCCAGCTTGTGCTCGACCGATACGCAGCGCACATCGTTTCGTCCGAGCAGACCGCCCCTCTCATCGACCAGCACCGAGGGCACGATGAACAGCGACAGGCCCTTTACCCCGGGCGGCGCGTCCGCCGTCCTCGCCAGGACCAGGTGCACGATATTGCCAGTGAGGTCATGCTCGCCCCAGGTGATGTAGATCTTGGTGCCGAACAGTCGGTAGCGCTGACCCGCATCGTTCCCCGACTCACGGTTGCCGGCTGCACCGTCGCCCGCCGCACCGTTGTCCACCGCGGCGGCCGCTGCCATGACGGAATCGGCGCTGGCTTCAGCTACCGCACGGGTGCGCACAGCGGAAAGATCCGACCCCGCCTGCGGCTCGGTGAGATTCATCGCGCCGGTCCATTCGCCGGACACCAGCCGGGGCAGCCAGAGCGCCCGCTGCTGGGGCGAGCCATGACGCACCAGGGTGGCGGCCAGCGCCGAGGTCAGCATCGGCGCCAGACTGAACGACAGGTTTGCACCCGCCCAGAGTTCCTCGACCGCGCAGGCGAGCAGATGCGGCAGTGCCTGGCCACCGGATTCGGCTGGCGCATCCAGAGCGTTCCACCCGTTGGCACAGAACGCCTGCCACGCCTCGACCATGCCAGGCGCGGTAGTCACCCGCCCGTCTTTCCACTGCACCCCCGCCCGGTCGGCGACCGCGTCCAGCGGGGCGAGCCGCTGCTCGGCGAAACGCCCGGCCTCGGCAAGGATGTCGTCAGTCAGTGCCCGGTCGAAGCCGCCGTCAGCGCTCGAGGGGTAACGATCCCAACCGACGACATCTGCGATGACGAAGCGCAGATCGTCCAGCGGCGCCCGCCATGCCACAGTGCTGACAGACTCGGCCATGATGCGCGGTCCCCAGGCGAATCGAAACTGCGCGCTGCGAAACCAGCCGGCCCGCCGCCCGCCCTCAGGCGCCGAGTTCGGCGGTAAGTTCCGGCACCGCCTGAAACAGGTCGGCGACCAGGCCGTAATCGGCCACCTGGAAGATCGGTGCCTCGGCGTCCTTGTTGATCGCCACGATCACCTTGCTGTCCTTCATTCCAGCCAGATGCTGGATCGCCCCGGAGATGCCGACTGCGACATAAAGATCGGGCGCGACTACCTTGCCAGTCTGGCCGACCTGATAGTCGTTGGGCACGAAGCCGGCATCGACCGCAGCGCGCGAAGCACCGACTGCCGCACCCAGCTTGTCGGCCAGCGCTTCCAGCAGCTTGAAGTTCTCGCCGTTGCCCATGCCGCGCCCACCCGACACGATGATCCGCGCCGCAGTCAGCTCGGGCCGCGCGGTCTTGGTCAGGTTGCGTCCGGTCACTTCGGTCTGCCCGCCATCGGCCACTGCCGCCACCGACTCGATCGGCGCACTGTTGCCCTCGGCAGCCGCATCGAAAGCGGTCGAGCGCACGGTGATCACCTTGATCGGGTCCTTCGACTGCACCGTCGCCAGCGCGTTGCCGGCATAGATCGGACGCACGAAGGTATCCGCAGACACCACCGCGGAAATCTCCGATATCTGCGCGACATCGAGCAGCGCGGCGACCCGTGGCATGAAGTTCTTGCCGAAGTTGGTGGCCGGGGCCAGCACATGGGTATAGCTGCGCGCGATCGACAGCACCAGTGCCGCGATGTTCTCTGCCGTCGGCTTGCCGTAATAAGGAGCCTGCACCGCCAGCACCCGGGTCACGCCGGCCACCTTCGACACCGCTGCAGCCACCGGCTCGGCCCGATCCGAGGCGACCAGTACCGCGATCTCGCTGCCAAGCTTCGAAGCGGCGGTGATAGCGTTCAATGTGCTCGGCTTGAGCACGCCTTCATCATGTTCTGCAATGACCAGGATACTCATCGTGTCGACCTCTTTCAGATGATCTTCGCTTCGCCCTTGAGCTTGGCAACCAGTTCCTTCACATCGGCGACCTTGGCGCCGGCCTGCCGCTTCGGCGGCTCCTCCACCTTGAGGGTGGCCAGCCGTGGCGAGGGGTCGACGCCGAGCGCATCCGGCTTGATTACCTCGAGCGGCTTCTTCTTCGCCTTCATGATGTTGGGAAGGGTGACGTAACGCGGTTCGTTCAGCCGCAGGTCAGTGGTCATCACCGCGGGCAGACCGAGCGCGAGCGTCTCCAGGCCGCCATCGATCTCGCGCACGACTTCTGCGCGCTCCCCGGTAACCGTGAGCTTGGAGGCGAACGTTGCCTGTGGCCAGCCGAGCAGGGCCGCCAGCATCTGACCGGTCTGGTTGGCGTCGTCATCGATCGCCTGCTTGCCCAGGATGGCGAGCTTCGGCTGTTCGCGATCGACGATCGCCTTCAGCAACTTGGCCACCGCCAGCGGCTGCAGCTCGACATCGGTCTCGACCAGGATCGCCCGGTCGGCACCCATCGCCAGCGCGCTACGCAGGGTTTCCTGGCACTGCGGCAGGCCGAGCGAGACCACGATGATCTCGGAGCAGATGCCCGCCTCCTTCAGCCGGATAGCCTCTTCCACGCCAATCTCGTCGAACGGATTCATCGACATCTTGACATTGGCGACATCGACCCCGCTGCCATCGGCCTTCACCCGCACCTTGACGTTGTAATCGACCACGCGCTTGACTGCGACCACCACTTTCATGTGCAAACCCCTCTGAGACTCTGACCGATCGGCGATGATTATATCGTGCCAGGCCGCGCAGTCGGCAGGCGCGGTTTTTGCGCGAACCGCCCGCATCGCCCAGCGCAACGGCAGATCGATAAAACCTCCTCCCCGCGCGTCCGTTTTTAACACTCAGGGCATGCCCGAAGCCATTGGCACGCCGTGGCGCACCCGTGTGACCAGTCAGCAAGGATGACCGATGGCCTCCGGCCTGTTTGCCCTCTTGGATGATGTGGCCGCCATCGCCAAGGTCGCCGCTGCGTCGCTTGACGATATCGCCGGGCAGGCAGCCAAGGCCGGGACGAAGGCGGCAGGCATCGTCATCGATGACGCCGCTGTCGCTCCCCGCTACGTGGTCGGATTCGCCGCCGAGCGCGAACTGCCGATCATCGGCAAGATCGCGCTAGGGTCGATCAGGAACAAGCTGCTGTTCCTGCTGCCTGGTGCGCTGCTGTTGTCGACAGTGGCACCCTGGGCGATCACGCCGCTGCTGATCGGCGGCGGCCTGTTTCTTTGCTACGAGGGCTTCGGCAAGGTGTATGAGCTGGTCGTCCCCGGCAAACAGCACGCCATTGAGCACGCCACCGCGCACACCGATCACCAGGCCGATCGCCACGCCGATCGCAACGCCGATCGCCACGCCGATGAGGGCGGTGCCACTGCCGAGGTCGAAGACGCCCTCGCAGTCGAGCAGAAGACGGTGGCCAGCGCGATTCGCACCGATTTGATCCTGTCGGCCGAGATCATGGCGCTCACCCTGTCGACGCTCGAGGATGCTCCGTTCGTAACGAGGGCGTCCGTGCTGCTGATTGTCGGCCTGGGCATCACGGTGGCGATCTACGCGGCAGTTGCGTTGATCGTCAAGGCCGATGACATCGGGGTTGCGCTCGCCAGAAGAAGCGCGCCGTGGTCAACGCTCGGCCGCGGGCTGGTAATCGCAATGCCCACGGTGCTGTCGCTGCTGTCCATCGTGGGCACGCTGGCGATGCTTTGGGTCGGCGGCGGAATCATCCTGCATGGCCTGGCGGTTTATGGTATCTCGGCCCCGGAGCACTGGATTCACACGGCAAGCGAGGCGGCGAGCATTCTGCTTCCTGTAGCCGGCGGGCTGGCTGGCTGGACCGCTGGCGCAGCGCTTGCTGCGCTGGCCGGGCTCCTCTTCGGCGCAGCGCTCGGACCGATCGTCCGGCATGTGATTGAACCGCTGCTGCAACGACTGCCCAGGTTCGGGGGGGCGACGTGAGCGCCACATCAGCGCGATCAGCGCCGTAACAACGCCTGCAACGCCCCCACGATGCCGCGCCGGAACGCAATCACGCAGACCACGAAGATAACCCCGGTGATCACCGGCACCCAGGCGCCCACGCCCTGGGGCAGCTGATTCTGCAGGCTGATGATCACCAGCGGCTCAGTCACGTGCTCAGTCACGTGCTCAGTCACGTGCTCAGTCGTGTGCTCAGTTGTGTGCTCAGTCACGCGCTCAACCATCGATCGCCTGCACCGAATGAACCTGCTCGCGCAGCACGAACTTCTGAATCTTTCCGGTCGAGGTGCGCGGCAGCGGTCCGAACACCACGGCGCGCGGAACCTTGAACCCGGCGAGGTAAGTGCGACAGAAGCCTATCAATTCGTCCGCGCTGGCCTGGGCGCCAGCCTTCAACTCGATGAACGCGCACGGCGTCTCGCCCCACTTCAGATCAGGCTTGGCCACCACCGCAGCCGACAGCACTGCCGGATGCTTCGACAGCACATCCTCGATTTCGAGCGAGGAGATGTTCTCGCCGCCAGAGATGATGATGTCCTTCGCACGATCCTTGATCTTCACATAGCCGTCCGGCTGCAGCACCGCCAGATCGCCGGTATGGAACCAGCCGCCGCGAAACGCCTCGCCGGTTGCTGCCGGATTGTTGAGGTAGCCCTTCATCGTTGCGTTGCCGCGGAACATTACCTCGCCCATGGTGGTCCCGTCGGCCGGCGTCGGCGTCATCGTGTCCGGGTTCATCACGGTCAGACCTTCCTGCAGTGCATAGCGCACGCCCTGCCGGCCATTGCGCAGCGCCTGCTCGGCCGGTGCCAGCGTCTCCCATTCCGGCAGTTTCGCGCACACCGCCGCCGGACCGTAGGTCTCGGTGAGTCCGTAGACATGGGTGAGATCAAAGCCCATGTGAGCCATCCCTTCGATCATCGCCACCGGCGGCGCGGCACCGGCGACCAGGGCGCAAACCGGGTGCGCGATACCCTCGCGCAACCCAGCCGGTGCGTTGATCAGGGTCGAGTGCACGATGGGCGCGCCGCAGTAGTGGGTGACCCGATGGCGGCGGATCAGATCGAAGATCAACGCCGGGTCGACCTTGCGCAGGCAGACATGTGTCCCGCCCATGGCGGTGACCGTCCACGGAAAGCACCAGCCGTTGCAGTGGAACATCGGCAGCGTCCACAGGTAGACCGGCAGCGCACCCATGCCGCAGGCCAGCGCGTTGCCGATCGCGTTCAGATAAGCCCCCCGGTGGTGATAGACCACGCCCTTCGGATTGCCGGTCGTGCCCGAGGTGTAGTTGAGCGAGATCGCATCCCACTCGTCGGCCGGACGAATTCCAGGAAACGTAGGGTCGCCCCCGGCGACGAACGCCTCGTAGCCGATCGCGTCGCTCAGGGCCTCATTGGCGTGCACCGTCGGGTGCGTCGCCGCGTACATCGGGTCGTCGACATCGATCAGCGTCGGCCGAACCCTGGCCAGCGCCAGCGCAGCCAGCACGGTCGGCGCGAACTCGCGGTCCACCAGCAGGACCTTTGCCTCGGCATGGTCGAGCATGAATGCGATCGTCGCCGCGTCCAGGCGTGTATTGAGCGCGTTCAAAACCCCGCCGGACATCGGCACGCCAAAGTGGCACTCGAGCATCTCGGGCGTATTGGACAGCATTGCAGCCACGGTGTCGCCGCGGCCCACGCCGTGGCAAATAAGCGCAGAAGCAAGCTGGCGACAGCGGCCGAGGGTTTCGCGCCAGGTGTATCTGCGCCCGCCATGGATGACGCTCACCCGGTCGCGATAGACATCGCCTGCGCGCTCCAGAAACGAGATCGGCGTCAGCGCGGTGAAGTTGGCTGGATTGCGCTCCAGCCCGATGTCATAGGCCGACTGGGATGCGGCCTGATCTTGAGCCAAGATCTGTCCTCCGAACGGTGCTTGCCGGAACGTCGACTCGCGGCAGTGCCGACTGTCGATCGCATTCACGGATGCACCAATGTACCCCGCCCGGCCAGCGGAGGCCAATGACGATCGCGCTGTAATCATGCGCATTGCCGCAAGCTGAGTGCTGGCGCCTCGTGCCCGTCGGCTTTCTGGGTGCAGGACGCGGTCAATACGCGAGCGGGAAAGAGGGGCACTCGAAGTGCGTCCGCCGCCTGTACTCCGGCCTCCGAAAAGAGCGCAAAGCTGATGACTTGATGATTTGATGTGATAGCATCACTTCCGTTGGCTTTCGCGAGAAGCGATCCATGCGCACCACTCTGGACATTGACGACGACGTTCTGGCCGCAGCGAAAGAGCTCTCCCGGCAACGCAACTGCAGTGCGGGCCAGATGATCTCGCTGTTGGTTCGCCAGGCGCTGACAGGGCGGCCCGCTCAAGACGCCGAATCGCGCAATCCCCAACGGCCCACCGTCGCGGGCTTTCGCCCCTTCACCACCCGGGGGTCGCCGGTGACGAATGCAGCCATAGACAGTGTGCGCGACGCAGAAGGCGTTTGATGCGCGCGTTGGTCGATGTCAACGTACTGATCGCTCTTCTTGATGAAGCACATGTTGCCCATGACCGGTCAACTGAGTGGCTGGGCAATGAAATCGAGCACGGCTGGGCCTCATGCCCGATGACGCAGAACGGCTGCATACGCATCATGTCGCAGCCGGCTTACCCAGGCTCGATACCGGCTGCTGAGGTCGCCGCGCGCCTGGCAGAGGCGGCCATGAACCGTGCGCACCAGTTTTGGCCCGACGATGTCAGCCTGCTTGACCCTGGCGTGTTCAACTGGTCGCATGTGCTCGGGCACAGGCAGGTAACCGACACCTATCTGTTGGCACTGGCGGTTCGGCACCGGGGGCGATTCATCACCTTCGACCGGCGCATCAACCTCGCCGGCGCGGCAGGCGCGCTGAAGCAGCATCTGGTGGTGCTGAGCTGACGCACCGGCCAGGTCAACGCGCGGCCTCGAGCACTGCCCGAACTGCAGCGGGGAGTTCACGATCATCGCTGCCATCTTCGAAGCACCAGTGATCGAACGCATCCTCGCGCACCTGGGCTTGAATCGGACAACTCATTTACTGCCGACAAGTCTGGAACGCTCAGGGGCCGAAGCGGGGCATCTCGGGTAGCATGGACACACGGGTCGATCAGGCCCTCTTCCACTGCCGGGCACTGCCGACGTGACCGATGTCTTCATCTCATACGCACGCGCAGACGCTGCATTCGTCCGCAGGCTGCATGAAGCACTCGCCGCGGAGGATCGCGACAGCTGGGTGGACTGGCAGGGCATCCCACCCACCGCCGAATGGATGTCGGAGATCCGGCGGGCGATCGATGCGGCCGACGCATCGATTTTCGTGATCAGCCCGGCATGGGTCGCCTCTGCGGTGTGCCGCAGCGAGCTGGACCATGCCGCTAGCCAGGGCAAGCGGCTGGTGCCTGTGGTTTGCAGCGACGCGCCGTACGGCAGCGTGCCCGAGCCGCTGGCCAAGTTGAACTGGGTGCTGATGCGGCCGTCCGACGACTTCGGGGAGGGGCTGCGCAAGCTGATCGCAGGCCTCGATACCGACCTTGCCTGGGTGCGGGCACATACGCGGCTGGTCGTACGCGCGGGCGAGTGGGACGGGCGCAATCGGGACGACAGCGGCTTGCTGCGCGGTACCGACCTGGCGGAGGCCGAGCAATGGCTGGCCGAAGGTGCAGCGCATGTTGATCCTAGACCGACGCCGCTGCAGGCCGACTACATCCTGCACAGCCGGCAGGCAGCGACCCGGCGCCAGCGGCAAATGCTCGGGGCCGCGGGTTTCGCGCTGCTGCTTGCGATCGGCCTGGCGATCTGGGCCGTGATCGAACGCGACAAGGCGCGGGTGAACGAGCAGGTCGCGAAAGAGCAGCAAGGCATCGCGGTCGAGCAGCGCAGCCTGGCGGAACAGCGGGCCATCGAGGCACGCACGGCACAAGCCGCCGAAACGCAGCAACGGATCGCGGCCGAGGCCGCACGTTCGGCCGAGGCCGAACAGCGCATCGCCGCGCAGGCGGCCGAGCGAGAGGCGGTCGCGCAGCGCGACGAGGCGCTCCGGCAACGGCGCGCAGCGCAGGCCAGGCAACTCGCAGCGCGCGCCGAGTTCCTGCAGGGCAGCGATCCGGGCCTGTCGCAGCACGCGCTCCTGCTCGCCGCCGAGTCGATGAACCTTCTGCCCAACGCGGAAGCGGACCAGGTGTTGCGCCGCGCGCTCGCAGGCCTTGCGCCGCGTATCGGCGAACAGACCCATGGCGGCATCATCGCGCCGCGAGCGATCGCCGGCGAGGGCGCATGGCTGGCGATCGGAGACGCCCGCGGCGTGCTGCGCCGGTTCGACCTGTCCTCGATGCGTGAGGTCTCGTCGTTCCCGATCGGCAAGCGCATCGAGGTGGTCGCAGTCGCCCCGATCGGGCGCATCCTCGCGGCCGGTGTGCGCGGCGAAGGCCTGCGGGTGTTCGACGAACGCGGCGAGGGTCCGGTACGCGAAGCACGCGATCCGGAATGCGATGTGCATTCGATCGCATTTGCACCGGACGGCACGGCGCTCGTCGCCGGTTGCCGACGCGGCATCGTGGTCTGGACGCTGAACGGTCCGGAGAGCGAAGGCCGGCCGATGCAGTCGCGGATCGGTGACGCCGGTGAGACCGTGGCAGTCGCATTCGCGCCCGACGGCGCGCGCTTCATCGCGCTCGACAGCGAAGGCACCCTGCGTGCCTGGGACCGCACCGGGACGCTGCTCGCGGAGATCCGCGAGCAGCAGGCTGGCGCGCCGACGCGATGGTCCGCATGCTGCATCGGCTTTCTGGCATTCAGCCGCGATGGCCGCTACCTTGCAGCGTCGAACCTGGGGCAGCGCAGCGTGCGCATCTACGACACCGGCAACTGGACGCTGCACGCCCGGCTCGACCACGATGCGCCGGTGACCGCCCTCGCCTTTGACCGTGAGCGGCCGTGGCTGGCGACCGGCACCGCCAACGGCCGGGTACGGCTGTGGGATGCCTCGAGCGGGCGCCTGTCCTGGCTCGCCGGCCATGCGTCCGAGGTGACACACCTGCGGCTCGACCTGCGGCCGATGACGCGCGATCAGGCGCCATCGCTGGTTTCGGCGAGCACCGACCGTACCGCGCGGGTCTGGGATGCCCTCACCGGCGTGCAGCGCCTGCAGGCGAGCCACGTCGGCCCGGTGGTCTGGGCAGACATCGTGTCCGGCCGGTTGGTCGCCGCCGAGCAGGCGCTGCACGTGGGCTTCTGGCGGGCCGAAACGCAGCCGATGGCCTTCCGGCTGTTCGCGTCACCGAATGCCCCCGCAGTCCTCGACACCTGTGCCGACCCGGAAGCCGGGACCGTCTCGTTCGCCTATGCAGACGGTGCTACTGCGGCAGACCTGAAGACGCTTCGCCGCGGGCGCATGGTCTTCGTCCGCCCTGGCAATGCATCAGCCCCGGCTTTCTCGCACGACTGCCGATGGCTCGCGATCACCACCGACGCGCTGGAAGTGCATTCGCTCGCCACCAGTCAGCGCGTGTTCCGCGAAGCCGGCATCAGTGGCGGCACACCGGCCTTCTCGCGCACCGGACGCTGGCTCTACTACAACCGCGACGGCACGGATGCGCGCCTGTGGCGCACCACCGATTGGCAGCCGTTCGACCTCTCGGCCCACTGCGCGCAGCCGCGCGATCTGTTGCTCGCGCCCGATGAGCGGCTGGCCGCCATGCGCTGCGGCGACGCGGTGATGCTGCTCGACCTCGAGGCGAATCGCCTGCTGGCGCGCCGCGATGCGAAACAGGCGAGCTTTGGTTTCGTTCCCGGCGACGGCGCACTGGTGCTGCTGTCGGCAGACCGGCTGCAACTGCTCGCAGTGCCGACGCTGTCGGAACGCACCTCGGTATCGGTGTCGAAGGAGGAGGCAGGCCACCTGCATGTCGGCCCCCGCGGCCAGCATGTCGCGATCGCCGGATGGAAACGACAGACGGTGTGGACGTTGCCGTCGCTGCGGCGCGCGGGTGCGCTGGACGAACCCATCGCAGGCGGCCCCGACACGCGGCGCCTCGATTTCACGCCGGACGAACGCTGGATGATCGTGCGCGGCGACCAGCGGCTCCATGCCGTGCAGTTGCAGCCGTGGCTCACCGGACGCATCTTCGAGCATCCGGGCAATGTGCTTGCGGTCGCCTTCGATCCGGCACGTCGCCAGCTTGCAGCGGTGGTGTCATGGAGCCCACCGGAGCGCCCGCTGCAGCATGCGGTGCAGTCTTGGCCGTTATCCGGCGAAGGCTCCGCGCCGCTAGTGCGCCTGGACCTTCATCGCCCGGCACGCAGCCTGAGCTTCAGTGCCGATGGTCGCTACCTTGCAGCGGACAACCTCTACGCCTTCGCGCCTGCCGACCTCATCTCGGCGGCATGCCGGCTGGTATCGCGCAACCTCACCCGGCGCGAGTGGACACGTGAGCTGGCACCGCTGCCTTACCACACGACCTGTGATGCGCTGCCGGTTCCGGAAGAAAAAACGTTCGACTGGGTGCGCTGACCCTCCGTCCCTGGTGCAGGCAGGGCCGATCGGCTGGCGTTCGGCAAGGGTCTTGCGAGCCGCTCGCGCCTCGTTCACATTCCCGGCCTCGCCCGTCTGGCGCCGCCAACCGACTGCACGCACCGATCAACCGCCCGCAGCCTGGTCGTTCCCGATACCGACGCGCGCCTCGTGATGGACCAGCGCACGAACGAACCGGCCCGCAGTCCGGCATCCCGGCGACGGCCCTGGTCAGATCGTTCTTTGGCATAGTGATGAGATACTGCGGCCGGACGTAGATCGTTCCCAATGCCCTGAAGGAGAGAACTCATGACCGCTGAAGAGCAACGCGCCCTGCTCGCCGTGGCCTTGTTGGCTGCGTTCGCCGATGGCGACAAGTCCGAGGCCGAGCGTGAGGAAGTCAAGCGCATCGTCATCACGCTGGGTGGCCAGGCCGGCGGGCTGAACGTTTCGGCCCTGATGCAGGACGTGCTGCTCAAGCGTCTGGGCGTAGCCGAAGTCGTGGCTGCGTTGAAGACGCAGGAACATCGCCAGCTGGCCTATGAGCTGGCGGTGTGCGTATGCGACGCGGACGGGGTGCAGACGCCGACTGAGCGCCAGTTTCTGGTCCGCTTGAAGTCCGAGCTCGGTGGCAGTCTCGACACGACTTTCGAGGCCCAGGCCGATGGCCTGGCGCGCGAGACCGATGCCCCTGTCGCCGCGAGCGCTGTCTCCGCGACCCCTGGCGCAGCAGCTGCTGCTGCCGGCACCATCGACCGCGCTGCGCTGGACAAGCGCATCTTCAACCGCGCCGTGCTCTGCGGCGCGCTGGAACTGCTGCCGCAAAGCTGGGCCAGCGTGGCCATCATCCCGCTGCAGGTGAAGTTGGTGCATGGGGTCGCGCAGGCACACGGCATCACCAGCGTCGACGCCAGCATGGTCAAGGAATTCATCGCTACGGCTGGCGTGGGCCTGACCGGGCAGTACCTGGAACAGTTCGGCCGAAAGCTGGTGGGTGGGCTGCTGGGTTCGGTGCTGGGTGGGATGGGCCGCGGCGTGGGCAGCGTGGGCACTGGCATGGCGATGAGCTTTGCGACCACCTACGCGCTGGGGCAGTTGGCCGTGCGCTACTACGGGGGGGGTCGGCAGATGAGCACGGCGCTGTTGAAGCAGACCTATCAGGACCTGCTGGTCAGCGCCAGACAGATACAGCAGCAGGCGCTGCCTGAGATCCAGCAACAGGCGCGCACGCTGGACGCCAGCAAGGTCCTGGAGATGGTGCGCAAACCAATGGCGTGAGGGCACGTATTCGCCGGGGACTTCGCTCGTTGTCTTGCCCAGGTCAGGCAGCACGCCCCAGTGACTGACTCAGGCTGTCCCGCGCAGCAGCGTCACGAGTATTACCAGCACGCCAAGAACGAGGTTGATCGCAACCCAGTAGCGGATCTGTGCCAACGCCGAACCGCCAGCGGTCCACTCGGCAGCCGCAACACAGCGATCGAACCTCTTGTAGAGAACGAAGCGGATGTACATGAAGATCGCGACCATCGCGATGCCAAGCACGGTCATGATGGTCCAGGCCAGCGGCATCTGGAAACTTCCACCGGACTGCACCACCTGCTTGGCCACACGGCCGAGCATCCATACACCGCTGGCCAGCGTCAGCAATGAGGCTACGAGCACGGCACGGAAGAAGCGGCCGAGCACATCGTGCATGAGTCGCATCCGTACTGGCGGATCGAGATCGGCGACCGCGGGGCGCAGGAAGAAGTGCGTGAACACCATGCCGCCGATCCAGACGATGATGGAAAGCAAATGCACGGTCTTGAGCGTCGCGTAGATCATTGAAAAACTCCATTCAATGTTGCCCGATCGGCGTCGGGATCACCTGGTTTGGTCGCCGCTGCGACGACTGCCTGCAACGTACGGATGCGAGTAAGTAGTTCGTCGAGACGGCTCATCGGCTCAAGGCGCCCCGGCTGTGGCCGGGCGGCGAATCACCATCACCACCAGCGTCACCAAGGTCAAAGGCACGACAAAGCCCAGCATCACGTTCGAGAAGGCCTGCAACGCGCCGTGCTGCTGTGCCGCCAGGATCAGGTAGGCCACATAGGCGACGTAATAGCCGAGGAAGACGCCGCCTTCCCAGCGCGCGATCTCGCGGCCGGTCAGGAAGACCGGCAGGCAGGCCAAGGCTACCGCCAGCATCACCCAGATGTCGAACGCCAGCAGCGACGGCGCAATCACCAGACCCAGGCCACCCGACACCAGCCCCGACAAGCCCAGGCATCCCAGGATGTTGAAGGTACTGCTGCCGACGACATTGCCCACCGCGATGTCGCGTTCGCCCTTGATCGCGGCCGCGATGCTGGTGGCCACCTCGGGCATGCTGGTACCCGCGGCGACGATGGTCAAGCCGATCACCACGTCGCTCACGCCCATGGTCTTGGCGAAACTCACCGAGGCCTGCACCAGATACTCCGAACCGAACACGAGCGCCACCAGGCCGGCCGCGATCAGGCCAATCTGTGCCGCCCAGTGGCTGTCCCAGGCCCCAGCCCCGGCGGGCTGTATCGCGTCGGCGAACTCGTCCTTCGCAGCCTGGGTCTCGCGGCGCGACTGCACGACGAGGAACACGGTGTAGGCCACCAGCAGCGCGAACAGGAAGCCCCCGTCCAGGAACGAGAGATTGCCATCCAGTGCGAGTGCCAGCAGCAGCAGGCTGGCGCCCAGCATGATCGGCACCTCCTGCCGGATCAGCTGGATGTTGACCACCAGCGGCGCGATCAGGGCGCTGATGCCCAGAACGAACAGCACGTTGAAGATGTTGCTGCCCACCACGTTCCCCATGGCGAGGTCGGTCTTGCCGTCGAGCACAGCGCTGACGCTGACCGCAAACTCGGGCGCGCTGGTGCCGAAGGCGACGATGGTGAGTCCTACCACGAGCGGACTGATGCCGAACGATATCGCCAATCTGGACGCGCCGCGCACCAGCGTGTTGGCGCCGATGACCAGCAGGATCAGGCCGCCGATAAACATGAGTATATTCATCATCGAGTGCTCGCTTGAAAACATACGACCACCGCGGGCGGGTGCGTCGCGCATCCGCCGGACTGTGCCCGCGCAACGACAACTTGCGCGTCATGCAGTCACCTGCCGGACTGGCTGCGGACCGGCGCTGCGGGCGCGGCGGTCGCATTTTGCCATGAGCGAGTGCAGGTGATCGGCCCATCGGAGAACGTCTGGCGCCAAGTCCCCTCTGCATCGCGCAGGCGCAGAGCGCCGACACGGCTGAAGTCATCCACCGCCAGCAGGTAGTCCAGTTCTGTCAGAGTCGGCAGTTGCGGGTCGGCCTTGCGGCGTTTGGCGCGGTCGCGCGCGATGACGCGCCGCCCCGAGGCATCCGGCGCGGTATCGGCGATCGCCCCAAGGGAGTCGTGATCCGATGCAGCCTTTTGCGGCTGGTGGCCAGGTACGAGCTTCAGGTCGGCGGACACGTTGAAGCGCGCGGGGTTGGCCAACCAGGCCTCGTCATAGGCCAAGGCGCAGTTCTCGCGCCGGCCCTGCCGGAAATAGGCGAGCGAACCGACCGGCGAGTCTGTCTTGCCGATGCAGAGCTGAACCTGCTGGCGGATCGGGGCGACGGCGGCCATCAGAGCGCGCCTGAAGTGCCGGGCTTGCTGCGCACACGCTTGGGCAGGCGCTCGTCCATCAGCGTCAGGCCGATCGCGTCGTTCGGTGTGTCCAGCAGATGCTCCAGCGCCAAAATCTCGCCAAAGACGTGCAGCGCACGCGCGAAGAAGTGGATCGGCACGCGCGCATCGCCTTTCTCCATGCGGCGCACCGTGGACAAGGATGCCCCCATGCGCTCGGCTAGCGAAGCCTGCGAGATATGGCGGCGCCGTCGCGCCAGCGAAACATCGCTGCCGAGCTTGCGAATGGCCCGCTCGACCGGCAGCGGGACTGGGGATTCCATGATAGTAGCTCCACTCGGACTCTTTAAACTATTTAAAAAGTTCTATTGGAAATATTCTATCCTGAGATTGCTCCAAATCGAGGCGGGAACTCCATGGAAGCCTGTACAGCACGACTACCGCGGCGAGGATTGGGAAGGCGCGGCAACGTCGTCGAAGTGGGCTCCTCGATTCCACGCCACAATTCAATTCTGGTGCGACGATCGCGGCGAAATCGTCCGCCTCGCAAGTGGGCGGCAGTGTCGATTACGCAGCGCACGATGCGCAGTCAGCGACTTTTGCCGTGTACTGGAATCCGCATGCCGCCTTCACGCTTCGACGATCACCGGCAGCCCGGTGACGGTTTCCGGCGAAGCCTGCAACCGGCGGAGTCGGTCTGCTGCACGCGATTGCCGGCGAGCTGCTGGTGCGCGGCGGGCCCGGTGCAGCGCTGCCGGCAGCGGTGTGCAGGAGCGCGGCGTCGACGCGATGCGGCTAAATGGTCGATCGACCCTGCAGGTCAGCCGGTCTTCGCCCGGTTCCGTTCCTGAAGACAAGATACGGCTTGCGACTATCGGTCGATCCGGATCTCCACGGCTTCTCTCACCGTCGTAACCTGCGCCGGGGGCAGACTCGGTATCGACTTCAGCCCCGACCCGGTGATCATCAGCAGCACCCGGTCAGTCGCGCTCACCAGCCCACGGCTGCGCGCTTGCCGCAGTGCGGCCAGCGTCGTTGCGCACTCCGGTGCCGGGAACAGGCCCTCGGTCGCCGCGATCTCGTCGACAGCGTCCATGGCGTCGCGCGTGCTCACCGCAAATGCGCCACCTCCAGTGGCGCGGATTCGCTGCAGCACAGCCGGCCCACCGAGCGGATTCGGGTTCTTCAGCCCCCCGGGCGGGATGTCGATGAAGCCCCACGCCTCGCATGTCTCACGCCCTTCGTCGAAGGCCTTGATCAGTGGCGCGCAGCCCGCGTACTGGGTGATGATCAGTTTCGGCAGGCGGCCGCTGATCCAGCCCAATTCGAGCAGTTCATCGAACGCCTTGTAGATGGCGAGCGCGCCGAGGCCGCCACCCATCGGATAGACGATCGCGTCCGGCATCTGCCAGCCGAGCTGCTCGGCAATCTCCAGACCCATCGTCTTCTTGCCCTCCATCCGGCACGGCTCCTTCAGGGTGCGCACATCGAGCCAGCCGTTCAGCTCGCAGGCGCGGGCAACGGTCGGACCTGCCTGATGCCAGTCTTCGATGAAGAAGGTCGGCTGGCCGGTGCTGCGACAATGCTGGAGAACGGAGGGCTGCGCGTCGGTCGGCAGCAGGTTGACGCTGGTCACGCCGGCGCGGGCTGCGTACAGGCTCCACGAGCCGCCCGCATTGCCCGAGCTGTTCAGCATCATCGTCTGCACGCCCAGTTCGCGATAGCGCGAGATCGCGACAGAGGCGCCACGATCCTTGAAGGTACCGCTCGGATTGCGTCCTTCATCCTTCATCCAGAGTTGCGCCACGCCGGTGCGCGCAGCCAATGTCGGTGCGTCGAGCAGGGGTGTCCAGCCTTCGCCGAGCGTCACCGCCCGCTCGGGCGCGGCGACCGGAAGCAGCGCCGAGTAGCGCCATAGCGAGGACGGGCCGCGCGCGAACTCCTCGCGGCTCGACTCTTTGGCCAGTCGCGCAAGGTCGTAGCGGAACTCCAGCGTCTCGCTGCCGCGGGCGACGACGGGCCTGTCGGCGGGGTATCGCTCCCCGGTGCTCGATTCGATGTGAGTGACATACCGCATGGTTAATCCAATCGTATGTTGGCCTGGCGCACGACATCTCGCCAGCGCGCCACGTCGCCCTCGATCATCTTGCGGAAGGCGTCCGGCGAGGACGGTGAAATATCGAGCGCAAGCTGCGCAAAGCGCTTCTTCACGTCGGGCTCTTCCAGTGCCTTGCGAATCAGCCCGTTGAGCAGCACCACGACCTCCCGCGGCGTACCGCCCGTGGCAAGGATGCCATACCAATGGATCAGCGCGAAATCGGGGACACCGGCCTCCATGATCGTCGGTACGTCCGGCAGCAGCGGGTGGCGGGTGGCGCTGGAAATGCCGATACCCTTCATCCGGCCTTCGCGCACATGGCCGATCGACGGAGGCGTCGCGTTGAATGCGAGCGGGATATGGTTCGCCAGCACGTCCGCGATGGCCGGTCCGCCGCCCTTGTAGGGCACGTGGTTGAGTTGCATCCCGGTACGGTGACGCAGCCACTCGTAGGTCATGTGCGGTGCACTGCCGACGCCCGAAGTGCCGAACGAAATCTTGCCGGGCGCCGCCTTCGCCATTGCAATGAGTTCCTTCAACGAGTTCGCCGGGAAGCTCGGGTGTGCCACCCACATGATCGGCGCCGTGGCCACCAGAGAGATCGGCGCGAAATCCTTGACTGCGTCGTAGCGTGGCTTCGAATAGGCCACCGAGTTGATCGAGTGCGGCATGTCGGCGAGGATGATCGTGTAGCCATCGGGCACCGCGCGCGAAACGATCTCGGTCCCCACCATGCTGCCGGCGCCGGGCCGATTGTCTACGATGAAGGTCTGGCCGGTCCACTCTCCGAGCTTCTGGCCGATCGTGCGCCCGGCGATATCCGAGCCTCCGCCGGGCGCATACGGCACGACCATACGCACCGGGCGCGACGGGTAGCTGCTCGCCGCCGAAGCCGTGGAGATGATCGGGTCGACGAGCGCAGCCATGGCCAGTACGGCTGCTGCAAGGGTGGGGTACGCCTTCACTGCGTTCGTGCGCTGCATGATCACCTCGGTTGGCTGGGTGGCGACAAAGCTTCCGGTTGAGCGAACGGGGTTCACCACGACTGCGGCTCTATCGCGTTCGCCTTCACGACCTTCGACCATTTCTCTATCTCGGCTGCGATGTGCGCAGAGAACTGCGCCGGCGTGCTGCCGACCGGTTCTGCGCCGAGCGCCATCAACCGCTCGTTCACGTCGCCCAGATTGAGGATGCGCGAGATTTCCTTGTGGAGCCTGTCGATGAACGAATCGGGCGTGCCGGCAGGCGCCAGCACGCCATAGGCGTTGGTGACTTCGTATCGCGGGAGTCCGGCTTCTGCCATCGTCGGCAGTTCGGGCAGCAGGGCCGAGCGCCTTGCGGTACTGACTGCAATTGCTCGCAGCCGTCCGCTACGGATGTGCGGCAGGCCGACAGGAATCGCCGCGAACGTGAGATCGACCTCGCCGCCCAGCGCAGCCAGAACGCTCGGCGCACCGCCCTTGTACGGAATATGCGTCATCTTGACGCCAGCCAGGGTATTGACCATCTCACCGGCCATATGGGTGATGCCACCGAAACCACTCGACGCATAATTGATCCGGCCCGGACTCGACCTTGCCTGCGCGAGCAGTTCCTTCAGGTTCTTCGAAGGCACCGACGGGTGCACGCTCAACACCATCGCGACCGTGGAAGTCTGCGTAACCGGAGCGAACGATCGGGTGAGACTGTACGGCAGGTTCCTGTAGATGCTCGGATGGATCGCGAAGTTGGTCGTGTACATCAACAGGGTGTAGCCATCGGGCGCTGCTTTGGAGGCGATCTCGGTGCCGATGATGCCCTGCGCGCCCGGCCGATTGTCCACGACCCAGGGCTGACCCAGGCTCTCGGCGAACTTTGCCGAGATGGCACGAGCGACGATATCCGTGCCGCCCCCCGGGGGGTAGGCATCGATCACGCGGATCGGTTTGACCGGGTAAGCCTGCGCCCTGCTGTCGCCGACCGGATTTCCGGCGGCGCTTGCGACGATCGCGATGAAGCAACAGAACCGTGCTGAGCGCACTTGAAACTCCCTATCGGTAGAGAATCTTCTGCAGGAATGCATCGATCACGCTATTCACGTGATCCGGCGCTTCGGCAATGAACATATGCGCCGTGTCGGGGATGATGACGAGTTCAGAATCCGGTATGCGGTCCACGATGGTGCGCGCGCGGTCATACGGCGCCGTGATGTCCTTTTCGCCCGCCATGATCAGCGCCGGCACGGCAATCTCGTGCAGGCGGTCGGTGACATTGAAGCTTGCCAGCGCCCGTATCGTGGCCTCGCGCACGTGTAACTCGGTGGTGAGTACTTCAGCGAGCGTCCACTCGATCAGGCCGGGGTCGGCGCCCAGGATATACCAGGAGTTGACGAGTTCGCGCAGGTAGTGCTCGAAGCCCAGCGCTGCGAGGCGCACAAGTTCGCGGGCCGGATCGCGGTCACGGCGATCGCTGGTCGCGCCCGCGAGCACGAGACCGGCGATCCGGCCCGGGAATTCGATTGCCAGCGATAGACCGACCATCGAGCCCATCGACAAACCGATCAGTACCGGACGATCGAGCCCAAGTACCTCGATCAGGCCGGCGATGTCACATGCGAGGGCGGACGGGTGGTAGTCCGCGTTGACTGGCTTGTCAGACTGACCATAGCCACGCATGTCGACGGCGACCACGTCGTACCGTTCCTGGAAGTAGTCCAACTGGTGCTGCCAGAGTCGATGCGTCCCCGGATTGCCGTGCACAAAGAGCAGTGAACGACCGTTACCGCTGCGGGCGTAGAAGAGGCGATGCTCGTTTACGGCGACAGTCGGCACTTGAGCTTTCGAACAGGCAAGCAGCAGAAGATGGAGGTATGAGTCTCTTGTTGAAGCAATACATGTGCCGTGCTGCTGAGAGTGGGGGGCTGTCGCAGCCCCTGGGAGACGATATTGAGCCAGGGGCCCGAGTTGCTCGCGATTGGCGAGACGATCCCCTGCTACGAGTCTATCGGCTGGTACACGCTGCTCGCGCCGGCCAAGACACCGACGGCGATGATCGAACTCCCGAATGGCGGGTTGGCCGGGCGGCGGCGAGCTGACCGTGCACGAATGCCCAAACCAGGTGCGAATGTCAGGTCATCGTCTGCGTGAACTTCGCCGTCGTCGCCCGCGCCGTGGAATCGGTCACCACGTTCACCACCGCCGGTCGACCGGCGTCCACCGCGGCCTTCGCCCGCTGCAGCGCCGGCAGGATGTCTTCCGGTCGCTCGACGAACTCGCCATGGCAACCGAGGTCGCGCGCGATCAGATCGAAGCGGGTGTAACCGAGATTGCGCCCGGGCTTGTCCCCGGCGGGATCGGCCGTCCAGCCGCCATTCAGGCTGATCACCACCAGCACAGGAATCCGGTGACGCACTGCGGTGTCGAGTTCGAGGCCGTTCAAGCCGAACGAGCCGTCCCCGTGCAGCACGACCACCTGCGCATGCGGCTTTGCCAACTTGGCCCCGATACCGAACGGCAGGCCTACCCCCATGGTGCCGAATGTGCCCGAGTTGATCCGATGGCGGGGCACGAAGGTGGGAATCGATTGCCGGCCGAAGTTCAGGATCTCCTGTCCGTCCACAACCAGGATGGCGTCGCGGTCGATGAAGTCGCGGACCGCCTTGCACAGGCGCAGCGGATGGATCGGCACCTGCTCGGTACTCATCCTCGCCTCGTTGGCCTCGCGTTTCGACGCGTCGATCTGCCCGAGCCGCTCGCGCCAGGGCGCGAACCGCTTCGCGTCCAGCCGCGGCCTCGCGGCTGCGATGAGTTGGCCCAGGACTGCGGCGCAATCGCCGACGATGCCGATGTCGGCTCGCGCCCCCGACGCGATCTCGGCTGGCTCGATGTCGATGCGTACCAACCGAGCCGATGCCGACAAGCGCGGCGGCAAGCCACGGCCGAACACATAGTTGAGTCGGGTGCCCACCACCAATATGAAGTCGGCTTCACGCAGCGCAGTGGCACGCGCGTTCAGGAAGGCGTGGGCGTGATCCTCGGGCAGCACACCCCGCCCCTGCGGCGTGGTGTAGATCGGCATGCCGGTGAGTTCCAGCCACTCGCGCAGCGCCGCCTCGGCACCGGACCACAACACCCCGCTGCCTGACAACACCACCGGGCGCTCAGCCTGTTGGAGCAACCGGACCGTCTCCTCGACCAGCAGCGGATCGCCCTGAGGGCGCGCGCGCACCAGCGTCCGGCTCAAGTCGGGCCAGACCACGCTGTCGACGTCCACCTCGGCGTAGAGCACGTCCGCCGGCAGGTCGAGATAGACCGGCCCGGGACGACCCGCGATCGACTGACGGAAGGCGGCGTCGATCATTTCGGGGATGCGCCGCGTCTCGTAGACACGTTCGGCCCACTTGGTGACCGGACGCATGATGGCAAGCTGGTCGATCTCCTGGAACGCGCCAGTGCCGATTTCGTCCAGCGGACTCGCCCCGCCGAAAGCGACCACCGGACTGCAATCGACCAGCGCGGTCGCAAGGCCGGTGGTCAGGTTGATCGTGCCGGGTCCCGACGCGCCCATGCACACCCCTGGCTGGTTCGAAACCCGCGCATGCGCGTGGGCCATCATCGCCGCCGCCTGCTCGTGACGCACGTCGATGCCGCGCAGCCCACGCCTGAGCGCGCCGCGCAGCAGATTGTTCATCGGACCGCCCATCAGGAAAAAGAAGGTGCGGATGCCGATGCGCGCGAGCGTCTCGGCCGCGAGTTCGCTGCCAGTGATCTTGGTCATCGTCGTCCCTTTCAATACGAACCCCTGCTACTCGTCCAGCCCGTAATGAATGCGCCGGTAGGGCACGCTCGGCACCGTGCGCGAGATGCGCAGGTCGATGATCATCGGTTGCGGATTTGCCACCCACTGCTTCACCGCCGCGCGCAGTTGCCCGTCGCTACGCGCGAGAACGCCCTTGCCGCCCATGGACACCGCCACCGCGCCCAGGTCCGGGCAGGCGATGACTGCGGTGTTCACGTCCATCGATTTCGCATCGAGCTTGTAGTACTCGGCGCCCAGACACTCGTTGTTCATCACGACGACCAGCAGCGGCAATCCATAGCGCACGACCGTTTCGAACTCCGCCAGGTGCATCATGAAGCTGGCATCACCGTCGAGCAGCACCGACGGGTTGTTGTCCATCGCGACGACGGTTCCGATGGCTGCCGGCAGCATCTGACCGATACAGCCGAAGAAATGTCCCGACTGCACCATGCGCCGGCGTCGAGTCATCAGCATGTTGGCGAACCCGGGCGTCATGCCGCTGCCGGAGAGCACGCCGAACTCGGGCGGCACCAGCTCATCGATCGTCACCACCGACTCCCGGGGATCGACCGTGCCCGGGTCGAGCAGGAACTCCTTGCGGTCCACCTGGTGGTTGACCAGCCTGGCCTTCACGTCGGGCGTCCGGTAGCCGGTGTTGTTCACGGACCGCAGCGCGAGCAGGCGGTCGATCGCCTCGACTGCCACGCGCGCATCGGCCTGCAGGTAGCAATCGGCGAAGCGCCCGCCACTCATCATCACGTGCGGCTCGACGTCGATCTGCACGTAGCGGGCGTTGGGATACTGGTAGCCGTGCTCGGTGGTGTAGCGGTTCAGGCTTGCGCCGACGCCGATCACCACGTCCGCCTCCTCGAACAACGAGATCGCCGGCCTGGATGCATACGTGCCAGAGATGCCGGCGTGCCACTCGCTTTCATTGAGGAAGGTCCTGGCCATGAGCGAGGTCGCGAGCAGCGCACCGATGCGCTCGCCCAGGCGCAGGATCGCCTCGCCGGCACCCGACCACTCGCCGCCGCGACCGACGATGATCACCGGCTTGCGGGCTTCGGCGATGATGTCGGCAGCCCGCTCCAGCGCTGCGTCGTCGGGGTGGATGGTGCCGCGGGTGAACAGCTCCGCCGACGGTCGGTAGGCCTCGTCATCGTCGAAATTCTTCTGCTGAATGTCCATCGGGCAGCTCAGCATGACCGGACGGCTCTCGAGCTTCGCCTGATGGAACGCCTTGCGCACGACCTCGTCGGTCGTCTCAGGGGTGCCGAGCCGCACGAAGCCGGCCTCGCACGCCGCCGCGAACCGCGACTGGTCGAAGTGTTGGATGTACTCCTCGTCGATCGTCGGGTGCTCGCCGCAAAACACGACGATCGGCGAGCGTGCCCGGGCGGCGGTCACCAGGCCGGTTGCAAGCTGGGTCACGCCCGGCCCACAGGTGGCGGTGGCCACCCCCGGGCTACGGGTGGTACGCGCCCACCCGTCGGCCATGCCCAGGCCAGCCCCCTCGTGGCGTACCTCATGCACCTTCACACCGAGCTTGTGCAGTTCAGTGACCCAGTACATGTTGCCGTCGCCCATCATGCCGAAGGTCGCGGTTACGCCCTCCTGCCGGAATGCCTGCGCCAGACGTTGGTATACCTTCATCGTTGCCTGTCCTCTGGAAAAGTTCGTATATTCAGTCGCAACCGGATGTCGTGCCGGCCGCGTCCGCAACCGCGGCACATCGGGCTGTAAGCTGTTCGGCGAAATCCCGGGTCATCCGCTTCACCACCAGCGAGGCGCCGGATTCGATCAACGACGCGAGCCGCCCGGCGATCTCGACCTCGGAGTGGACAAGGATGATCGAGCCACTGCCCGGAACTTCACCTGCGGCCGGTGACTCGACACGGAAGGTGGTGCTCGCAGCGAATCGCGTCCCGCCCAGCTGGTCCTTGCCCCGCGCGGCCACCGTCCCGCTGCGCGCGCGCGCATCCATCTCGATATCCACCCGGGCAGCGAACGCCACCTTGGCGGGTCCGAACTTCACCGTCAATTTCGCGTCGTAGCTGCCGTCCTCACGCTGATCGCCCAGGCTCGCGCCCGAAACGCACTCGACCACCGCGTAGGGGTCGGACAGCAGTGCCCAGACCGTCTGCGGATCCGCAGGCACTTGAATCGTCTCGTCGATTTCCATCACCTCACTCGCCCTTGATCTGACCCTTTTCGATGATCTTCGCCCAGCGTGCGCGCTCGGACACGATCAGCTGCTGGAATTCAGCCGGCGTCATGAACTCGGGCACTGCGCCCAGCGCGGCCAGCCGCTCCTGCATCGCGGGCTGCCGATTGATCCGGGTGACTTCCGAATTCCATCTGGCAATGATTTCCTGCGCCACTGCGGCAGGCGCCAGCACCGACTGCCGGGAGCCGCTCTCATGGCCGGGAACGAACTGCGAGATGGTGGGTACCCCGGGCAGTGCGGGATGCGGACCCTTGGTCGCGACTGCAATCGCGCGCAGTTTTCCGCTCTGGATGTGCGGCAATGTGGCCAGCACGCCGTTGATCGAGAAATCGACCTGGCCACCGATCAGGTCGACGATCGCCGGTCCTCCGCCCTTGTACGGAATGTAGGCCAGCTTCACGCCGACCGTCTGCTCGAGCTCGACGCCGGCCAGGTGAGCCACACTGCCCACACCGGGTATCGCGAAGTTCACTT
The DNA here is from genome assembly GCA_038205245.1 of Burkholderiales bacterium. Taxonomy (GTDB): domain Bacteria; phylum Pseudomonadota; class Gammaproteobacteria; order Burkholderiales; family CAIKXV01; genus CAIKXV01. Next base: position 34,403 of record JBBRCD010000027.1, read on the forward strand.
CACCCGGGCGCTTCTTCGCCAGCGAAACCAGGTCTCGAACCGTGCGTACCGGCACCGACGGATGAGTCACCAGCACATTGGGTCCGTACGCAACCACCGCCACACCGGTGAAGTCTCTCAGCAGATCGAAGGGCAACTTTTGCAGGCTGGACCGGATCGTGAGCCCGCCGATCTCCACCAGCAACATCGTGTAGCCGTCTGGCGCAGACCGGGCCACATACTCGGCGCCGATGATGCCGCCGGCGCCGGCACGATTCTCGACGATCATCGGCTGCCCCCAGGCCCGGGTGAGCTCGGCACCGAGCAGCCGTGCGACCACATCGGAGCCGCCGCTGGCGGCAAACGGCACGACGATACGCACCGGCTTCGCCGGATAGGCCTGCGCCAGCACTGGCCCGGCCGCGAAAACAGCAGATACCGAAGCCGCCGACAGCGTCCACTTACGATTCATTGCTGCGCTCCTCCCGAGTTGCACGATGCAGGCGGGCTGCTCCATGCCATGACAGCCCTGCGCGGTCCCGCCGTTGGTACCACTGTAGTTCCCGCTCTTGATCCCACCGAGGCGGGCGCGCCGGTCTTCGCCAGCGTCTCACTATCCTTCCAGAATCATCCGGGCGTCGACGATAGACAGGCCTTTCGCATGAACGATCACCGGATTCAAGTCGATTTCCGCGATGCCGGGACAGGCCAGCGCCAGGCGTGACAGGGCAAGCATCAGTTCCACCAGCGCGTCGACATCTGCGGCCGGCATCCCACGCACGCCGTCGAGGACCCGCCGGCCCCGGATCTCCGCCAGCATCGAAAGGGCATCGTCGCGCGATATCGGCAGGGTTCGAAACACCACGTCGCGCAACACCTCGACAAAGATGCCGCCCAGCCCGAACATCATGACCGGCCCGAACTGCGGGTCATGGCTGGTCCCGACGATCACCTCGACCCCGCGCGGCGCCATCGGCGCTGCGAGGACGCCGTCGATCCGGGCACGCTCGTCATGGCGCCGCGCACTGGCATGGATCTCGCGTACGGCTGCCAAGACCGCTGCCTCGCCGTGCACGTTCAAGCGCACGCAACCGGCATCGGACTTGTGCACGATGTCGGCGGACACGATCTTCAGCGCCAGTGGCACGTTGTCAGTGGCCCGAAGCGCGTCGCCCACGTCGTCGACGCTGCGGATCAGCCAGTGCGGTGGCACCGGGATGCCGTGTGCCGCCAGCAGGCCGCGCGCCTCATGCTCGAGCAACATGCCCTTGTTCTCGCGCCGGCACCTTTCCATCATCGCCGCACACGACTCGTCGACAGGCACTGGTGCGTCCGGCACCCGTCGCGCGAGCCGGCGGCTCGCCTCGCCGCGATCAGCGGCAGCGCGCACGCATTCGATCGCGATGTCGAAATCCTGGTGCACCGGCACGCCGCCCGCGCGCAGCGTGTCGAGCGCCTCGCTGCCCAGTTGCGCATAATGCGACTGCACCACCACCGGCTTGCCCAGCTCGCGCATCAAGCGGCACAGCGACGCCGCGACGGCAACTTCCTCCGCGGCCACCGCGCTGCCGCCGCGTCGACCATAGGCGCCGAACCAGCCGACGAACAGCAGCGCGTCGATGTGCGCATCCTCGAGAACGGCGCGCGCACACAGGCCATAGTTGCGCACCGAGGGGTTGGCCAGCACCGCGATATCGACCGGATTCGCGATGACCGTCGAGTTCGGAATGATCTCGTGGATCTTGTCCCGGGTCGACGGCGACAGCTCGGCGAGCGCGAGGCCGCGTTCACTCAGCGCCTCGGAGGCAATCGTGATCGGGCCGCCACCCTCGGAGATCACTGCCACATTTCGCGAGCGCATCGGCGGCAGGCGCGCCAGGGCTTCAGCAACCGGAAGCAGGTACTCGGCCCGGGACACGAGCGTCACCCCGGCCTGTCCGAGGGCGCCACGGCTGACCGCGTAGTCGCCCGCCAGAGACCCGCTGTGCGAGCGCGCCATACGCGCGCCCTCACCGTTGCGGCCTGCCTTGTACATCACGATCGGTTTGGTCGCCGTCACGCGGCTCGCCACGTCGAACAGGGCGCGGCCATCCTTGAAGCCCTCGGCATACACGACGATCGCGCGAGTAGCGGCATCCTCCTGCAGCCCGGCAATCAACTCGTGAAACTGCACGTCGGCCTGATTGCCCACCGACAGCAGCGTGGAGAAACCCGTGCCGCGACTCGCCCACGCCTTGGTCAACAGCCAGTGCACGATGTTCGCCGAATTGGACAGCACCGCGATCTCGCCCTCCGGCACTTCGCGCCACGGACTCAGATTGCAGTGATGCCTGCGGCTGAAAATGCCGTTCATGTTCGGACCGACGATACGGATTCCGTGGCGCCGTGCGATGTCGACCGCCGCGAGTTCCAGCCGCAGGCCTTCCTCACCGGCTTCGCTGAAACCACCCGAGACGACGATTGCGCCCTTCACCCCGCACGAGCCGCACTGATCGACCAGGTCCGGCAGCGTGGAGGACGGCGTGCAGATCAAGGCCACATCCACCGCAACCGGGATCGCCCCGACGCGTGGATAGCACTGCAGCCCCAGGATCTCGGTCTCTTTCGGATTGACCGGGAATATCTGACCGGCGTAGCCGTCCTCGAGGAGGATTTTCAGGGCGCGATAGCCGCGCTTGCCGGGCTCGCTCGATGCGCCGATCACTGCCACCGATCGCGGATTGAGGATGTCGTCGATTCGGTCTGCCTCACCCATCAGATACGTCCGGCCAGCATCACGCCGCACCTCGCCCGGGCTGCGCGGCACGGCCTGCCAGGCCCGCGCAGACACACCCGCCCCTGCCTGCCCGCGGCAAGCGTAACGAGTATGACGACGTAATCATTCCTCCTCCCGAATCGGACTGTCGAGGCCCTGAACGGCGCAACGCACAGCGAGCACTTCGAATTCTAGGTCAGTTTCGCCTCAATCGCACCCGCCGAGACCGACTGGTCCACGCTGCTCGCGCGGGCGAGGACACCGACAGCGGTCATCAACCGATGTTCAACAGCAATTCCGTCAGTGATGTCCTGTGTGCAGGCCGGCCGCCTGAAGGTACTGGCGATCGGCACTGCGTAGCGATCCGCCGCAATGCCCGACCTGCCGACCGTGGCCGAGTCGGGCGTGCCGGGATTCGCGCGGCTCAGATCGCCCGGCTGACCGCTCGGGTCGGCCCGCTCCAGCTCGGAATGAACGCGGCCTTGCGGCCGACACCGCCGCAGACGACGAGCAGGATGTCTTCAGCGCGTTCGCACAGGCCGAGGGTGTCGATCTGGGATCGCTCACCGTGGCGGGATATCGACGCGCGCATCGCAGGCGACAACCAGTCGATCGAAAGCCGGGCGCGTTCATGGATGAGCTGCTTTACCTGGCCCTTGTCGAACCCGCCCCGACGGAACAGTTCGGCATGCTCGGGCGGCACCAACAGCACCGGGTCACCTCCGCCGACCGTGCCCATCGACCCGACATTGCCGGCGGAGAGCATCGAGGCAGCCATCGTCTGCGCCAGGTCGACGCCGGCCATGCTCACACTGTCGACCACTTCGCCACTGCCCGAGACACCGACCACGGTCACCACGCTCTGCGCGGCATCGAAGCCGCGCTCGACATGCAGCGGTGGCCATGGACTGTGCGCCGCGTTCTCGGCGATGCAGAAGCTGTATTTCCCGGGCTGGCCGAGGGTGGCCATATCCACCTCGCCGGGCATCGCCCCGCCCACGTTGCGCAGCACCAGTCCGACCGCGCGCCCGATGCTGGCATTGGCGCGGTTACCCGGTCCGAGCGCGTTGGCCCCTGCGTTCATGCCGGCTGCGGCCGCCACCGGACCGTTGACGATGATCAACGGACAGGCCGAGCCGGTGGTGGTCGCGATGCCCAGAAGATTGAACTCCGGCGCACACATCGCGGCCAGCGCTGCCCCGACGATCGGCAGGCACGCGGCAGTGCACCCGGCCATCACGGCATTGATCGCGACAGCATTCCAGGACAGATCGACATAGGTCGGCGGCAGCACGCCGAACGTTGCACGCGCATCCAGCCTGGCCGAAGCGAGCATGCGATCGACCCGTTCGCGGGTCGGCGGAATAACCGGCAGGCCATCGGTGATACCGGCCTCGAGTAAAGCGGCCTGTGTGCGTTCGTAATCTCCTGCGGGCCCGGTCCAGCAATCCAAGGTCACTCCCCTTCCCGTTCAGCGCGAATGCAGATCGTCGATGCTGCGGGCCATCCGGCCGTCGGCTGTGCGCAGGGGATGGGTCACCGCGCGCGTGGTGCCGAAGGTCGGCAGATAGGCCGAATGCTTGCCGGCACCGCCCAGCACCACGATGATGAAATCTTCCGGCGCCTGCACCATCGTCACCGGGGTCAGTGCATGGCCCCGCGCATAGCGCTCGGGAAACGTCTTCTTCAGCCAGCGCTCGACATTTTCGGGCGCGAACTGGCCCATCGGCTCGACTGCATGCTCGTACAGGAAGCGGCCTGCCGGCAGCATCGCACCGGTGTAGGTAGCCGCCTCGAACCCGGGATAGCCACTCTCGTGGATGGTCGGCACCTCGGGCAGCAGCGACGAACGCTCGCGTGTGG
>JBBRCD010000028.1:0-38766 GCA_038205245.1 Burkholderiales bacterium
TCCACGCCATCGTGCTGGCGACGCCGCATTCCCTGCATCGACCGCAGGTCGAGGCCTGTGCCCGCGCCGGCAAAGCGGTGTTCTGCGAGAAGCCGCTGGCGCTGACGCTGGTCGACGCCAGTGCGATGATCGAGGCCTGCAACCGGGCTGGGGTGGTACTCGGTGTCGGTCACCTGCGCCGGTTCTGGCCGTCGATGCAGCGCCTGAAGCAGGTGGTGAACAGCGGTGAACTCGGTGAAGTGCTGCATGTCGAAGGCCACTTCAGCAACGAGCATTCGAACAGTGTGGTCGGGGGCTGGCGCGAGTCGCCTGCCGAGTCGCCAGGTGCGGGTCTGACTGGCGCGGGGCTGCATATCGTCGATGCATTCACCTTCCTGATCGGCCGTGCGCTGTCGGTGCATGCGCAGGTGGTCGAGCGCAAACCCCCGCCGGCCCCGCTCGACTCGGTCTCGGCACTGTATCGCCTGGATGCCGGGTCAGGACGGCAGGCAAGCGGCATGCTCGCCAGCGTGCGCGCTTCGCCGCTCTACTGGCGGGTACACGTATTCGGCTCGCGCGGGTCGGTCGAGGCGCTCGGCGAGCATGAGGTGGTACGCCATTCGAGCGGCACCGCACCCGCGCGCGAGACGTTGCCGCCACGCGAGGCGATGCGCTACCAGATCGAGGCGTTTGCCCGCGCGGTGCGCGGCGAGGCCCCGCTCCCGATTGCAAAGTCCGATCTTCTGGCCACGGTCGCATCGTTCGAGGCGACCGTGCGCTCGATCGAGACCGGCCGCACGATCGATCTGTAGCGTGCCTGGAATTGTTGTTTAGACTCGCCGCTTGGAGTCGTCGCTTAGACCCGCTGCTCATACCTGCGTTCGTCCGTCAGCGTCCTCGAATACGTAATCGTCAGCCCCTTGTTTCTTCGTCGAAGGAGATCGTCGCATGGTTCCGTTCAACCGCCAGATGCCCACCGTCATCCGCCCGTCCCAGATCGGTACCGATACCACCTATGAGCCGCCGCTCAGGATCGGCTTCGGCATCAGCGACAAGACCGTCGAAGGATCGAACGCGACCATGGGCCGCACCGTTCTGGTGCCCGGCGCCAGGCCCAATCCGACCCACTATCACTCGGTCAACGATGTCTGCTGGTACATCCTGCATGGCAGGATTCGGGCGTTCTTTTCGCGCAGCGACGGCAGCGAGCGCAAGGAAGTGATCCTGGAAGGTGGCGACTTCGTCTACATTCCGAGTGGTGCGATCCATGTGATCTCGAACGCCTCCGACACCGAAGAGGCGGCGCTGGTGTTCTGCTACATCGGGGTGGGCAACACCGATGCGGCAGAGACGGTGTGGATCGAGCGCGAATCGCAGGTCGGTCAGCGGGTCGCGGGGGAGGTCACGGCGTGATCGTGCCCAGGAGAGACCCTGCCGAGGAGAGACCCTGTCGGGGACAGACCCTCAGGGTCTGTCCCCACGGGTTGATCAGGGCATGATCTCCCCGCCGTTCGGATGCAGCAGTTGGCCGCAGAAGTAACGCGCCTCTTCGCAGGCGAGAAACACGAACGCCGGGGTCATGTCTTCAGGTGTGCCCAGCCGCTCGAGCGGCAGGCTGGCCGCGTGCGCGGCCTTCACCTCGTCGGTGAGCGGATCGAAACCGGTATCGACCAGCCCGGGCGAGACGCCATTGACCAGGATGCCGTGCGGCGCCAGCTCCTTGGCCAGCGCCCGGGTGAAGGCGATCACGCCGCCCTTGGCGGTCGAATAGGCGGTGTAGTTCTCGCGTCCGATGTAGCCCAACTGCGAGCACACGGTGAGGCTCCGGCCGCCCTTTGCCGGGCTCAGGTGCCGTGCCGCTTCACGTCCGACCAGGAAGCTGCCCCGCAGATGCACGCTCATCATGCGTCCCCAGTCCTCGACGGACATCTCGGTGATCGGCTGCGGTCGCTGGATGCCGGCATTGGACACCACGATGTCGATGCCACCCCAGGCGCTGGCGACCGCGGCAAAGGCGGCGATGACCTGCTGTTCATTGGTGACATCGCAGCGCAGGGCAAGCGCGCGCCGTCCGCTCGCCTCGATCTCGACCAACAGTGACCGCGCCTCGGGTTCGCGATCGATCCAGGCGATGGCTACATCGGCACCTTCGTCGGCATAGGCGAGCGCGACCGCGCGCCCGATGCCGGTGTTGCCGCCGGTGATCAGGGCACGCTTGCCTGCCAGGCGCTGTGATCGGTTTTCAGCTTGTCCCGCAGTCATTGCGGGTATCCGCTCAGGCGATCGTGCATACGTCGGCGAAATCGAAGCGGGGGCTGCGCGCAAACAGCTTCGCCGGATCGCCGTGGCCGAGATTGCACAGGAAGTTCGAGCGCAGCGGCGTGCCGGCGAAGAACGCGGCATCGACCTGCGCATTGTCGAAGCCGGACATCGGGCCGCAGTCCAGTCCCACCGCACGTGCGGCGATGATCAGGTAGGCGCCCTGAAGCGTGCCGTTACGAAACGCGGTGGTGCGGATGTGCTCTTCCTTGCCGGCGAACCAGCTGCGGGCATCGGCATGCGGGAACAGCCGCGGCAGCTTCTCGTGGAACTCCAGGTCGTGGGCGATGATCGCGATCACCGGCGCGGCCATCGACTTGTCCAGATTGCCTGCGGACAGCGCCGGGGCGAGCTTCGCCTTCGCTTCCGGCGAACGCACGAACACCAGGCGCGCCGGGCTGCAGTTGGCGCTGGTGGGCGCCATCTTCATCAGGTCGAACAGTTCATGCAGCGTGGCGTCGGCGACCGGCTCGGGAGTCCAGCCGTTATGGGTGCGGGCGTTGTTGAACAGCAGGTCACGGCCTGCGAGGTCCAGGGTGGGCATCGGGTGTGCGCTCCAGTGAGGAAGGGTTTGTGTCGAAGGGCGGACTCGCGCTCGCAGCAACTATGCTGCGACGAGCCGGTCGAGCCCGCGCGCAAGGTCGGCGATCAGGTCATCGGGGTGTTCCAGTCCAACATGAATGCGCAGCAGCGGGCCTTCCGGCGCCCATGTCGAGGCGGTTCGCGTGAAGAACTTGCCACGGATGGCAAGACTTTCGTAACCGCCCCAACTCGACCCGATACCGAACAGCTCGAGAGAATCGATCAGGGTGATCACCGAAGCCTCGGTTGCGGGCTTGAGCACGACGCCGAACAGCGAGGCCGCGCCGTCGAAGTCGCGCTTCCAGAGCGCATGCCCCGGGTCGGTCTCCAGCGCCGGGAACAGCACGCGGGACACCTTCGGATGCGCCGCGAGAAAGCGTGTCACGGTGAGCGCGCTTTGCATCTGGTGGCGCATGCGTACGCCGATGGTGCGCAGGCCGCGCAGCGCGAGCCAGCAGTCATCCGGGCTCACACACATGCCGTAGTCGGCGACCGTCCGGCGAACTGGCAACCAGTTCGCCTGGTTGGTGACGATCACGCCGATCATGGTGTCCGAGTGACCGGCGATATACTTGGTGCCGGCATGTATCGATACGTCGACTCCGCGCTCGAAGGCGCGGAAGAAGTACGGCGTACCCCAGGTATTGTCGGCCAGCACCGGCACCCCCCGCGCATGGGCGGCGGCGGCGATCGCCGGGATGTCCTGCATCTCGAAGGTCATCGACCCGGGCGCCTCGCAGTAAACCGCGCAGGTCTGCGGGCGGATCAGGCCAGCGATGTCGCCGCCGATCGCCGGGTCGTAGTACTCGATGTCGACGCCGTAACTCGACAGCCGGCTATCGCAGAACTTGCGCGCCGGACCGTAGGCGCTGTCGGTGATCAGCAGATGCGAGCCTTGCCTGGCGAAGGCGCAAAGCGCAGCGGTGACTGCGGCCAGCCCGGAAGGTACGGCGACCGCGGCGTAGCCGCCCTCGAGCTTCGCAACCGCCTCCTCGAAGGCGAAGGTGGTCGGCGTGCCGTGCACGCCATAGCGCATCACCTTGTAGTCGTCCGGATCGCGTCCCTCGTAGGTTGCGGTGTCCTCGAACAGCACCGTGGAGCCGCGGAACACAGGCGGGTTCACCATGCCGGAGAAGCGCACCGGATCGCGCGCAACGTGGCCGATCAGGGTGTCTTTGTGTGGATGCTTGGGCGTGCTGCTCATCAGTGGGCTCGGGCAAAAGACGCAAGCGTACGCGCGCGCGGCGCCGCGCTCAACCGCGACAGCAAGTCCGATGAAGATTGCGCTATACCCTGGGCGTGCGGCGATTGTCCGGCGCCGCTGCATCTTAGTCCAAAAGGACTAATCGCCAGGCAATCGGGTATTTATCCTGTCCCGGATTGCTGCTACTGTCTTCACACATCATTTATTAAGGCGTGAAAACATGAAGAAGCTCTTGCTCGGCATTGTCCTCGGTCTGTGTGCCAGCGTTGCCCAGGCCGCGGCCATCCTTCCGCTCAACTACACCGTCACCGCTGGTGAAGGCCAGGCGCAAGGCGGGATATTCAACTATTTCGACGACACTGGCCGGCAATTGATCGATGGCACGCGCGGGGTGAATGACTGGACTGCCAATCTGGGCAATGGAAATGCCTACGAATGGGTGGGCTGGCGCCTCGCCAATCCCGGCTTCACCTTCAACTTCGGCTCGGTGGTGTCGATCAGTTCCATCACGATCGGGCTCAATCGTACCGAGGGCGCCGCCATCTTTGCCGCGATCAGCGGCAGCGCAGGCGGCAATCCGATCTCGATTCCCGGCAATGCGTTCGCCGACGGCACGCGCAGCGACCTCCTGTTCACCTTTGCCAACCCGGTCGTCGGCTCCACGTTCCAGATGTCGCTGACTGACGGCAATACGGGTCGCTGGATTTTCGTCGACGAGATCACCTTCGATGGCACCGGGTCGACCTCGGTGATCCCGCTGCCCGGGACGTTGGCACTGATGTTTCCCGCGCTGGCGCTGATCGGCGTGTTCGCACGCCGCCGGGCGCAAGCCAGCTGAGCATTCTGCAGCACCGGCGAGTGCTACGATGACCGTGGAGCGTGCGGCAGCGGTTGCGCAGGTACAGATCGACAATCCACGCGTGCTGGTGACCGAGTGGCGTTTCGCCCCTGGGGCGCAGACTGGGCACCATGTGCATGACCACGATTATGTCGTGGTGCCGATGACCACCGGCCGGCTGCGGCTGGAAGAGCCAGAAGGCGTGCGCGAGGTCGAACTGCATGCGGGCGCGTCCTATGCCCGGCCGGCGGGTGTGGCTCACAACGTGGTCAACGCGAACGGGTTCGAGTTCAGATTCATCGAGATCGAACTGCGCTGAGCGCACGCCGGCGTACCTGTTAACCTCTCGCGCAGTCCTGATCGACGACCGGGAAAGAACGATGACTGCAAACTTGGACGCACCTACCCTCAAGCGCTGGCTGCATGACGGGGACGAGATCGCCTGCTTCGATGTCCGGGAGCATGGTCAGTACGGCGAAGGCCATCCGTTCTATTCGGTACCTCTGCCCTACAGCCGTCTGGAACTCGACCTGGAGCGACTCGCGCCCAGGCGCGCGGTGCGCATGGCGCTCGTGGACGACGGCGATGGCGTGGCGGCGCGGGCGGCGGCGCGGGCCGCGGCACTTGGCTACACCGATGTCCATGTCCTCGAAGGCGGCGCGCCGGCATGGAAGAAGGCGGGCTTCCAGCTGTTCGCCGGCGTCAACCTGCCGAGCAAGACTTTTGGCGAGCTGGTCGAGCATGCCTGCGATACCCCGCGCATCAGTGCAGACGATCTGGTGGCGATGAAGGCGCGTGGCGACAATTTCGTCATCGTCGACGGTCGACCCTGGAGCGAGTACACCAAGATGAACATCCCGGGCGGCATCTGCTGCCCAAATGGCGAACTTGCACTGAGGGTGGGCGAGATCGCGCCTGACCCGACGACGACGATCGTGGTCAACTGCGCCGGACGCACCCGCTCGATCATCGGTGCGCAGACGCTGCGCCACTTCGGCGTCCCCAACCCGGTGGTCGCGCTGAAGGACGGCACCCAGGGCTGGTTCCTTGCCGGTCACGAGCTGGAGCGAGGCGCGAAACGCCGCTACCCTGCCGCGCCAGCCGATCTGGCACCACTGCGCGCGCAGGCAGAAAAGCTCGCTGCACGTTTCGCCGTGCCGCTGATCGATGCTGCGCACGCAGATCGCCTGTTGAGCGAGGCCGGGCGAAGCACCTATCTGCTCGATGTACGTACCGAGGAAGAGTTCGCTGCCGGGCATCTGGCCGGTGCCGCGCATGCGCCTGGCGGCCAGTTGACCCAGTCGACCGACCAGTGGGTGGGCGTGCGCGGTGCCCGGCTGATCCTGGTCGATGGCGACGGGGTGCGCGCGCCGGTGGTTGGCATGTGGCTGCGCCAGCTCGGTCATGAGGTTCACGTGCTGCGAGAAGGGCAGGCAGCGAAGCTGGCCTGGCGCCCGGCGCCGGTGGCGGCATCCGACCGGTTACCGTCGATCGACGAACTGGCGCCAGCGATGCTTGCCGGCGAGCCGATGCTCGATCTGCGCCCGGGCATGAGCTTTCGCAAGGCGCATGCGCAAGGCGCGGCGTGGGCGATCCGGCCGCGCATCGCGCAGGCGCTGGCGGCAGCCGGCGCCGCAGGACGGCGGGTTGCCCTGATCGCCGATGACCCGCTGCTCGCACGTGCAGCGGTGGTCGATCTTCTGGCCGCCGGAGCTGCATCAGTCGTGCTGGTTGCCGGTGGCATGCAGGCCTGGCAGGCCGCGGGGCTGCCCGTCGAGGCCACACCCGGGTTGCCGACCGATGCAGAGTGCATCGACTACCTGTTCTTCGTGCATGACCGGCATGAGGGCAACCGCGAGGCGGCGATGCAGTACCTGGCCTGGGAGACCCATCTGATCGAACAGCTCGATGCCCAGGAACTCGCCTCGTTCCGGGTACAGTCGTGAACCCCGCGCGGATGCCTGCGCATGCACCGGTGCATCGACGCATCGACGCAGCTCGACGCACATCGGTGCATCGTCGCATCGACGCACATCGACGCTGACCTCGTATTGACCTCCGACTGAACTCCTGTTGAAAGGCAAGGCCATGACCAGAAGCTTTCCCCATTGGCTGCTCGCGGTGCTTGCCTGCGCCGCCACCGGCATTGCCCATGCGCAACCCGGCACCGCGTTTCCGATCAAGCCGATCCGCATGGTAGTTCCGTTTGCCGCCGGCGGCAGCAACGATGTGATCGCGCGTCTGATCGGGCCGCGGCTGACCGAAAGCTTCGGCCAGCAGGTGCTGGTGGACAATCGGCCGGGTGCGGGCAGTGTCATCGGCAGCGAGATCGTGGCGCGTGCGCCGGGTGATGGCTACACGCTCCTGCTGGCCGATGCGGCGCTTGGTTTCGCGCTCGCCGTGCAGGGGCGGCAGGTGTACGACCCGGTCAAGGATTTTTCGCCGATCACATTGATCGGCACTGCGCCGATGATGCTGCTGGTGAACACCCAGGTGCCGGTGCAGTCGCTGAAGGATTATCTCGCCCTAGCCCGCCAGCAGGGCGGCAAGCTCACCGTCGGCTCCGGCGGGCTGGGCGGCATCGCGCATCTGTCGAGCGAGCTGGTGCAGATCCGCGCCGGTGTGAAGTTGACCCATATCGCCTACAAGGGTGCCGGTCCGGCGGTGGGCGATCTGGTCGGCAACCATATCCAGTCGGCCTTCCTCACCCTGGCGAGCGCGATGCCGCAGGTGAAGGCCGGCAAGCTGCGGGTGGTCGGCATCACCGGCAACGCGCGCATGGCTGCACTGCCCGACGTGCCGACGTTCGCCGAGCAGGGGCTCAAGGGCATGGACCTGGAACAGTGGTGGGGTGCGCTCGGCCCGGCTGGGGTGCCTGCCTCTGTCGTCGACCGGTTGCATGGCGAGATCGTCAAGGCGCTCGCGGTGCCGGATGTACGCGATCGGGTGCTCGAGTTGGGCGTGTTACCCAATCCGCAGCCGGCCGCGCCTTTTCGTCAACTGCTGATACGCGAGGTGGCCTTCGCCGAGAAGCTGGTGAAGGAGGCAGGCATCAAGGTCGAGTAGGCTCCGATCCTGGGGACAGACCCTCAGGGTCTGTCCCCGACCTGGTCTGCGACCGAAGTTCAGGCGGCTTTGGCTTTCGGCATCGAGCGGGCGATCTCTGCATTCACCCGCGGCATCACTTCGGTGGCCATCAGCTCGATCGATCTGCGCGCGAGGCGCTCGTCAGCCCAGTCCATGTTGGCATAGACGATCTCGCCGAATTCGCCCGCCTGCTCGCGCAGTGCCAGAATCTTTCCCGCCACCTGATCCGGCGTTCCCCACAGAACCAGCCGGTCGAGCATGTAGTCCATGGTCAACGTGGAATCGTCCTGGCTCTGCGTCTCCTTGAAGATTGCGTGCCGGCCTGACAGCATCATCTTCTTGAGCAGCAGCTTCCAGTAGTAGCGATACGGGCTCGCTTCGTCTTCCAGCGCGTAACGGCGTGCTGTGGCTTCATCATCGGCGACGAAAATGGTGCGTGCTATGCGCCAGTCGGCCGGATCGGCGACCCGACCGACGCGCTTCTTGCCCTCGGCATAGTTCGTCCAATGGCTGTACAGGTGATTGGAGAGCAGGAAGTTGGCCGACAGCGGATGAAAGTCGCGCTCGCCCATGGCGATCACGCCCTTGGAAAATGGCGCAACGACGGTGCCGACGATCTCCGGGCGCGGCAACTGGTAGGGCTTGTACATCTCGCCGCGCTCGATCTCGGCCACCGAGGTCTTTGCCGTGCTCACCTTGAACCGGTTGCCCGGAAGGTCGATGTCATAGGGTGCGTTGCGCTGCCAGATCTCGAGGATGACGTCGATCGATTCGGCGAACAGCTTGTTGCGGTCCTCAGCCAGCAGGCCCAGCGCCTCGGCGTCCGAGGACAGCGCTCCGGGCGAGATGCCGAAGATGAAGCGCCCGCGCGCCATGTGATCGAACATCGCCGCATGCGAGGCGATCAGCGTCGGATGACTGTGCGACAGATTGGAGGTGCCGGAGGCGAGCTTGATCCGCTGCGTGGCATGAATCAGCGTCGCGAGGAAAATGAAGCTGTTGGTGACGTTCTCGCTCTTCTCGGTCAGATGCTCGCCGACGAAGGCATCATGGAACCCAAGCCGGTCGGCCAGGATCACCGCCTCGCGGTCTTCTTCCAGCGTCACCGACGGCGGCCGGTGCGCCGGGTGCAGCGGCATCATGAACATTCCCAGGCGCATCAGGATTCTCCTGCCAGGCAACTGGCGACTGACGATTGGGCACCGCCATGCCTGAGCGCCATTATCAGCCGAACTTCAGCCCGGCCGCCTTCACGATCGCGATGTTCGCCGCAATCTCGCGCGCGATCAGTGCGTCGAACTCGGCCGGGGTCAGCGGCATCGGCTCCACACCCTGCTTGGCCAGCCGTTCGGCTATCGCCGGCGTCTTCATCAGCTTCGTCGTCTCGCCGTACAGGCGGGCGATGATCGGGGCCGGGGTCTTCGCCGGCACCAGCATGCCGTTCCAGAAGGTGTAGTCGCTGTCGGCAAACCCGGACTCGATCGTGGTCGGAATGTTGGGAAACAGGCTGGAGCGCTGGCGCGTGGTCACCGCCAGCGGCACCAGCCGGCCGCCCTGGATGAATGGCAGTGCCGAGGTCGACCCGATCGCCATGAAGTCCACGCGTCCGGCCGCGACATCCGCAAGGCCTTCCGGCCCGCCTTTGTACGGCACATGCTCGGCCTTGATGCCGGCGCTCAACCGGAACCGCTCGGCCGCCCAGTGGGTGGCGCTGCCGATGCCGGCCGAGGCAAAGGTCATGTTGCCCTTCTGCGCCATGTCGACCAGCTGCTTGAGCGACTTGATGCCACGTTCTGCCTGTACCACGATCACATTGGGCACCACGCCGAACACCACCACGCCCTGCAGATCGGTGCCGGCGTTGTAGGGCGCATTGGGAAACGCCGCCGGCGCGGCTGAGTGTGCCGAGGCGTTGAGCAGCAGGGTGTAGCCATCGGCAGCCGACTGTGCAACTGCTGCCGAACCAATGGTGCCGCCGGCACCGCTGCGGTTCTCGACCAGGATGGTCTGACCGAGGACGGGCCCCAGCGCATCGGCCACGATGCGTCCGATCACATCGGTGGTGGAGCCGGGGGTGAACGGCACGATGGCGCGTATCGTCTTGCTCGGCCATGTCGCTTGCGCTTGCGCGTGCGCCGCACCGGGGAACGCACCGGGTAACGCACCGGGCAACAGCGTGGCGGCGGTAGCCGCGGCAGAACCGCACAGCAGGCGGCGGCGGGTAGCATTCATGGCGATATCCTCCTGATTCAGTGCGCTCGTTCAGTGGCGCGCAAGGAGGATACACGGGGACGCGCGGGGATACAGGGGAATACACAGGCTCACCGGTGCCTAGCAGGCCGGACCGTCGCCGGTGCCGCTGGCGGCGCGCGCTCAGCGCAGCAGCGCGTTGATCGGGATCAGGTCGTCTTCGAGCAGATCGCCGATCGCCGCCTGCAGCCGCAGGCCGGCAAGCAGCGCCGAGTAGCGTGCCACGATCAGGTCGCGGCGCGCGCTGAAAAAGAGCTGCTGCGCGTTCAGCACATCGACCTGGGTGCGCACCCCGACCTTCAGACCGGTCTGGGTCGATTGCAGCGAGATGCGGCTCGATTCCAGCGCCGCCTCCAGTGCCCTGATCTGGTTGATGCCGCTGGTTACGCCCACGTAGGCCTGACGGGCGGCGAAGGCCGCGTTGCGCCGTGCGTTCTCGACGTCCTGCACCGAGCGTTCGCGGTTGGCCGCGGCTTCGCGCACCCGGGACTGGGTGCCTCCGCCCTGATACAGCGGCACGCTCAACTGCAGGCCGAGCACGTACTGGGTGATGTCGGTGCCCACCGACGAGGTGGCACTGCCGCCTGTGCGGTTTTGACCCGCTGAGCCGACTGCGTCCAGGGTTGGCAGATGCCCGGCGCGCTGGCGGGCGATCTCGCGCTGCGCGATCTCCAGCGTGGCCTGTTGAAGGCGAACCTGAAGGCCGTTGAGCGAGGCCTGTTCAGCCCACGTATCCATGCTCGCTGGTGTTGGCGCCGGGATGGTCACGTTCTCCCCTAGCGAGCGCAGTGACGGCGGCGGCCGACCGATGATCTGCTGCAATGCACGCTGCCTGAGTTCCAGATCGCTGCGCGAACTGATCGCCTGCGCGTCAGCGAGGTCGAAGCGCGCCCGCGCCTCGTTGAAGTCGACTATGGTCGCCGTCCCGGCGGTGAAGCTGGCCTTGGCCTG
The DNA here is from genome assembly GCA_038205245.1 of Burkholderiales bacterium. Classification (GTDB taxonomy): domain Bacteria; phylum Pseudomonadota; class Gammaproteobacteria; order Burkholderiales; family CAIKXV01; genus CAIKXV01. Next base: position 11,211 of record JBBRCD010000028.1, read on the forward strand.
CGCCAGCTGTTCGGCGATTGCCCCCTTCTGGGTCTCGAGCACCGCGAGGGTGTCCTGTGCGGTGAGCACGTCGAAATAGGCTTGCGCAGCCCGCAGGGTGAGGTCCTGCCCGGCCAGCAGCAGTTGAAGTTCGGCCTGGCCGAGCTGCAGGCCCGCCTGCTCGAACTGGATCCGGTTGGCCTGCCGGAACAGGGGTTGCACCACCTGCAGATTGACGCCGTTGGTGTTGAACCGGCGGGCGCCGCTGGCGAGGAACGGGTTGCTCAGACCGACCAGGCTCGGGTTGCTTATGCCCGTCAGCGTGGCGTCGGTGTCGTTGATATTGGTGTTCGCCGCCAGCGTCACCGACGGAAGAAGCAGGGCGCGGGCCTGAGGAAGGCGCTCCTGGCTGGCCTGCCAGGAGGCCGCAGCCGAGGCAAACTGGGCGTCGTTCGCGCGGGCGAGACGATGGATGTCCAGCAGGTCGGCCGCGCCTGCCGGATCGGGCAGGGCGCAGACCACGAGCAGCGCGGCCATCACCCAGCCCGCGCGGGTGGGGCCAATGCAGGGGCGCGGCGGCAGTGTAGGGGTCATCGGGACGAGGTCTATCTGGAGGCGGCGGTGGCTCGTGTCGACACCGGGACGAACGTCAACCGCGTTAACGGTCAGGATTATGCAGCAGCGCCGCGCCGATCCGGCAGTCGTCCGCTGTCGGCTGGGGGTCTGGAGTGGAGAAACGGGGTTGGAGAAACATGCAGTCGGGACCGGGGTGGCGGCACTGACATGGGCCTTTGACGAAACGTCGCATTGCGCGTCGCCTCTGGGTTGCCCGCGCGGGCGACCAGCCAGTGGAGATCATACGGACGCGCGTGGATTGTCATGCTGCGCCGCTGAGCACGCTGTCGAGCACGCCCCTGAGCACGTCCCTGAGCACGTCACCGAGCACGTCACCGAGCACGTCACCGAGCACGCCACCGAGCACGCCACCGAGCACGTCACCGAGCGCGCCAGACGTCCCGGACGCTGCATAATCCGGCGCGTAGGCTGTGATTCCGCTGTTCCCACCCGCCTGGAGATGCTGCGTGAAGCGACGGTCGATGTTGAAAATTGCAGCTGCTGCGGCACTCGCAATGACGGCGGCTGGCTGCGCCACGGTGGACAGCGAGGCGCTGCGGGTCAGTGTGGCCAGCATCTCGGTGACCAATGCCAGCCTGCTCGAGCAACGCTACCTGCTTCGGGTGCGCCTGCAGAATCCGAGCGGCCGGGAACTGCAGCTGGATGGCCTCGTCTACGATCTCAGCCTGAACGGGCGGCTGTTCGCACGCGGCGTGAGCGACCAGTCGGTGGTCGTGCCGCGCTTCGGTGAAGCGGTGATCGAGCTGCCGGCGGTCGGTTCGACCGGCGCGGTGATCCGCCAGGTCCTCGACCTGGGGGCGCGCAAGCAGGTCGATTACCGGCTGATCGGCCGGGCTGCCCAGGGCGGGACCACGATCCGCTTCGACGGCAAGGGCGACGTGCCGATTCCCCAGCAGCTTTTCGATCTCGCCAAGTAGCTCAGTACGCCTCGCCGGAACGAAGCGCGCCGCGGCAGGGAAAAAAGCCCGGCTCGCGTTTGCCTCGTGGAGGCCGGACTGGGTGATAATTCGGCTCCCCGCCGACCCTGACTTCGAGCCTGCCAATGCACTCTGACGCTCACGCCCCTTTCAAGCGCAAGGAAGACCGCCGGCTGGTGACCGGTCACGGTCTGTACACCGCCGATCGCAAGTTCGCCGGCCAGGTGCATGCCGTGTTCCTGCGCAGCGACCGGGCTCACGCTGATATCGTTGCGCTGAATGTCGAGGCTGCACGCAGCATGCCGGGTGTCCATGGCGTGTTCACCGCCGCGGACAGCAGACGCGCCGGCATGAATCAGGTGCTGCACATGCTGACCCTCAAGGGCAGCGACGGGGAAACGATGCGCCTGCCGCCGCGCTCCGCGTTCGCCGACGGCCGGGTGCGCTTCGTAGGCGAGCCGGTGGCGATGGTGGTGGCCGACAGCGTACTCGCCGGACTGGATGCGCTGGAGGCGATCGAAGTCGAGTACAAGGATCTGCCGCACGTGGTGGATGCCGAGAAAGCGCTCGTCTCGGGGGCGCCGCAGATTCACGAGTGCGCGCCAGGCAACATGGCCTGGGTTGCCGAGGCCGGAGACGCCGCGGCGGTGGATGCCGCGATCGCCTCGGCCGCCACGGTGATCAAGCTGCGGGTGGACAGCACCCGGGTGATCCCGAACCCGATGGAGCCGCGCACCTGTGCCGCGACCTATGATGCCGCCCGGGATCATTACGAGGTCTACTCGACGACCCAGGGCGTCAACATGATGAAGAAGCAGATCGCGGTCGCCGCCGGCGTGCGCGAAGACCAGCTGACCATTCATGCGCAGGATGTCGGCGGCAGCTTCGGCAACCGCAGCGCCCAGTACCCGGAGCATTGCGCGGTCATGCTGGCCGCCAAGGCGCTCGGACGGCCGATCTGCTGGACCGGTACCCGGTCCGAGTGTCTGGCGAGCGACTACCACGGACGCAGCAATCTGATCGAGGGCCAGCTCGCGCTGGACGCCAACGGCAAGTTCACCGCGATCCACCTGGACTGGATTGCCGACATGGGAGCGTTCCTCACTTCGGCTGGCACTTCCAGCCACACCCGCAACCCGGTGGTGCTGTTGACCGGCGTTTACAAGATCCCGGCGTTGCACGGGCGCTGGCGGGTGGCGTTCACCAACACCTCGCCGATCGCCGCCTATCGCGGTGCCGGCCGCCCGGATGTCAACTACATCATCGAGCGTCTGGTGGATGAGGCCGCCGCCCGGCTCGGCTTGGACCCGGCCGACTTGCGTCGGCGCAACCTGATTGCCGCCGCCGATTTCCCTTACAAGACCCCGACCGGCTCGGTCTATGAGGCGACCGATGTGCCGGGCTCGCTGGAGAAAGCGGTCGCGCTGGCCGACTGGGCCGGGTTCTCCAAGCGGCGGGCGGCCTCTGAAGCAAGCGGTCGGCTGCGCGGCATCGGCATGGCGACCTTCGTCGAGAACACCGGTGCCGGCATCTTCCCGAAGGACCAGATCGACATCGAAGTCGATGCGCAGGGTGTGGTTCATGCGTACACCGTCGCCCATGCCCAGGGCCAGGGCCATGAGACCACGTTCGCGCAGATCGTCGCCGACGCCATGGGCCTGGATATCGAGACCGTGTTCCTGCATGAAGGCGCGCCGGATCGCACGTTGATCGGCAACCACACGGGTGGGTCGCGCTCGCTGGTCGGTGCCGGCAGCGTGTGCAAGCTCGCCGGATTGAAGCTGGTCGAAGTGGCCCGCTCGGCGGCGGCCGTGCAGTTCGATACCGAGCCGTCGCAGATCGATTACCGCGCTGGCACCCTGACCGACCGCGCCAGTGGCAAGACCACCACGCTGACCGAACTGGCAAACCGGCCGGAGGGACTGAAGACCCAGGCTGAAGCCACGATCGGCTCGACCTTCCCGACCGGCTGCCATATTGCGGAGGTCGAGATCGACATCGAGACTGGTGCGACTGAGTTGCTGTCCTACGTCGCGGTCGATGACTGCGGCTACGCGGTCAATCACACCATCGTCGAGGGCCAGGTGCACGGCGGCATCGTGCAGGGGCTGGGTCAGGTGTTCGGCGAGAAGGCGATCTATGACGAACAGACTGGCCAGTTGATGACCGGCAGCTTCATGGACTACACGATGCCGCGCGCCGGGCTGCTCAAGCACGCGGTGATCGAGGAGAACTGCGTACCAAGCAAGATCAATTCGCTTGGCGCGAAGGGCGTGGGCGAGTCAGGCTGCACCGGTTCGTTGTCGGCGGTGTCCAATGCGATGGCTGACGCCCTGCGACCGCTCGGCGTGCCGCCGATGGACATGCCGTTTACGCCCAGCCGGGTGTGGCACGCGATCAACGCTGCCAGCGTCAGCGCCCGCTGACCCAACGAGAAGGGAATTCCGGTATGTACGAGTTCGAGTATGTGAAGCCTGGTTCGGTCGCCGATGCTGCGAACTTTCTTGCCGCCAACGCCGATGCGCGGCTGATGTCCGGTGGCATGACCCTGCTGCCCACGATGAAGCAGCGGCTGGCGCAGGCGTCCCATCTGGTGCATGTGGGCGTGCTGCCCGAGTTGCAGCGAATCGCGCGTGAGGGTGACGCGCTGGTGATCGGCTCGGCTACCCCGCATGACGCCGTGGCGACCTCGTCGGTGGTGCAGGCGGCAATCCCGGCGCTGGCCCGGATGGCGTCCGGTATCGGCGACCCGCAGGTGCGCTACATGGGCACGCTGGGCGGATCGATTGCCAACAATGATCCCGCGGCCGACTATCCCTCGGCCATTCTCGGCCTGAACGCTACCGTGGTCACCGAGCGGCGCGAGATAGCGGCCGATGACTACTTTCAGGGGCTGTTCAGCACCGCACTGGACGAGGGCGAGATCATCGTACAGGTCCGTTTTCCGGTGCCCAGGCGCGCCGGCTATGTGAAGTTCCCGCATCCGGCGACCGGCTACGCGATGTCCGGTGTGTTCGTCGTCGATACCGGTACGGGTGTTCGGGTGGCGGTGACCGGTGCTGGCAACGGTGTGTTCCGCTGGTCCGAGGCAGAGGCGGCGCTGGGCAAGTCGATGAGCGCCGCTGCGCTGGCCGGCCTTGCACTGGATGCAGCGCATTTTTCCGAAGATATCCATGCGACCCGCGAGTATCGCGCCCAGTTGTGCCGGGTGATGACCGCGCGTGCGGTCGAGGCTTTGCTCGGCTGAGTCGCCACGCGCCGCGGCCGACCTGCGGCCAGGCCGAGCACCCACCGCAACAGACGCGAAAACACCAGCGCACACCGAGACGGAACCGAACGATGACCCGAATCCAGATGACCCTCAACGGCAGCGCGCGCACCGCCGAGGTGGAAGACCGCACGCTGCTGGTGAACTTCCTGCGCGACGAGCTCGGCCTGACCGGGACCCATGTGGGCTGCGACACCAGCCAGTGCGGTGCATGCACCTTGCATATCGACGGCCGCGCAATCAAGTCCTGCACGCTGCTGGCAGTGCAGGCCGATGGCGCGAAGGTGACCACCATCGAAGGCATGGCCAGTGGCGAGACGCTGCATCCGGTGCAGCAGGCGTTCTCCGAATGCCACGGCCTGCAGTGCGGTTACTGTACGCCCGGCATGGTGATGGCAGTGAGCGATCTGCTTCGCCGTCACCCGCAGCCAACCGACGACCAGATCCTTCACGGGCTGGAGGGCAATCTTTGCCGCTGCACCGGCTATGTCAACATCGTGCGCTCGGTGAAGCGGGCGGCGGAGCTGATGAACGCACGCTGACTTTCGGTCAGCGCTGCAGGGCTGAGACGACCGCGCCTGCCCTGCGCATCACCTGGTGCACCGCGGCGAGATGGCATCGGGGCGGGATGCGCCCGAATTGAGCGCCAGACGACACCCGATCCGTGATGAGCCTGCCAGTGCCAGCGGGCCTGCTTCTGGCGAGCCAGTACCTCCAACGTTTCTCGTGGGCATCGGGCTTGCTCAAGCGGCCTGGGTGGTGCAGACCGGAGGCGGATCAGGTGACCTGGCGGTAACGTGTTGCAGTGTGTCATCGCAGCCGAGCATAATCAAAGCTCCAGGCACGATGAGCATCGCTCGTGCTTGGCGCTGTGTAATTCCTGCGACAGCATGCAAGGGGGCTGGATGAGGTCGGTGTTGTCGGAAGTTGCCGTCAATGGGGTCGTGTCCGGTCGTTGCCGGGTCGGTCGGGCAGGGGCGCTGGCAGCGCTTGTCTTGACCACGCTGGTGTTGGCCGCGTGCGGGCAGGGCGGCGACGGCAAGGCTGGCGAGAGCGCCAAAAGCGGCCCGCCCCCTGCAATACCGGTGACCGTCGCCCAGGCCGTCGAGAAGACGATCAACGACTGGGACGAGTTCGTTGGCCGTGTCGAAGCCGTCGAGCGGGTGGAATTGCGCCCGCGGGTGTCCGGCTACCTGCAGGGGGTGTCCTACCGCCAGGGTGCCGATGTCGGGCAGGGACAGGTGATGTTCGAGATCGATGCCGAACCGTTCCAGGTCGAAGTGAAGCGGGCCGAGGCGGAACTGGCGCGGGTGCGGGCACGACTTGATCTCGCGCGCGCAGAGCGCCTGCGCAGCGAAAAGCTGGTGGAGTCCGGCGCGGTTTCGCGCCAGGAGTTCGAGCAAAGCCAGTCGGTCGAGAAAGACTCCGAGGCCGCACTTCGCTCGCTGGAGGCGAGTCTTGCCACCGCCCGGCTCAATCTCGGCTATACCCGGGTGCTCGCGCCGATTTCCGGGCGCAGCGGTCGTGCCGAGGTCACCGCCGGCAATTTCGTCACTGCCGGGCAGACGGTGCTGACCACCATCGTCAAGCTCCATCCGATCTATGTGACATTCGAAGTCGACGAACAGGCCTACCTTAAGTTCGCCGGCATGGCGCGTAGTGGCGAGATGGCAGGCTATCGCAAGGCGCGCAACCCGGTGTTCGTGGGTCTGGCCAACGAGGACGGCTATCCGGCCAAGGGCGCAGTCGAGTTCGTCGACAACCGGGTGAATCCGCAGACCGGGACGGTCTATGCACGGGCGCTGCTGGACAACCGCGACGGGCGGTTTGCGCCCGGGCTGTTCGCCCGGGTCAAGCTGGTCAGCAGTGGCACTTATTCGGCAACGCTCATCGATGAGCGCGCAATCGGCACCGACCAGAACAAGCGCTTCGTGCTGGCGGTCGGTCCGGACGGCCAGACCCAGTATCGCGAAGTGAAACTCGGCCCGGTTGTCGACGGGCTGCGCGTGGTGCGCGAGGGCCTCAAGCCGGGCGAGACGATCATCGTCGATGGCTTGCAGCGGGTGCGGCCCGGAATGACGGTGCAGCCGACGATGGTGGCGATGAATCCGAAAGACCGGGCAGGCGCAGCGGCCCGCCCGGGCGCACCGCCGGGCAACGCGCCCGCTAAAGGCGAAGGCAAGGCCGCAACCGATGGCGAAGCGAAGTCCGCGCCCGCCGGCAAGCCGTAACCCGCCGCAATGGATCTTTCGAAGGTATTCATCGATCGTCCGATCCTCGCTTCGGTCGTTTCGTTGCTGATTTTCGTCGCTGGCGCGATAGCCGTCTGGTTCCTGCCGATCTCGGAGTATCCCGAAGTAGTGCCGCCCTCGGTGCAGGTTCGCGCCCAGTTCCCGGGCGCGAACCCGAAGGTGCTCGCCGAGACTGTTGCCTCGCCGCTGGAGGACGCGATCAACGGCGTGGAGAACATGCTCTATATGAGCTCGCAGTCGACCTCCAACGGCGCGCTGCAGATCACCGTGACCTTCAAGGTCGGCACCGATATAGATCAGGCGCAGGTACAGGTGCAGAACCGTGTGGCGCAGGCGCTGCCGCGGCTGCCTGAGGTGACGCGCTCGCTCGGGGTGAATACCCAGAAAAGTTCGCCCGACCTGACCATGGTGGTTCACCTGGTCTCGCCCGACAACCGCTACGACACCCTTTATCTACGCAACTACGCAGTGCTCAACGTCAAGGACGTGCTCGCACGGGTCGAGGGCGTGGGACAGGTGCTGCTGTTCGGTGGTGGCGACTATGCGATGCGCATCTGGCTCGACCCGAAGAAGGTGGCCTCGCGTGGATTGGCGGCAAGCGACGTGGTGCGCGCGATCCGCGAGCAGAACGTGCAGGTGGCCGCAGGTGTCGTCGGCAGCCAGCCGGCGACCGGAGACTCGGCGTTCGAGCTGCTGGTCAATGCGCGCGGCCGGCTCGCCAGCGAAGAAGAATTTGGCGAGATCGTCATCAAGACTGGTGGCGATGGTTCGATCGCGCGCCTGCGCGATGTCGCCCGGATCGAGCTGTCGGCGGGCGACTACTCCCTGCGCAGTCTGCTCGACAACAAGCCCGCGGCGGCGATTCCGATCTTCCAGGCGCCTGGCTCGAACTCGCTCGAGCTGTCGAACAACATCCGCAAGGCGATGGCCGAGCTGAAGAAGAACTTTCCGGAGGGGATGGACTATTCGATCGTCTACGATCCGACCCAGTTCACCCGGGCCTCTATCGAGGAGGTGGTACGCACCCTGCTCGAAGCGGTGCTGCTGGTCGTGCTGGTCGTCGTGTTGTTCCTGCAGTCGTGGCGCGCGTCGATCATCCCGCTGATCGCGGTGCCGGTCTCGGTGGTCGGCACGTTCGCAGTGATGCTGGCCGCTGGCTTCTCGATCAACGCGCTGTCGCTGTTCGGTCTGGTGCTGGCCATCGGCATCGTGGTCGATGACGCGATCGTGGTGGTCGAGAACGTCGAGCGCAACATCGAGAACGGTCTGTCGCCGCGGGATGCCGCGCATCGCGCAATGGAGGAGGTGAGCGGGCCGATCATCGCCATCGCGCTGGTGCTGTGCGCGGTGTTCGTGCCGATCGCCTTCATCTCCGGGCTGTCCGGCCAGTTCTACCGGCAGTTTGCACTGACCATCGCCATCTCGACGGTGATCTCGGCGATCAACTCGCTTACCCTGTCGCCCGCGCTGGCGGCGCTTCTGTTGAAACCTCGTGGTGCGAAGAAGGACTGGTTCGGAAGGCTGATCGACGTGTTGTTCGGTTGGCTGTTCAGGCCGTTCAACCGAGTGTTCTCGCGCGCCTCGGAACGCTATTCCGGAGGTGTTGCCCGGATCGTCCATCGCAAGGCGATTTCGCTGGTCATCTATGCGGTGCTGATCGGTTGCGCAGTCATACTGTTCCAGCGGGTGCCGGACGGTTTTGTCCCGGCGCAGGACAAGGGCTATCTCATCGGGTTCGCGCAGTTGCCCGACGGAGCCTCGCTCGACCGCAGCGAGCAGGTGATCCGCCGCATGTCCGAGATCGCGCTCGAGCAGCCTGGCGTGAAGAACTCGATCGCCTTTCCCGGCCTGTCGATCAACGGTTTCACCAACAGCTCGAACGCGGGCGTAGTCTTCTTCGGACTTGATCCGTTCGACGAGCGCAAGGGCCCTGGACTGTCCGGTTTCGCCATTGCCGGGGCGCTGAACCAGAAGCTCCAGCAGATCGAAGGCGCGTTCGTGCTGGTGCTGCCGCCGCCGCCGGTCGCCGGGCTGGGCACCACAGGTGGTTTGAAGATGCAACTCGAGGACCGAGCCGGCCTGGGCTATGAAGCACTCTACGAGGCCACACAGGCCATGCTGGCGAAGGCCAGACAGACGCCAGGCCTGGTGGGCGCTTTCTCCGGCTACGAGATCAACACCCCGCAGCTCACCGCAGACCTGGACCGGGTCAAGGCCAAGCGCCTTGGGGTCGGCATCACCGACGTCTTCGATACCATGCAGATCTACCTGGGGTCGCTCTATGTCAACGACTTCAACAAGTTCGGCCGCACCTACCAGGTGAAGGTTCAGGCCGACGCTGCCTTCCGCACCTCGGCCGACGACATCAAGCTGCTCAAGGTGCGAAATTCGGCTGGCGAGATGGTGCCGCTGGGTTCGATCCTCACCGTGGCGCCGAGCTACGGGCCGGAGCGGGTTCAGCGCTACAACGCCTATCTGTCGGCCGACATCAACGTTGGCGCAGCCCCCGGTGTGAGTTCCGGCCAGGCGCAGGCGCTGCTGGAGCAGATCGCCGCGGAGACGCTGCCCAACGGCATCGCCTTCGAGTGGACCGAACTTACCTACCAGCAGATTCTCGCCGGCAACACGACGATCTATGTATTGCCGCTGTGCGTGCTGCTTGTGTTTCTCGTGCTGGCTGCGCAGTACGAGAGCTGGACGCTGCCTCTGGCGGTGATCCTGATCGTGCCGATGGGTGTGCTGGCGGCGATCTTCGGCGTCTGGCTGTTCGGCAAGTTCGGCTGGGGCGGGGACAACAACATCTTCACCCAGATCGCGCTGTTCGTGCTGGTCGGGCTCGCCTGCAAGAACGCGATTCTGATCGTCGAGTTCGCGCGCGAGCTCGAGTTGCGCGGCCGCACCTGCATCGAGGCGGCGATCGAAGCGAGCCGCTTGCGCCTGCGGCCGATCCTGATGACCTCGTTCGCCTTCATCATGGGTGTGGTGCCGCTGGTCATCTCGTTCGGCCCGGGCGCCGAAATGCGCCAGGCGATGGGTGTGGCGGTGTTCACCGGAATGATCGGGGTCACCTTCTTCGGGCTGTTCCTCACGCCGGTGTTCTATGTGTTGATCCGCGGGCTGGTCTGTCGCTTCTCCGGCAATTCGGCGCCCAGCGGCGGGACGCCGCCGCATGACCTTGGCCGGCCACCGGGTCCGGTGCCGGGCGGGGCGCCAAGTCAGTCCGCGAGCCAGTCCACGAGCCACGCAGCGGGCCACGCAAATACGGGCGGGGGGGCGCATGGCTGATCGGCCAGCGGCAGTTCAGTCGACAGTCAGGTGGCGCCGCGCCAAAAAGCTGGCGCTGATCGCGGCTGCCTGCGCTGCGCTGGCCGGATGTGCCGGCGTCCGGAAGGCCCCGGTGCCGATAGACATCGAGGTACCTGCGGCCTACCGCGGTGACAAACCCGGGGCGTTGGCGGTCGGCACTGACCTGCCTTGGTGGAAGACCTACGGCGACCCGGCGCTGACCCGCCTGATCGGTCTCGCCCTGGATCGAAATCGCGACGTGCAGCTGGCAGTGGCCCGTATAGAGGAAACCCGGGCGCTGGTCGGGCCGGCCGACTTCGCACTCCTGCCTCAGGTTACCGTTGGCGGTAATGCCGCGCGCGAGCGGCAGCCGCAGAACTACCGGTTCAATCTGCCACCGGGCGCGCCGCGCGAGTTGAACCTGTACAGCACGACGATCAACGCGGCGTACGAGCTCGATCTCTGGGGCCGGTTGAGAAGCCTGGGCGCCGCAGCCCGCGCCCAGTTTCTTGCATCCCGCTTCGCACGAGAGACGGTGGCAATCACGCTGCTCAGTGATGTTGCACAGACGTACTTCGATATTCTGTCCGCACGCCAGCACCTTGCGTTCACCCGCAGCACGCTGACGACCCGGGTCGAGTTCACCGACCTTACCCGCCGCCGGTTCGATGCGGGTCGCGCGTCGGCGGTCGAAGTGTCCCGCGCACAGGGCGCACAGCTCGGTGTCCAGGCTCGCCTGCCTCAGATCGAGCAGCAGATCGCCCAGCTGGAGAACCGGCTGGCGATCCTGGTTGGAAGTCCGGTCGCTGAGGCCGCTCAGCTGGTGCCGCTCCAGGCAAGGCTCCCGGATGCGCCCGAAGTGCCGGCCGGGCTGCCCTCGGCGCTGCTGGAACGCCGGCCGGATCTGCTTGCGGCACAGCAGGAACTGGAGTCCGCGGCGTTTCGTACCGACGCGCAGCGCGCTGCGCTGTTGCCGACCATTTCGCTTACCGGGTCGCTCGGTTTGCAGAGCCGGTCACTTGGCGACCTGCTCAGCGGTGCGGCAACCACCTGGGGGCTGGGTGCCGCCATCCTGCAGCCGCTGCTGGACGCCTCACGCAACCGGTTCCTGGTGCAGGCACAGGAAGCGCGCGAGCGCCAGGCGCTGATCCGCTATCAGCGCGCGGCGGAGCAGGCGTTCCGCGAGGTGTCCGATGCCCTGATCGCGCGGGCAAGCCAGGGCGAGCTGCGCGGCACGCTAGGCGAGCAGGTGCGCGCGCTGGCGCGGGCGGCGAGCCTGGCCGAGCAGCGGTTCAAGGCCGGGCTGGCCGCCTATTTCGAAGTGATCGACGCGCAGACCGAATTGCTCGCCGCGCAGGTGGCCGAGAACGAAGCGCAGCGTGCGGTTCTGGCGTCCACGGTCGGCCTGTACAGATCGCTGGGCGGCGGTTGGGACCCGGCCGCCTTCGGCGAGGGCGGGCATACGGTGTCGGGCGATCCGCTGCGAAAGTAGCCGGTCAGTGGAGCGGCAGGTCCGCCGACCCAGCCGACCCCAGCCCGCCCGTGCCGCCCGGACTATCCAGCGCGCGGCGGGTCTTCCGGCAGCAGCGCTGCGCACACTGTGGTGCAGACTGCCACAGCGGCCATCACATAGAGCATCGTGCCGAAGCCCGCCGCCTTCACCGTCGGGCCCAGCAACCCGACCGCGGCCGAGCTCACGCCGAAGGCGATGAAGAACCGGGTACCGGTCACGCGCGAGCGCATCCGGTCGTCGACGAAGCGGGTCACCATGGTGTCGGTGAACGGAATCGCGCCGAACACGAAGACCATCAGCACGGTAAGCACCGCGAAGAACAGCCAGCCATCGGCACTGGCGGCGAGGATGAACAACGGAATCTGCACCGCGACCACCGGTGCCATCACCTGGCGCACCTGGAAGCGGTCGAGCAGCGAGCCCACTGCGAGCTGTGCGATCGATGCGATGACATAGATCGCCGCCAGCAGCATGCCCAGCAGCGCCGGCTGCTCGCCCAGACCCTGCAGCCGCTCGCGCAGCAGTTCGAGATTGCCGTTGGTGGTGAAGTTGAACACGATGGTGCCGAACACTGCGGTGCCGGTCATCAGCGCCACCACCCGCACCAGCACGCCCTTGGGCACTACGATCGGCTTTTTGGTCGGCCGGGTCGCAGGCGAGGTCGCTTCAGCGGGGATCAGCATTGCGAAAGCCACCCCGCACGCAATGGCGAACACACCCGGCACGACGAAGGCGCTGCGCCATCCCGAGTACTGCACCAGCAGCCCGGTGGACACCGCGGCTACGGCGATGCCCAGATTTCCGAACAGGCCGTTCACGCCGATCGCGAAGCCGGCACTCTTCGCGTCCCGGACCAGCATCGGGATGCCGATCGGGTGATAGATGGCCGCAAACACCCCGACCAGGGTCAGCGCTGCGGCCAGTTGCCACACGTTCGCGGTGAGACCGACCAGCATGGCGGCAATGCCGATACCGAAGAAGAAAACCAGCATCATCTGGCGCCGTCCCCACAGGTCGCCAAGGCGGCCAGCCGGCAGCGAGCACAGGCCGAACATCACGAACGCGCCTATGGTGTAGGGCATGACGTCTTCCCAGCGCGCGAAGCCGAACTCGGCGGCGATCGTTGACACTGCAGTTGCGAAGATCAGCAGCATCAGGTGGTCGATCAGGTGTCCGGCGTTGATCAGCAGCGTCAGCGCACGGCGGCGATCGGTGCCGCCGGAGGGCTCGGTGGGCAGGGTGTGAACGACGGCAGTGGTCATGGCGACTGGGGTGGGAGCAGATGCGGGGCAGGAGGGGTCCGGGCAGGACGGAATCGGGGGGTATATCGGGTGATGTATCGGGTGGTCTATTGCAGCGTAAATGATACGGGTGTCCAATCAGCGGTATGAAGACAACAAGTATCGCGAAACGGACATCCGAACGTCTGCCGCCGCCGCCGGCTGCAGGTCGAGCGCGCAAGAGCGGCTCGACACTGGACTACCAACACGTGCCCAGCCCGGTGGCGGCGATGCCAACGGACTACCCGCGCGGGCAGTGGCTTGCCCCGCACCGGCACGAGCGTGCCCAGCTGATTTACGCCGCCAGCGGCCTGATGCAGGTGCGCACGCCGGACGGCGAGTGGCTCGTGCCGCCGTTGCGCGCGGTCTGGGTGCCAGCGCAGGTCGAGCATTCGGTGCGCATGGTCACGGCGGTGGCGATGCGCTCGCTGTTCATCGCACCTTCAGCTGCTCCGGTGGCACTCGCCCGATGTGCCGTGGTGGAGATCGGCGCACTGATGCGCGAGTTGATCGTTCAGGCTGCCTGCGAGCCGGTCGAGACACGCGTGACGCGCCGAAGCGTCCTGCTCGGTGATCTGCTGCTTGACGAACTGGCGCGTCTACCCCAGTTACCGTTGCACCTCCCGTTGCCGCGCGAGGCGCGGCTGCGACGGGTCTGCGCCGCCATTGTTGCCGACCCCCGCCCGTCGATGACGCTGGCGCACTGGGGCGCGCGCACTGGCGCAAGCGCTCGCACGCTCGCCCGACTGTTCGTGGCCCAGACCGGCATGACCTACGGCGTCTGGTTGCGTCAGGCGCGGCTGTCGGCCGCGATCGCCCTCCTGGCGCAGGACTGGCCTGTGGCCCGGGTGGCACGCCGCATCGGCTATCGCAGTACCTCGGCGTTCATCGCAATGTTCAGGCGTGCGCTCGGTACCACCCCAGCTCACTACACCGCGCTGCCTGCGATACGCGACTGAATCGGCGAACGCTGCATCGAGGTGACGCGGTCGGCGGCGCAGGGGCTGCGGCGCATGAGGTAACCTCTGTGTTCGTGCATCCTGCCGTCGAGGAGTTTCTTCGTGTCTGTGTCATCACCCGGTCAACCAGCTGCCGCACGCGTGTTCCCGATCGAGCAGTTGATTGACTTCATCACGCGTGCTTACGTCGCTGCCGGCATGCCGCCAGCCGATGCGCGCAGCACCGCAGAACTGATGATCGAAGCCGATCTTCTGGGCTCTGATGCCCATGGCATCTTCCGCCTGCCGATGTATATAAAGCGGGTGCGCAGTGGCGGCTTCAATCGGCAGCCGAACATCCGGATCGAGCGCGAGACCGCATCCACCGCGTTGATCGACGGTGACAACGCGATGGGGCATCTGGTGGTGCGCAAGGCTGCCGAGACCGCGATCGCCAAGGCGAAGGCGACCGGTGTGGCCTGGGTCGGCCTGCACCACGGCAATCACGCTGGCGCCGGTGCGGTATATGCGCGCATGCCGTTGGCCCACGGCATGGTGGGCATCTACGGCGCGGTCGGCAGCGCGAATCACCTGCCGCCCTGGGGCGGCATCGAAATGCTGCTGTCGACCAATCCGCTGGCGATCGCGGTACCGGCGCTGGAAGAGCCTCCGGTGGTGCTGGACATGGCAACCACCGTCGCCTCGTACGGCAAGATCAAGGCGCGCGCGCAGCGCGGCGAGATGATGCCCGAGGGCTGGATGATGGGTTTCGACGGTAAGCCCCTGCTCGACCCGAAACGCTCGGGCGAAGGCTTCCTGATGCCGATCGGCGGCCACAAGGGCTACGGGCTGGCGCTGATGATCGGCCTGCTGGGTGGCACCTTGAACGGTGCGGCGATGGGACGTGACGTGGTCGACTTCAACGCCGACTCGAGCAGTGTGACCAATACCGGGCAGTGCATGATTGCGGTCGATCTGGCGGCGTTCGGGGACCCGACCGAGATCAGGCGCAATGTCGATCGGGTGGCGCGCGAGATGCGCAGCGCGGCCAGGATGCCCGGGGCGGATCGAATACGGGTTCCGGGCGAGGAGAGTCACCGGCGCCGCGAGCAGCACCTGAAGCACGGACTCACCCTGCCGGCACCACTGCTCGATATCCTGGCGAGGCTCGCCGACGAGCTTGCCATTGCGCCGTTGACCTGAACGCACTGGGTAAAGATGACTTCCGGTACCGCCACTTCAGCTTCACCCGCCGCAGGCCGTCCGGCCGCGACGCCTGCGCCTGCGCGTGTCGGTGACCTGGTCGACGCAGTCGATACGCCTGCGCTGATCATCGACCTCGATGCCTTCGAACGCAACCTGGCTCGAATGGCGGCCAGGGTCGAGGCGATGCGTGCCCGCGGCGATGCGTCGCTGCGCCTGCGGCCACATGCCAAGACGCACAAGTCGCCCGACATCGCGTTGAAGCAGATCGCGCTCGGGGCGGTCGGGGTCTGCGTGCAGAAGGTTGCCGAGGCCGAGGCCATGGTCGCCGGGGGTGTTGCCGATGTGTTCGTGAGCAACGAAGTCGTCGGGCAGTCGAAGCTGGCGCGGCTGGCGGCCCTGGCGCTTCGCGCAAAGCTCGCGGTTTGCGTGGATGACGCCAGCAACGCGGAAGCGTTGTCGGCAGCCATGCTCGATGCGGGAGCGAGCATCGACGTTTTCGTCGAGATCGATGTCGGCGCCGGGCGCTGCGGCGTGCCGCCCGGAGAGCCTGCGGCAGGCCTCGCGCAACTGGTGGCGGCGCTTCCCGGTCTGCGTTTCGCTGGCCTGCATGCCTATCATGGGTCGGCGCAGCACCTGCGCGCCTTCGATGAGCGGCGCGCTGCGATTGCCGGCGCGGCGGCGCGGGCCGGCGAGACGCGCCAACTGATCGAGGCGCTCGGACTGCCGGTGCCGGTGATCACCGGTGCCGGTACCGGCACCTTCGAGATCGAAGGCGCCAGTGGCACCTACAACGAGCTGCAGGCCGGCTCCTACATCTTCATGGACGCCGACTATGCCCGCAATCTGCGCATGGATGGCGGCGCGTTCGACAGCTTCGAGCACAGCCTGTTCCTGCTGGCCACGGTGATGAGCCGACCGGTGCCCACGCGTGCGGTGTGCGATGTCGGGCACAAGGCGCACTCGTCCGATTCGGGCTACCCGGCGGTGGTCGGTATCGACCAGGCGGAGTATGTCGGGGCCTCCGACGAGCATGGCGTGATCCGGCTCGGCGCGCCTGGGGTCCGGTTGCAGGTGGGCGACAAACTGCGCCTGATTCCCGGCCACTGCGACCCGACGGTGAACCTGCACGATTGGTTCGTCGGGGTGCGTGGCGGGCGGGTCGAGTGCCTCTGGCCGGTCAGCGGCCGCGGCCCGGGGTTCTGACGCAGCCGATGGCGTGGGGGTCAGCCTGCCGGACGATCCGGCGCGATCGGGAAGTTGCGGCGTGTGGTGTCGATGACCGGTTCGGCAAACGGGATCGGGTCGGTACCGATGTTTCCCTTGGGCGGCTGCTTCGCGATACGGCGGGGCTGGGGCGAGGCGAAGGTGCCCGCGCCGGCTGCTGGCGTGCTGCTGGCTGGTGGCGCGGCGGCGCTGCCACCTCCGACGACTTCGGGTGTTGCAACCGGTTCGGTTGGCAGACTGCGGTTGCCGATCTGGCCAGAGTTGACCGCTCTCGAAGTCACCGGTTTCGAATCCACCGGCTTCGAATTGACCGCCGGCGAAGTCACCGGTTTCGAGCTCACCGGTTGCGCAGCGGCCGATGCTGCCATGACACAGGCTGCCATGACGCTGACCGCAGCCAACGAGGTCGTGGCGCCCGAGCAACGCGAGCGTCGGGCTATGCTGTGCCGAATCAGGCCGCAGCCGGGCTGATCCGCCCCGGACGCCAGCTGCATCACGCTCATCATCGAGTACTTGGACGGCGACATGGTCTGCAGGCCCCCCCGCAATGAATCCGATAGCATCAGTCTAGCGCGCCGAGGCCTGACTGTGGGTATGGTCGCTGGCACTGCGGCGGCGTTGCTTCCGGGCATCGCACTGGCGCGCGCCCCAGGGTCGAGTCGGCTGCTGCTGCCGTTCAGCCCGAACGGTCCGACCGAAATGGTCGGCAGCGTGCCGGCGACCCGGGTCCAGCGCGCGATGCAGGCAGCGGCCAAATCGTCGTTGTCCGACCTGCTGGCAGGGGTGCTCGCCCGGATGATCGAAGCCCATCTCGGTCAGCCGGTGCAGGTCGAACGAATTGCGATGGCGGCGCGGGCGGTAGCTGGCGCAGCCCGGGACGCCCGCGATGCACGCACGCTGATGTTGGTGAGCGAGGCGCTGTGCGTTTTCGCCGCAGTTGCGGATGAAGCGATCGGGGGTGCGATCGATCGGCTGTTGCCGGTCGCGACCTGCGTGCAGGTCCCCTACCTTGCGGTAGCCAGTGGGCCCGGCAAGCCTGGGGCCACCGCCCAGGCGGCGCCCGGTGCGGGCTTCGTGCCCGGCCGCCGATGCGTGATCGCCAGCGCAGGCTACGGGGGGCGTTCGTCCCAGCTCGCACGCGCCTTGGTGCGCCGCCTTGGCGAGGGCTGTCGCGAAGCGAGCTTCAACGGCGGGGCGAGCGCCCTGACCGCGCTGCTTGGCGGCCAGGTGGACGCCGCCATGCTGCCGCTGCCCCTGGTATCGCCTTGGCTGGCGGATGGCACGTTGCAGGCACTTGCCGCCCCGGTGGCGCCGGAGGCGGACAGCGGCGGCTGGTTCGCCATCCTGGCCAGCCCGGGCTGGACACTGCTCGAGGTCGATCGCCTTTCCACCGCGCTCGGCGAGGCGCTGGACGCGGAACCCATCGCCAGCTACCTGCGCCGGCACGGATTGGTGGCCGCGTTCGAAACCCGCCTCCAATTGGCTGGCCGGATCGCAGGCGAGCGTCTTGCCTGGCTCGCGGAAAAAAAATCGGGCGTGCTTTAGGCACGCCCGAATGAGAGAGTCAACAGAAGAGGAGGGGGGGGGTCTGTTGCTCGCTTCTGGTAACGGCCTGCTTTCGGGATTCTTTAGGCCGATGAGTGCAGAAAGTCGCTGGCGCCCCGAGCCGCTTGGACAGGGACCGATGCCGTGGCGTATTGAAATCTGACAAACCGGTTAGTGCAATGCACAAAAGACTTGATTTCGGTGTTGCACAGGTCTACACTTCATCTCGTGCCAGACGTAATGCGTCTCGCATAATCCTCCGAAACCTCCTCCTTTGGTGGATTTTCCAGCGGAACCGCAAGGTTCCGCTTTTTTTTTGCCGATACCGTACTGCACAAGCCACCCGGTGCAGGCGGTCACGCCGGGACGACACGGTCAGGCGCTGCCACTTGCCGTGTCCACGACACTTCAGGCGATGGCTCTGGGCGACAGCGTCCACTGGCCATCCCCCGCGGCCGTAAGCACCGTGCGGTGCCACCGGCGCAGCGTGCTCCGGTGCCCGACGCTGACCACGGTGGTGTCGGGCAGCAACTCACCCAGCAGCGCGTACAGGGTGGCTTCGCTGGTCTCGTCCAGGGCCGACGTGGCTTCGTCCAGGAACAGCAGCGCCGGTTGAACCAGCAGCGCGCGGGCGAAGGCCACCCGCTGCTGCTCACCCCCGGACAACACCTGTGTCCACTGATCGGTTTCGTCCAGCCGTGCGCGAAGATGGCTCAGACCGCAGCGGTCGATGGCCTGGTCGAATTGCGGGTCGTCCGCGCGCGGCGCGAGTGGATACCAGATCGCTTCACGCAGCGTGCCCAGCGGCAGGTATGGGCGCTGGGGCAGGAACAGCACGCGGGTGCGTTCCGGCAGCCGGATCGAGCCTGAGCCGAACGGCCACACGCCGGCCAGCGCGCGCAGCAGCGTGCTCTTGCCCACGCCCGAGCCGCCGCTGACCAGGACCGTCTCGCCCGGCTTCACCTCGAGATCCAGTGCGCTCACCAAACGCTGTCCGCCGGGAAGATCGACCGTCAGCCCGCGGGTGGACAGCGCTGCGGCCTCACCGCGCTCGAACACGAAGCGGTCAGCGGCACTGGCGAGGTGCTCGGTGTCGCGCATCTTCGCCTCGAAGCCGGTCAGTCGATCGACCGTCGCCTTCCAGGAAGCGATCAGCGGGTATGCGTTGATCAGATAGGAGAGCGACGCATGCACCTGTCCGAACGCCGAGGAGATCTGCATCAGCCCGCCCAGCTGGATCTCCTTGGCGAAGTACCTCGGCGCTGCCACCACGAACGGGAACACGATTGCCAGCTGGTTGTAACCATTGCTGAACCAGGTGAGCTTCTTCTGCCGGTTCATCAGCCTCCAGTAGTTGGCGAACACCTGTCCGAAGCGTTCACCGAAGCGCGCGCGTTCCGCCAGCTCGCCCCGATAGAGCGCCACGCCTTCGCTGTTCTCGCGCAACCGCATCAACCCGAAGCGAAAATCCGCTTCATGGCGCTGCTGGTCGAAGCTCAGTTTCACCAGCGGGCGGCCGATCAGGTTGACCAGCCAGGTGCCGACGACTGCATACATCAGCGCGGCCCACACCATGTAGCCCGGGATGACGATCTCGGTGCCGGCCAGGCTCAAGCGGGCCGGGCCGGACAGCGTCCACAGGACGACGACGAAGGAGGCGAGGGTGACCACCGCGTTCATCAGCCCGAGGCCGATATCCAGTGTCTGGTCGCACATCAGCTTCAGGTCGTCGCTGATCCGCTGGTCCGGGTTGTCGGTCTCGGTGCCGGTGATCTGCATGCGGTAATAGGTCTGGCCAGCCAGCCAGCGATCGAGATACTCGCCGGTCAGCCAGCGGCGCCAGCGGATCTGCAGCATCTGGTTCAGATAGGACTGGTAGACCACGATCAGGATGTAAATCGATGCCAGAAACAGGAAGTACCAGAGCAGCGCGACGAAGCCAGGCTGGTCATAGTTCTGGATCGAGTTGTAGAACTCGTTGTACCAGGCGTTGATCTGCACCAGCATGTACACCGAGGCGAGGTTCAATCCGACCACTGCGCCGAGCAGTGCCCAGGCAGAAGCGCGCTGTTGCGAGCGCCAGTAGGGGCTGGCAAGGCGCCAGAACACGCGCATGAATTCGATGAAGCGTGAAGCGTTCAACGTTCAGCCTCCAGACTTGGCGGAAATCCGATTGGCGGCGACCGGGTCTTTGTCAATCGACGAATGACCCGCCCGGAAGGATGTCCGGTACACCCGGCGCGCGACCGCCAAGTATGATGCGGGCCGATGGGTACTTCCAGGCAAACGCTCTACCCTGCTGCACGAATCGCGAGCCGCCGTACCGGCACCGGCGCGCCGGGCGGCGCATGATCGAATGGGGCTTCGAGGTCTGGCTGGTGTCCGTGGTCACCGTGCTTGCTGCCTACTTCATTTTCGGCCTGACCGGCTTCGGGTCGTCGCTGCTTTCGGTGCCGGTGCTGTCGCACTTCGTGCCATTGACTTTTCTGCTGCCGGTCTGCCTTTCGCTGGACTTCATCGCGTCGCTGCAGACCGGGCTCACTGCGACCGGCAAGGCCGACGGCCGGGAACTTGCCTGGACACTTCCGCCGACGCTGATCGGCACGGTGGCCGGGGTGCTGCTGCTGGTCTACCTGAGCCAGCAACTGCTGCTTGGCGCGCTCGGCGTGTTCACGCTCGGCTATGGCCTTTACATGCTCACGCGTATCGGCAAGCCTGAGCGGATCGTGCCGATCGCCCAGTGGTGGGCGCTGCCAGCGGGGGGGCTCGGGGGGCTGATGGGCGCGACCTTCGGTGTCCCCGGCCCGCCCTACGTGATCTACCTCACCCGCCGGCTGACCGACAGGGCCGTGTTCCAGGCGACCCTTGCGCGGGTGTTCGCGGCGCATTTTCTGACCCGCATCATCGTGTTCGCGATTGCCGGGTTGTACGCACAGCCCGGCGTATGGACTGCCATCGGCGTGCTCCTGCCGGCCAGCGTCGCTGGTGTCTGGCTGGGCAGCCGGGTGCAGTTGCGCCTGTCGCAGGCGGTGTTCTTCCGGGTGATCGCCCTGCTGTTGCTGGTGATCGGCGGCGCGCTCTGCCTGCGTGCGTTCAGATGAACTGGCCCGGACTGGATGCGTTGTCGCTTGCCCTGCCGCTGCCATGGCCGTTAGTCATCGCCTGCGCCCTGACCGTGTTCGCGGCCTACCTGGTGTTCGGTATGTCCGGTTTCGGTGCGTCCCTCATCACCATCCCGGTACTGTCGCAACTGCTGCCGCTGCCCCTGCTTCTGTCCCTCGCGGTGGTGACCGATCTGGCCGCCGCGATCGTCATGGCAGTCACTACCCGGGCGGCCCCTGGCGGCGTGCCTGGTCCGCCCGGAGTTGATGTGCGCATGCAGCAAGGCGCAGACCGGGCAGAACTGTGGCGGCTCGCGCCTGCCGCAGTGGTCGGTGCGATCGTGGGTGTGACGCTGCTGGTGGGGCTGCCCCGCGCGGCGACGCTGCTCGTGCTAGGCGTGTTCCTGCTTGGCTACGGGGTGTGGGCTTGGCGGGCGCGACCTGCGCAGACCCCTCTGGCGGCCCGATGGGGCGCCGGCTTCGGCTTCGTCGGCGGATTGCTCGGCGCGTTGTTCGGAATCGGCGGGCCACCCTACGTGATCTATCTGTCGCGCCGCATCCTGGATCGGGATCGGCTACGCGCGACCATCAGCGTGATCGTGCTGCTCAGTCTGCTGATCCGCTTCCTCGTCTTTCTGGCTGCCGGTCTCCTGCTCCAGCCCGGCCTGCTGCCGATGCTGGTGCTGTTGGTGCCGGTGTGCATCATCTCGGTGCTTGTTGGCAACCGGCTGGTCCGGCACGTCTCGCGCGAACGGCTGCTGCGCGTCATCTCGGTGCTGCTCGCGTCCAGTGGTGCAGTGCTGATCGTTCGCGCCTGCCTGTCCCTGTCTGCTTGAGCAAAAACCCCGAAGCGTCTCAATGCATCTGGCTTTGTCAAGCGCAATCATTGCCTCCGGTTCGCGGCAAGCGGCTGGCTGGTCACTATAATTGCGCGCTGCCCGTTCCGCAGGCAACCCGATGCACTGCAAGCAACGACGCGGCATCCGGGACTAATGCGGTGCGGTTATCCACAAATGCTGTGAATAGTTTTTTTTCGAGAGCGAATGGCCAACGCGCGTTACGATGAAGCATCGATCCGGGTCCTGAAGGGACTCGAGCCGGTCAGGGAACGACCGGGCATGTATACCCGGACGGCTGACCCCGGCCATATCATCGCCGAGGCGATCGACAACTGCGTCGACGAGGCGCTCGCCGGTCACGCGCGAAAGATCGAGGTCACGCTGTTTGCCGACGGTTCGATCGGCGTGGCCGACGATGGCCGTGGCATTCCGGTCGGGCTGCATCCGGAAGAGAAGGTGCCGGTGGTCGAACTGGTGTTCACCCGGCTGCATGCCGGTGGCAAGTTCAACAAGCGCGCCGGCGAAGCGTATTCGTTCGCCGGTGGGCTGCACGGGGTAGGCGTGTCGGTCACCAACGCGCTGTCCGGGCGGCTCGATGTCGAGGTCAGGCGCGACGGCGCGCACTGGCAGATCGGTTTCGCCGACGGCGATGTCGTTAAGAAGCTGAAGAAAGTGGGCGACGCCGGTCGCGAGACAGGCACCCGGCTGCGCATCTGGCCGAACCCGAAGTATTTCGATCAACCGAAGGTGCCGCTGGACGAACTGGAACGCCTGCTGAGGTCCAAGGCGGCGTTCCTGCCCAACGTCGCGGTGACGCTCGCCACAGAGAAGGCCGGGGGGCGGTTCGAGACCCGTACCTGGCGCTACAAGGGCGGCATCGAGGAGTACCTGAACGAACTGCTCGGCGACGCGCAGACCATGGTGCCGATCTTTGCCGGAGAGAAATACGCGGGCCGGCCAGGCGACAACGACCCGTTCGCCGAAGGCGAGGGGGCGTCCTGGGCGATCACCTGGATAGACGACGGTCCTGCGGTGCGCGAATCGTATGTAAACCTCATTCCCACCGCGGCAGGTGGCACGCACGACAGTGGCGTGCGTGAAGGCATGTTCAACGCGGTGAAGAACTTCATCGACCTGCACAACCTCCTGCCCAAGGGCGTCAAACTGCAGCCCGAGGATGTGTTCGGGCGCGCCTGCTACATCCTGTCGGCACGCGTGCTCGATCCGCAGTTTCAGGGCCAGACCAAGGAGCGGCTGTCGTCGCGCGATGCGGTGCGCCTGGTGTCCACCATGGTGCGTGATCCAGCCGATCTATGGTTGAACGAGCATGTCGAGTACGGACGGGCGATCGCCGAACTGTCGATCCGCCAGGCACAGCAGCGCATGCGTTCGGCGCAGAGCCGGGTCGAGAAGAAGAAGGGCTCCGGAGTGGCGGTGCTGCCCGGCAAGCTGACCGATTGCGAGTCGAGCGACCCGCTGGAGAACGAAGTGTTCCTGGTCGAGGGCGACTCGGCAGGCGGCTCGGCCAAGCAGGGGCGCGACAAGAACCTGCAGGCGATTCTGCCGTTGCGCGGCAAGGTGCTCAACGCCTGGGAGCAGGAGCGCGACCGGCTGTTCGCCAACAACGAGATTCATGACATCGCGGTGGCGGTTGGCGTCGACCCGCATGATCTCGACGCACCGGAATCGGTACTCGACAACCTGCGCTACGGCAGGATCGCGATCATGGCCGATGCAGACGTCGACGGCTCGCATATCCAGGTTCTTCTGCTGACCCTGTTCCTGCGCCACTTTCCCAAGCTGGTGGAGCGCGGCCATGTGTACATCGCCAAGCCCCCGCTGTATCGGGTCGATGTGCCGGGACATGGCAAGCGCACGGCGCGCAAGATCTATGCACTTGATGACCCCGAACTGGAGGCGATCGAGGACAAGCTGCTCAAGGAAGGCGTGCGCGACGGGTCCTGGCAGGTGCAGCGGTTCAAGGGGCTGGGAGAGATGAGCGCGGAACAGTTGTGGGAGACCACCATGAACCCGGCCACACGCCGACTGCTGCCGGTGGCGATGAGTCGCGCCGAACTGGCGGAGACACTCAAGGTGTTCACGATGCTGATGGGCAAGGGCGAGGCGGCGTCGCGTCGCGCATGGATGGAGCGGCACGGCAACGAGGTCGAAGCAGATGTCTGATCGGGGTGCATCATGACCGGGCGCAGCGATCAGCCCGACCTCTTCGGAAACGAGCGTGATTCAGCTTCGGTAACTGCCGCAGAGTCCGGGTCGACTGTCGCGGGTGGCGTTCAGGGTGGTGTCGGTACGGCAGCAGCAGCCGGCTCGGGTGGCGGCGGGGGCGCCCCCCCGCGTGCGGCCGGAGCCTTGCCGGCCATTCCGGACGGCGACTCGCTGCCGCTGTCGCTGTTCGCCGAGCATGCTTATCTCGCCTACGCCAAGTCGGTGGTCAAGGGGCGTGCCATGCCCGATGTCTGCGACGGCAAGAAGCCGGTGCAGCGGCGCATTCTGTACGCGATGCGCGAACTGGGTCTTGCTTCAAGCGCCAAGCCGGTAAAGTCTGCGCGTATCGTAGGCGAGGTTCTGGGCAAGCTGCACCCGCATGGCGACCAGTCGGCGTACGACGCGATGGTTCGGCTCGCGCAGGCCTTCACGATGCGCTACCCGCTGGTCGATGGCCACGGCAATTTCGGTTCGCGCGACGGTGACGGCGCGGCGGCGATGCGCTACACCGAGGCGCGGCTCGCGCCGATCGCCGATCTGCTGCTGTCGGAGATCGACCAGGGCACGGTCGACTTCGTGCCGAATTACGATGGGGCGTTCCGGGAGCCAACCCTGCTGCCAGCCCGGCTGCCGATGCTGCTGCTCAACGGCGCTTCCGGCATCGCGGTGGGCATGGCCACCGAGATCCCGTCGCACAATCTGCGTGAAGTCGCCGCTGCCGCGGTCGCGCTGATCCGAAATCCGAAGCTCGATGTCGATGCCCTGCGCGCCTTCGTACCCGGCCCTGATTTCCCGGGCGGAGCGCAGATCATCTCACCGGAAGAGGATCTGCGCTCGGCCTACGATACCGGCCGCGGATCGCTCAAGGTGCGTGCCCGCTGGGTATTCGAGGAACTCGCTCGCGGCCAATGGCAGGCGGTGATCACTGAACTGCCTCCGGGCGCGTCGGTGCAGAAGGTGCTCTCCGAGATCGAGGAGGTTACCAACCCGAAGGTCAAGGCCGGCAAGAAGACGCTGACCCAGGAGCAGACCCAGCTCAAGCAACTGGTGCTGTCGATGCTGGACAAGGCGCGCGACGAGTCGAGCAAGGACAGCCCGGTGCGTCTTGTGCTCGAGCCGCGCAGCTCGCGCATCGACCGGGGCGAGTTCATCAACACCCTGCTGGTGCATACCGGCATGGAATCGAGCGTGTCGATCAACCTGGTGACCATCGGCCGTGACGGCCGTCCGCAGCAGAAGTCGCTGCGCGGGGTGCTGGCCGAGTGGGTCGAGTTCCGTTTCGACACGGTACGCAGGCGCTGCGAGTACCGGCTGGCGCAGGTCGATGACCGCATTCATGTGCTCGAGGGCAGGATGCTGGTGTTCCTCAACGTCGACGAGGTGATCCGGGTCATCCGCAACGCAGACGAGCCCAAGCCGGAGCTCATGATCGCCTTCAAGCTGTCCGACCGGCAGGCAGACGACATCCTCGAGATGAGGCTGCGGCAGCTGGCCAGGCTCGAGGCTTTCCGTATCGAGCAGGACCTCGCCGCGAAGCGCACCGAGCGTGCCGAACTGGCCGAGTTGCTGGACAACCCGGCGTCGATGAAGAAGCTGATCATCAAGGAGATCGAGGCCGATGCGAAGCTGCACGGCGACGCGCGGCGCACCCTGATCGAGGCCTCGGAACGCGCCAGCGTCGAGGTGGCGGTGGTGGACGATCCGGTCACGGTGATTTTTTCTGCCAAAGGCTGGGTACGCGCGCGAACCGGGCATGGGCATGACTGGACCCAGTTCGGGTTCAAGGAGGGCGATGCCCTGCAGTACGCGCGTGAAGTTCGCACCGTCGATCTGGCGGTGTTCGTGGATACCCGTGGCCGTGTCTACGCCGTGCCGGTCGCCCAGTTGCCAGGTGCGCGCGGCGATGGCGTGCCGGCGCCGTCACTGCTCGACGTGCAGGACGGGGCCCGGATCACCCAGATGATCGCCGGCCGACCGGAGGAATCCGTGCTGCTTGCCGGCACTGGCGGGTACGCGTTCTGGTGCACCCTCTCCGACATGCAATCGAGGATAAAGGCCGGCAAGCAATTCATGGGACTGACGCCGGACGAGGAGCCGGTCAAGCCAGTCCTGTTCACGCCGGGCGATGCTCCGATGATCGCAGCCGTCTCCGGTTTCGGCCGCCTGCTGGTGTTTTCGATGCAGGAGTTCAAGCAGCTGTCCGGCGGCGGTCGCGGCGTGATCGCAATCGGGCTGGACGACGGCGAGAAACTGGTCGCTCTCGGACCCTGCAACGGGAAGGTGCTACGCCTGAGCGGCACCGGCCGTGGCGGAAAAACCGGGGAGATGGAACTCAAGGGCGCCGATCTGGAGCACTACGTCGGCCGCCGCGCGCGCAAGGGGCTGCTGCTGCCGAAAAAATTCCAGGCGACCGCGATTGTCATATGACGGGCTGGAATCTCTATGTTTATGATTTATAATCAATGAGATAAGACGGTTTTACGCAATGGCGCAGGCAGCCTCCCCCACAGCGTGACGGTCGAACGCGGTTTGACAATCGCCTCGGTCGGCGCCAAACTCCGCGATTAGTATTTTGGAGGGGTTCCCGAGCGGTCAAAGGGATCAGACTGTAAATCTGACGGCTCTGCCTTCGAAGGTTCGAATCCTTCCCCCTCCACCAAGCATCTTCACCATTCAAGCGTCCGGTGGTAAACGTCTGGTGATCGCCATTGGTGTTTCCACGAGTGTGTCCCCGCCAGAGTATTTCCGTCAGCGCATTTCAGTGTCAGCGCATTTCAGTATAGGGTCCCGCATTGCAGCCAGACCCGGCAGCCGGCCCAGGCTTCCGGTGTGCAACAGGCGATCGAACCCGCCCCTCGATCGAGCGATGCGGTCTGCACCCAAGCCGGTATCTGCGTCCGGAGTTCGGACGTGGGTGCCGTACCGCACCAGGCATAGTCAACGCGCGGGTGTAGCTCAATGGTAGAGCCATAGCCTTCCAAGCTAAAGACGAGGGTTCGATTCCCTTCACCCGCTCCAGGTACCCAGCAACAGCCCCTTCACCCAATTCAGTTTTCGCCTTTTTCCGGCTTTTCGCAGCACCAAACGATTCAATTGCCCATGTAGCTCAGTGGCAGAGCACTCCCTTGGTAAGGGAGAGGTCGCCCGTTCAATCCGGGCCATGGGCACCATCTTCACCATCGTCAACGACTACCCGCAGCAGGAGCATCGAGTCATGGCCAAAGGAAAATTCGAACGCACGAAGCCGCACGTGAACGTGGGGACGATCGGGCACGTGGATCACGGGAAGACGACGCTGACGGCGGCGATCACGACGATTCTGTCGCGCAAGTTCGGTGGCGAGGCGA
>JBBRCD010000029.1:0-38143 GCA_038205245.1 Burkholderiales bacterium
ACAGTTCCTGTAATGACAGTTGTGATACGAAAGTGCTACGGCATGGCAGGGATGGGTACGAACGACAAGAATGGCCTTGACTTGAAGCTCGCGTGGCCATCAGCGGAGTGGGGTTCGCTACCGGTCGAAGGCGGGGTTGCAGCTGCGTACAGGCGAGAAATCGAGTCCGCACCCGACCCGATGCAAAAGCAAGCTCAAATTGAGGAAGAACTGCAGCGCTTCGCTTCCCCTCTACTTACAGCAGAGGCGTTCGCTGTAGAGGACGTAATTGATCCCAGGGATACACGTCGATATTTATTCACATTTCTACATGCTGCACAGGGGAAAATTAAAACCAGTCTTGGTCCTAAATTCAAAACTGGCGTACGCCCTTGAGTAGTTCGATGGACACCTGGATTTACCCTATATGGCCAATCTTAATTTACCGAGAACTCACCTAAACCGGTGGATTGAAGGTAGTGGTTTATGGCTCACGCTAGCTGCTGCCACCGGCCTGTTGTTTATCGGGATACAGACAGGTGAAATCGTTTTTCAAAGTTCCGCCATTGCCTCCGCACTTGCGGCAACGCTGGTAACTGCACTGGCGACTGGTGCAGGGGCAATACCAGCATTATTTTTGCGCAAAATATCCGACAGTCTACGAGACATTTGTTTGGGTTTTGGGGCAGGCGTCATGCTCGCCGCCAGTTTTTTTTCATTGCTCGCTCCTGCATTAGTTGCTGGAATCGATCAGTCTGGTAATGCCTTAGGAGGAATTGCAATTGTCGCGGCGGGATTGGCAGTGGGTGCACTTCTAATGTTCACTTCTTTCAGTCGCCTTCCAAAAGCGAAGCACACAACGCGATCTACTGCGGTAAGCCAAATTCGAATATCGCGGACTTGGCTCTTCGTTTTTGCTATAACACTTCACAACTTCCCGGAAGGTCTCGCTGTTGGAGTCGCACAAGCGCAAGGCACTGCTGGTGCTGACGCACTCACATTCGGCATCGCGCTTCAAAACATGCCTGAAGGTCTCATCGTTGCCACAGCACTCTTGGGAATCGGCCACTCCCCCAACAAGGCAATCCTGTTAGCATTCTTGACTGGAATGGTGGAACCATTGGGCGGCCTCTTCGGTGCCACATTGGTTACCATTGCAACTGGAATATTACCTTGGTCGCTTGCGTTCGCCGCTGGCGCGATGTTGTACATAATCAGTAACGACATCATCCCGGAATCGCGTCGCCATGGAAATAAACAACTGGCCACTGTGGGAATTGTTGCGGGTGTTGTCGTAATGATGTTATTGACAACCTTTATTAGCTGATTCGAATTGCTGCGCGTAACGCTGAATTAAAGTGGACACACCCTGTGATCCAGATGTCAAAGTAGCTAACACGTCACCACGATGCCGCGCAAGCCGTGCAGGGGGGCTTGCTTGGTAGTTAGCTCGTTTTCTTGCTGAGTTTGAATAGCTGATCTAATTTCCGTTCGTAAGTATGGTAGTCCAGGTAGTCGTATAAATCGTCTCTGGACTGCATAAGGTCAACTACATTTTTTTGGTGACCTTCCGTACGGATACTCTGGTACACCTTCAGTGCAGCAGCATTGGCGGCACGCCACGCCGTGAGCGGATACAACGCCATTGCAACATTGGCACTCGCGAGTTCTCGTGTAGTAAACAGAGGCGTCTTACCAAACTCGGTGATGTTGGCAAGAACCGGGACCCGTACTGCATCGGAAAACTTTTTGTACATTGACAGCTCGGTGATCGCCTCGGGGAAGATCATGTCAGCACCCGCCTCGACACAGGCCACTGCTCGATCTACGGCAGCGTCCAGGCCTTCAACCGCGAGTGAATCAGTGCGCGCAATGACAACGAAATTGGAGTCGGTCTTGGCATCTACCGCAGCCTTGATCCGGTCTACCATTTCCTCTTTGGTAACAATTTCCTTATTAGGCCGATGGCCGCACCGTTTCTGCATAACTTGATCCTCGATATGCATCGCCGCCGCACCAAATTTAATTAAAGACTTTACAGTGCGAGCTATATTAAACGCACCACCGAAACCAGTGTCAGCGTCCACAAGTAGCGGAAGATTACAAGCATCCGTAATGCGTCGAACGTCGGTCAATACATCGTCCAGCGTACTTATGGCGAGATCTGGCAATCCTAGCGAGCCAGCCGCAACACCAGCACCTGAAAGGTAAATTGCCTTGAACCCGCTACGCTCTGCTAACAGAGCATGGTAGGCATGGATAGTGCCAACGATTTGTAGGGGCTTCTCGGCATTGATAGCATCGCGAAAACGCCCACCCGCGGAATTCGGGCTTATAGCCAAATCAGATGCAATAGGCACAGACTATCCTCCAAAAATATGTTTGAATACATGGTAAGTTATGGATTGACGCCCTTGAACCAAACGCACCAGCATGAAAATATTCTACTGTGTCGTCGCTGTGATTTTGATCGTCGCTCCGCTTAACAATGGAAGCAATAGTGTCGGGTTAAACTGATGCTCCTGTCAGGCGCGGAAGCCTTTTCTGATTCAGCACAAGCCATTGGCGTGACATCGCGGTGTTAACTACTGTCCACTCCTGAATGTTCTGAATCAAATCGGGCGTACGCAAGTATTGAGCTGGTCGCTTGGTGCGAATTGATCGAGGAGCGGCGTCGACCGACAAGGCGCGTGCTTTCATGTGCGGGGTGAGCGCAAGGGCCTCGCGGCGCTGCGCAAGAGCATCGGCGCGGGCCGCCGCCGGAAAAAAATCCGTCACACCGTTTAACAAGGACCCAGCCTAGCCGATGAGGTAGCCGGATCTGTCGCCAACCAGCCAACCGGGCACCCGCCCGCGACCACTCCAGGTTTTTCCTGACACTGGATCGCGGTATTTTGCATTCACATTTGACGGTCGCCTCGGTTGTTTCGGTTTGCCCTGCCGATTCGGGAATACATCGGAGACCGTCAATCGGTATTCGTCGATCAATGCTCGGGTCTTGGCGATGGCTTCCGAGATTTCGCGCTGGTGCAATTCGGCCAGCTGGCGTTGCAGGGTTGCAATCTGATCTTTCAAGTCTTCTGCCGTACTCATTGCTGGGCTCTCTTCAGGAATAATGAATCAGTGCGATAGTTACAGGACTTTGGCTCCAAACAGATCGCCCACGCCAGCCATTTAGCATTGCAAATTACATCAACGGCCGGAGCAACGCATGGTTAAATAAATGAAGCAAACTGACAATAAAAATAGACAGGCGACTTTATCAGTTTATTGGCGGGTGCCGTCATCGGCCGGGCCGATGCCGCGATCAAAATTGAGCTCCAAGGGAACGCTGATGAGCGCCGCAACCGGACTCGCGGGCTTCTTGCGAGATCTTCAGCGCTCGGCACGGCTGTGGCCGGAGCCGCATGCGTCGAGGACACGGGTCCGTGCCTTCACGCCACCGGAACGAGCGGGCGGGCAGACAGACCCAGCGCCTTGCCGATGGTCTCCGAGGCCTTCAATCCGGTGCCAGTCAACACCACCACAGTCACTTCATCTGGCGCAATCTGCTTCTCCTCCAGCAGCCGGGTGAGTGCCGCGCCAGCCGAGGCGCAGGTCGGTTCGACATAGAAGCCCATGGCGGCCAGCGCCCGCAGCGCTGCCACGATCTCTTCCTCGGACACGGCCAGGATACGTCCATGCGAGGCGCGCACCGCGCGCAGGATTGCCTGCCCGCGCGTGGGCCGCTGCGAGGCGATGCCTTCGGCCAGCGTCGGCTGCGGGGTGATCTCCTTGTAGTCGTCCAGGCCCTGGTCGAAGGCCTGCGCCAGTGGCGACACGTTGGCCGCCTGCACGCCGAAGATACGAGGCACCCGGTCGATCTCGCCAGCGCGCCGCAATTCGTCGAAGCCGCGCTCGCAGCCCAACACGTTGGCGCCATAGCCCAGCGGCACGATCACGTTGTCCGGAACATTGAAGCCAAGCTGCTCCCACAACTCATAGGCGAGCGTCTTCGTGCCCTCGAGAAAGAACGGCTGTCGGTTGTGGCTGGCGTAGAACATCTGGTCGGCTTCGCGCAGCGCGGCGTCGGCCACGTCCTGGCGGCTGCCGGTCACTGCCACGACATCGGCACCATGTGCGGCCATCTGCGCGATCTTTGGATACGACGCACTGGCCGGCACCATGATCCGGCAGCGCATGCCCGCGGCCGCGGCATAGGTGGCCAGCGATGCCCCGGCATTGCCGGAGGAGTCCTCCAGCACCTCCGTGATGCCGTGCTGCTTCAGATAGCTCACCATAACCGTCATGCCGCGGTCCTTGAACGACCCGGTAGGCATCACGTATTCGAGCTTCCACTGTACCTGTACGCCCTGCCAGGGCCTGGGAAGCAGCGGCGTCCAGCCCTCGCCCAGCGTGACCACGCCGGCGTCGAGCGGCACCTGGATCGCCGCGGCGTAGCGCCACAATGAGCGGCACGCCGGATCGATGCGCTCTCGGGTGATGCCCGGCGCAGGTTCCAGATCGACAGCGTGCCCCTCGTCCGAGCGCCAACGTGGCACCTCGGTCGGGTAGCGCCGCCCAGTGACGATATCGACATAGTTCATGCGTTACTTGACTCCTGATCGCTGTACCCTGCGTCATTGCGCTCTGCGTCATTGCACCCAGCCCCAGCGCGCCCTGCGTGTTCGTCGCATGACAGATGGCCCCGCCCTGCTCAACCCTCGACCTTCTCCACCACCCCGCTTTTCGTTGCCTTGAAGATGGCTTCGAGCGCGGAGATGTTGGCGATCATCTGCGAGCGTGGCACCGGATAGGGTGCGCGCCCTTCGGCGGCATCGGCAAAGGCCTCGAGATTGGCGAGCACACCCGGCACCGGGGGGAACTCGGTCACCTCGCGCCGAAAACCGCGGAAACACTGGGTCATCGTCCAGCCCTCGGGCGCTTCCGGATGCGTCTTGTCGCGCACTTCGATCCAGCCTTCGTTGCAGTACACCGCGAAGCGGCCATCGAACGGTGTGGCGAGGATCGCGCTGATCAGTGCATGGCCACCGGTCTTGAACGACACCAGGATTGCCAGCGTGTCGCCATTGACCAGATGGCTGCCCAGTTGCTTGACGCTGGCATAGACGTGATCGGCCTCGCCGAAGACGCCGACCGAAAGATCGAGCAGGTGAATGCCGGTGGCAGTCATCGGACCGGCGGGTGCCTCCTTGCCCGAGAGCCGCCAATTGTCGGCCGCCAGTGTAAGGAACTTGTCCTGGCTGAAGTTCGCCTCGATCTGCAGCGGCTTGCCGAGCACGCCGGATTTGACAATCTTCATCATCTCGACGATCGGCGGCTCGAAGCGGCGCTCATGGCCTACGGCGAGCGCCACCCCGGCCTTCTCCACCGCAGCCACCGCGCGCAGCACATCGGCGCGGCTCATCGACAGTGGCTTCTCGCAGAACACATGCTTGCCGGCCTGCGCCGTGGCAACGATCTGGTCGGTATGCTGGGTGTGCGGCGTGCACAGCACCACGCCCTGGATCGAAGGGTCCTCGAGTACTTCATTGAAATCGGTCACCACCTCGACCTGGTGGGTCTGCGCGAACTCGGCGATCGACGCAGGGTTCACCTCGACCACCTTGCCGACACTCAGCTTGCTGCTGGTCTTGAGCAGCGGGACGATGATCTTGCCCCACCAGCCCATACCGACCACGGCGACATTCAACATCGGTTCTCTCCTAAACGATGTGGCTGGGCCCGCGCTGGCGCGGGCCCGGGTTGCTGCAACTGCGTGACGCGCGCCGCCGGTTCAAAACGTCAACGTCGAAACGTCGACGTCAGCCCGTCCGCACGCAAACGTGAGCACGAAAACGTCAAGCCGCCTTGGCGGTCTTGCCCGAGGCGATCGCGGCGTTGACTGCCGGCATCACCTTCTCGGCCATCAACTCCATCGAGCGCTTGCCGAGCCTGGGGTCGATCCAGTCCTGGCAGGCGTAGACCAGCGTGCCGAACTCTCCGATCTCTTCACGGAACGCGAGGATCTGATCGACCACACTGTCGACCGTGCCGCAGAGCGTGAGCTTGCGGTTGACGTACTCGGGGGTGATCAGCGAGTCGGGCATGCTCTGATCGGCCTTGAACAGATTGCCGCGATTGCCGAAGCCGACCAGCTTGCGGATCAACTGCTTGAAGTAGAAATGGTACGGGCCCTGTTCGCCGTAACCGTAGCGCTGCGCGGTGGCATCGTCATCGGCGACGAAGATGCACTTGGCGACACTCCAGTCGGCCGGATCAGCCACCACGCCGATATTATTCTTGCCCTGCACATAGCTGTCCCAATGCGTCTTCACCCACTGTGGCAGCAGGAAGTTGGCCGAGATCGGCTTCCAGCCGCGCTCGGCCATCGCTATGACGCCCTTGGAGAACGGCGCCACCACGGTGCCGACGATCGGCGGATGCGGCCTCTGGAACGGCTTCAACATGATGCCGGTGCCGATCTCGGCAATGATCGTCTTTTCGGTAGTGACTTCCCAGAATTGTCCCTTCAGGTTGTACGGGGCTTCGCTCGCCCAGATGTCGAGCACCATGTTGATGCACTCGACGAACATGGCATTTCGGTCCTTGCCATAGTTGCCGAACACTTCCGCATCCGACATCAGGCCGCCCGGGCTCACGCCCATGATGAAGCGGCCCTCGAGCATGGTGTCGAGCATCGCCGCCTGGGCAGCGACATTGGCCGGATGGCTGTTGGGCATGTTGATGGTGCCGGTACCGAGCTTGATGCGCTTGGTATCGTGCACGAGGCTGGCGAGAAACATCATGCACGAGGTCACCGTTTCCGCGGCATCGGTCACATGCTCGCCAACGAAGGCTTCTTCATAGCCCAGCCGGTCGGCAAGCAGGATGGCCTCGCGGTCTTCTTGCAACGACTGCAGCCAGGGCTTGCCGGGCGGGTGCAGCGGCATCATGAAGGTGGACAGTTTCATGCAAAGTCTCCGAACTCGTCGATGCAGGTGTTGGTCTTGCGTCTTGCGTCTTGCGTCTTGCGTCTTGCGTTCGGCTCCGGGTGTTCGGCCGCGCTGGCAGGCCGAAGATTAAGCCGCCAACTGCAGCGCCGTGCAGTAACGGCCCTGGCTGTAGATGAGAGGCTGGCCTTCGCCGTAGTGTGCCGCCAGTACGCGTCCGATGACTATACGGTGATCGCCCGAGGTCACCGTGTCTTCGACACGGCATTCGAATGCGGCGAGCACCCCGTCAAGTACCGGCACGCCATCGACACCTTCGGTGAAACCCAGTCCGACGAACTTGTCGTCTGCGGGGCGGCAGAAGCGCTGCGAGATTTCCTGCTGTCCGGTCGACAGCACGTTCACCGCGAACGCCCGGGACTTCGCAAAGGCAGGCTCCGACAACGAGCCCGCACGCAGATTCCACAGGATCATCGCCGGCTCGAGCGACAACGAAGTGAACGAATTCACCGTCAGTCCGGTGCGCCGGCCATCAGGCAACAGTGCGGTGATCACGGTCACGCCGGTGGCAAAGCGCCCGAACGCATCGCGAAGTTGCCGCTGCGCCAACGCATCCGCGGCGGGGGTGCTGCTCAGATCGAGTCGGGTCATTACGCGCTCTCGCCTAGATCGGTCAGCCTTCAATGTAGCGATCTATTCGCATTACGACAAATGATGATTCATAATACATAGCATTACGAATCGTTATTTCCCCTCCAGTCACGTCCCACCGGCCATGCCCTCGCTTACTGCCATCCGCCTGTTTGCCGCCGCCTATGAGGAGCGTTCTTTTTCGCGGGCGGCCGTGCGCGAGCACACCACGCAACCGGCAGTGTCGCAACGCATCCGTGCGCTGGAGGAGGAACTGGGCGTGCGCCTGCTCGAGCGCTCGCCGTCTCAGGTGACGCCAACTGCGGCCGGCGATGCATACTACCGGCGCGCCATCGACCTGCTGGCCACGCTCGAGCAGGCAGGGCGCGAGGCGCGCGATGTGGGCGCAGCACTGTCGGGCGAAGTACGCGTCGGGCTGATGCCTTCGCTCACCCGCTGCTGCCTCGCCCCGGCGCTGGCCGCCTTCGGCGAGCGTCATCCACAGGTGACGCTGCAGGTGACCGAGGCCTACAGCGGGGCCCTCACCGATCTGCTGCGTGCAGGCGAACTCGATTTCGCCATCGTACCGGCGTTCGATCCGCCGGCGGGCATCCGCAGCCGCTTTCTCGCGCGCACGCCCGAGCTGCTGGTCGCGCGCAACGACGGGCGATTCCGGCATGGCGTTGCCGTGCCGCCGGCCAGCCTGCAGCATCTGCGTCTGATGGTGCCTGGTGCGCTCAATACGCGCCGCCAGCGCATCGAGAGCTGGCTCGCCGCGCATGGCGCCACCATTACCCAGCGGCTGGAGCTGGATTCGATGTACGGCACGCTGGACATGATCGGCCGCAGCGACTGGATCACCATCCTGCCAGGCGTGATGATGGCGCCCGAGATCGCCGATGCAGCGCTGGCTGTGTGTCCGCTCGCAGAGCCGCCGTTCACGCTCGATCTGGTGGTGATCGAGGCAGCGCGGCGCCCACCGCCGCCAGCGGCCAGTGCGTTCCTCCAGCAGTTGAGCACCGGCATCGAACAGGCGCTGCCGCTTTGGACGGCGTCACCGGCCAGCGCACGCACCGGGGCGGTGCCTGCACCCGGGGACACCGGGCAGACTGGCACACCGCCGCGCCCCGGCGGCCGGCGGTCGACATCGGTGGGTATCGACCGCTAACATCCGCTTTCGCTGGTGGTCATTTGCGCCACCCGACCTTCAGACTTCCCCGATGAGCCGCCCGATGTCCGTCACCCACCGCGCGATCACTGTCGACGACTATCACCGTATGGGTGAGGCCGGCGTGTTCGCGCCAGGCGAGCGCGTCGAACTGATCGAAGGGGAACTGTATACGATGCCGCCGATCGGCCAACACCACTGCATCGCAGTCGACGTGTTGACCCGCCGGCTGATCCTCGCGCTGGGCGAGCAAGCGGTCGTTTCGGTGCAGAACCCGATTGCATTGCGCCCGACGTCCGAGCCGCAGCCGGATCTGATGGTGCTGCGCCCCGAGGCCTGGCGGCGTCCGAGCACGCCGCAGGCCGAGGACACCCTCCTGCTGATTGAAGTCGCCGATTCGTCGCTTGCCATGGACCGGGACATCAAACTGCCGCTATATGCGCGGCATGCCATTCCGGTGGTGTGGCTGATTGATGTGCAGGCACGAGTAGTGTCCTGCCATGACCTGCCGGTGGGCGGGTACTACAGCCGGTCGGTGGAGAGACGCCCCGGCGACCAGTTGCAGATCGACGGCTTGCCCCAGGTGACCATCGCGGTTGCGGAGTTGTTCAGCCAAGCTTGATGCGCACGGCGTGAAGCACCGCGACACTCAGTCCGCGGTAATGCCGGCTTCCTTGATCGCCTGCGCGAAGCGCTCGTTCTCCAGCTTCACGAACGCGGTGAACTCCTCCGGCGACTTGCTGACCACCACCTCGGCGCCGCCCTCGTTCAGCCGCTTGCGCACATCCGGGTGCTCCATCACCTTCTGCATCGCCTGAAACAGGCGGTTGACCACCGGACGCGGCGTGCCGGCAGGCACGAACACGCCCTGCCAGGAACCGGTGCGCATGCTCTTGAAGCCGACTTCGGCCATGGTTGGCACATCGGGCACCCCTGCGTTGCGGGTCGGCGCAACGATACTCAACATCTTCAACTTGCCGGCCTTGACGAAGTTGATCGCCGAAGACAAGGTGACGAAACCAAGCTGGGTTTCGTTCTGCAGCAACGAGGTGACCGCGGGTCCGGCCCCGCCCTTGTACGGAATATGGGTCATCTTGATGCCGGCTGCGCGCATGAAAATCTCCATCTCGATGCGGTTGCCGCTGCCAGAACCGGGCGAGGCGAAGTTGAGCTTGTTCGGATTTGCCTTGGCAAAGGCGATCAGATCCGGGACGGTGCTGGGTGGCAGGGTCGGGTTGGCCACCAGAGCGCCGGGCACATCCACCACCTGGATCACGGCGATGAAGTCCTTCAGCGGCTTGAGCGGAAAGTCCGGGAACAGGCTCGGGTTGATCGCCATCGTGCCGACGTTGCCCAGAAGCAACGTAAAGCCGTCGGCCGAGGCGCGACCCGCCACCTCGACGCCGATGTTGCCGGCCGCACCCGCACGGTTGTCGACTACCACCTGAGTGCCCAGCTCTTCGGACAGCCGGGCCTGGATGATCCGGCCGACAAAGTCGGAGGCACCCCCGGGCGCAAACGGCACGATGATGCGCACCGGGCGCTTGCTGAAGTCGACCGGCTGTGCCGCGACGGCAGTGGAGATCAACGTCACGGCAACGAGCGCGGAAAGGCTTATGCAGTTCATCTGAAATCCTCCGGCAGAAAGACTGGTCACTATTCAGCGACTTCGATGTTGTTATCCCTGATCACCTTCGCCCACTTCCCGGTCTCGCCGCGCACGAATGCGCTGTAGGCTTCTGGCGACTTGCTGACCTACACCTGCATCAGCGACTTGCCAAGGATGTCGCGCATCTCGGGCGAACTCATGCGCCCGTTGACGGGCGATTTCCGCGGCCGTCGAATGAGCCGGGTCTGCGCGGACCCGCAATCACGTGATTGAATTCTACTTGTGGCTGGCCTCAGGAACGGATGTCTTCCGCGCTGATCGGCAACGGTACCGGCCTGCGCAATCTGGCCGACAGATCAATCGCCTTGGTCAGCATCAACCGGTGATGGCCTTCGGCGGCCGTCGCGTGCTGCGTCTTCAAGCCGAGCGACACCCGGTTCAACCAGTCGACGGTCTCTTCGCGCATCGGACCGCGCAGCTCGCCCAACGCCATGTCGCCGACCGGATAACTTGTCAGGAAGTCCACATGCCGGCGCTTGTCCGGCGCATAGCCCTCGCCCTGCACCACGTTGGTCGCCAGCACGATGTCGCGGTGGGTGTCATCGATGGTGAGAACGCCTTCGGTACCGACGATGCCGACCTCCAGGCTGTATACCGCGCCCGGCCACACCTCGGGCAGACCCCAGCTCAGCACGCCGCTGTACACCGTGTCATCCGAGAAGGTGATCGTGTACGCAGTGCCGTCGATGCCGCCGCAGATCGGCTTCAATGCCTTGTTCACCGAACGCGCATAGACCTCGACCGCGGTTTTCGCCTCCAGCATCCACATGCAGATGTCGAGCGCATGGGTGCCGGAGATGACCATCGGCGAGATCTCCGCCGGGTTGTCGGTACGCCTGTAGTTGTCCAGCGCCACCAGCCGGTTCATGAAACCACGCGAGGTCACCATGGTCACCTCGCCCAGCGCCCCGGTGCGCACCTTTTCCTTGGTCACCAGCCAGCGCCGGCGAAAGCGCTGGGTATAGCCGACCACCGCATCGAGTTTCGCTTCGACGATCGCCTTCAACACCATCTCGGACTCGGCCAGATCGGTGGCGAGCGGCTTCTCGATCATCAGCGAGATGCCGCGCTCGCAGGCGCCGAGGATCGGATCGACATGCAGATGCTCATCGGTCGAGATCACCGCGGCGGTGACCTCCGGCCGGCGCAGCAGTTCCTTGTAGTCGGTGGTCAGGAAATCCGCGCCGACCTTCTCGGCCACCAGCTTCCCGCGCTCCGGATTCTTCTCGGCGATGCCGATCCACTCCACCGAAGGGTGGCGCTTGGCGACCTCACCCCGGATCAGTCCGACCCGGCCGGCGCCGACGATCGCCAATCCGATGCCTTTCGCGTTTCTGTTCACGATGCCCCTCCATGGTAGTGCCTGGCGAGATGCCGCCCGATCAACCGCGCGACTCGGGCAACGGCAGGCTGACCGCCTCATGGCGTTCGGCCGAGAGGTCTGCAGCAAAATAGACTTCCATCACCTGACGTGCCTGTTCGGCAGTCACCAGCACCGGGCGGTCCAGCGCACAGGCCTCGATGAAGTGGTCGGTCTCGGGCGCCATCGCGCCGGCGAAGGTGTGCTCCACATACTCGCCCGGCATGGTCGACATCGGATGCACGATGCCATTCTTCACCGTCGAGAGCTGGGTGTCGCGATGAGTGTCGTCGATGATCAACGCGCCTTCGGTGCCGATCAGTTCGATCCAGGTCGACGAGAAGTTCGGGTAGGCAGGCGGCAGGCTCCAGCCGCCGCCAACCATCATCGACACGCCGCTGTCCATGGTCACCATGATGTACTGGGTGTCGGGCACGTCTGCGCCGCTCATCTCACGCATTGCGCCATAGTTGTTCTGCGAATAGACCCGGATCGGTTTCGCTGGCGCCAGGCACCAGAGCAGGAAGTCAAGGTCGTGCGTGGACTCCATGGCTGCCGGCGACAACTTGCTCCGGCCAGTGATCTTCTTGCCCAGGCTGCGGCCGACATGACGGCTCACCAGCGCACTCACCGGGCGGCCCAGCGTGCCGTCGGTTGCACACTTGTGCGCATAGACGTACTTCGGATTGAATCGCTGTGAGTAGCCGATGGTGAACTTGACGCCGTTCTTTCTGGCGATACGGATCAGGTCGTCGGCCTCATGCATCTCGATCGAGATCGGCTTCTCCAGGAACACATGCTTGCCGCGCGACAGGCAGTCTTTGGCCATCGGGTAGTGCAACGCCTCGGGCGTGGCCGAAATCATGTACGCATCGATGGCGTCGTTCTTGAGCATCTCCTGCCAGTCGGTGGTCGCCGATGTCGCGTTGCAGCTCGTGGCCATCTCGGCGAGCCGCTCCGGGCGGATCTCGCACAGATGCAGCTCATTCACCAGCGGGTGACGGGCACTCGCCTGGGCACGGATACCGCCGCACCAACCGACACCGATGATGCCGACATTGATTTCTCTGGCCACGCTGCTGTCTCCTTGGAGCTGGGATTCCGATGCGGGTTGCCGCGCTGCGCCGCCCGGATGCGGAAGCGCGGCAGCAGGTCACTGAGGGAGCGATGGTACCGATACCCGGCGATCCCCGCCAAATGATGGTTTCTCGGACGCCGGAAATCGGGGACAGACCCTGAGGGTCTGGCCCATTCCTGCTTATGTCAGGTTGTCGGAACCCGGGGACAGACCCAGAGGGTCTGGCCCCTCAGGATACAATCGCGCTTCTCCAGGAGGAAACCGCATGAAGAAGATCGACCTGCACAGCCATGTTCTGCCCGACACCGTGCTTGACCTGATGGAGAAGGCAACCGACGCCGATCTCTACAAGGCGAAGATCGTGCGCAAGGATGGCAAGCGCTACTACTCGCGCGGCAAGAACCAGTTCGAGCTCGACCCCGAGTACTACAGCGGCGAGGGCAAGGTCGCCAAGATGGACCGGATGAAGATCGATATCTCTTACATCTCCACCGGCCCGCAGGCGTTCTGCTACTGGCAAAAAGAGGAAGACGCGGTGCGCACCGCGCGCGCGGTCAATCTGGGCATTGCGAAGATCGTCGAGGAACGCCCCGACCGGCTGCGCGGGATGGCCAGCGTGCCGATGCAGCACCCCGATCTGGCCGTGGCCGAACTGGAGCACGCGGTGAAGACCTACGGCTTTCGCGGCCTCGAAGTCGCCACATCGATCGTCGGCGAGGAACTCGCTGCGAAGAAGTTTCGCCCGCTGTTGAAGCGCGCCGAGGAACTGAAGGTCTCGATCTTCACCCACCCGGAGAACATCGGCGCCACTGGCCGCCTTGACTGCTACTACCTCACCAACCTGATCGGCAATCCGCTGGACACCACGGTCATGGTCGCCAACCTGATGTTCAGCGGCGCGCTCGATGAGCTCAAGGAGCTCAAGTTCCTGCTGCCCCATGCCGGTGGCTTCACTGCGGCCGACATCGGCCGCTTCCAGTGGGGCCACGGCTGCCGGCCGGACACCAATGTCGACTGCAAGACCCCGCCGATGCAGCTGCTGCGCCGGTTCTGGTTCGATGCGCTGACGCACAACCCGAAGGCAGTTCGCTTCCTGATCGAACAGGTCGGCGCCGATCGCGTGGTGGTCGGCACCGATGACCCGTTCGACATGGGCGACATGACACCGATCGACAACATCGAGAAGGTGCCCGGGCTGACCGATGCCGAGCGTGAGCGGATCTATTTCCGCAATGCCGTGGACTTCATCGGCGAGCCGGCCTAGCCCGGCACGCCACTTCGGGGACAGACCCGCTTCGGTAATTTCGGGGACAGACCCTGAGGGTCTGTCCCCGGCTTGCTGGGATCTGTCCCCTGGTCCGTCCTGGCTTCGGGGACGGACCCTCAGGGTCTGTCCCCTGGGTTCTGTCACTCAGGCCGCTTGCAGCACCGGCGTCCTGATCAGGTGTTCGAACGCCGACAGCGCGGCCTTCGATCCTTCGCCTGCGGCAATCACGATCTGCTTGAACGGTACCGTCGTCACATCACCGGCCGCGAACACGCCCGGTACGCTGGTCGCGCACTTGGCATCGATCACGATCTCGCCGTATTTCGACAGTTCGAGCGTGCCCTTCAGCCATTCTGTGTTGGGCACCAGGCCGATCTGCACGAACACGCCGGCCAGTTCGATCTGATGCTGGGCACCGCTCACCCGATCCTTGTAGCGCAGCCCGTTCACCTTCTTGCCGTCGCCGGTGATCTCGGTCGTCTGCGCACTGACATGGATGGTGACATTGGACAGGCTCTTCAACTTGTTCACCAGCACCGCATCGGCCTTCAACTGATCGGCGAACTCCAGCAGCGTGACATGACCGACCACGCCGGCCAGATCGATCGCCGCTTCGACACCGGAGTTGCCGCCACCGATCACCGCCACATGCTTGCCCTTGAACAGCGGGCCGTCGCAGTGCGGGCAATACGCCACACCCTTCGTCCGGTACTCGGCCTCGCCCGGGACGTTCACGTTCTTCCAGCGCGCACCGGTCGCCAGCACCACCGTGCGGCTCTTCAGCTCGGCGCCGTTGGCCAGCCTGACCGTGATGTCGCCGCCATGCTCGACTGCCGGTACCAGGCCGGTGACCTTCTGGCCGTTGATCAGGTCGACGTCATACGCCCGAACATGCTGCTCGAGATCCGCAGCGAACTTCGGCCCCTCGGTCGCCTTCACCGAGATGTAGTTCTCGATACCCAGCGTGTCGAGCGTCTGGCCACCGAAGCGTTCAGCCACCAGCCCGGTGCGGATGCCCTTGCGCGCGGCATAGATGGCCGCCGCCGCACCTGCCGGCCCACCGCCGACGATCAGCACATCGAACGGGCCCTTCTTCGCCAGCTTGGCCGCATCTCGTGCAGCCGTACCGCTGTCGATCTTCGCCAGCAATTCGGCCAGTTCCATCCGGCCGGAACCGAACATCGTCTCGCCACGAAACACTGTCGGCACGCCCATGATCTGGCGCGCCTCGATCTCGTCCTTGAACAGCCCGCCGTCGATCGTCGTGTGGCGCACCCGCGGATTCAGTACCGCCATAAGGTTGAGGCTCTGCACTACCTCGGGACAGTTGTGGCAGGTCAGCGAGATGTAGGTCTCGAACACGAGATCGCCATCCAGTGCCTTGATCTGTTCTATGGTATCGGCTTCGACCTTCGGCGGATGACCGCCGGCCTGCAGGAGTGCCAGCACCAGCGAGGTGAACTCGTGGCCCATCGGGATTGCCGCGAAGTAGATGCCCATGTCGAGGCCGGCGCGGGTGACCTGGAAGCACGGCCGGCGCGCGTTGTTGCCGTCGTAGCGCACGCTGACCAACGGGCTCAGCGCGGCAATGTCCTCCAGCAGCGCACGCATCTCGACCGATGCCGGGCGATCGTCAAGCGAGGCGATAAGCTCGACCGGCTGGGTCACGCGTTCGAGGTAGGACTGGAGTTGGGCCTGAATCTGGGTGTCGAGCATCGAGTGACTCCTGCTGGGTCGTTGTGCAGCGGTGGCAACGTGGGTGGTTGCGGTGCTGTCGACAGCCGCCGGCGGATCCTCGCTGGCAGCTGTCGACAACATCGGCATCGGGTTTCGGGCAACGGCGGGCCGACGCCTTGACCCGCCGAGACCGAACACATTGACCGGCAGACAGATTGCCTGCCGGTCAGCCGATTACGCTCAGATCTTGCCAACCAGATCCAGCGACGGGGTCAGCGTTGCTGCACCTTCCTGCCACTTGGCGGGGCAGACCTGACCGGGGTGCGAGGCCACATACTGGGCAGCCTTGACCTTGCGCATCAGTTCCGAGGCATCGCGGCCGATACCGTTGTCGTGGATCTCGCACAGCTTGATCATGCCTTCGGGATTGATCACGAACGTGCCGCGCAGCGCAAGGCCCTCTTCTTCGATCATCACATCGAAATTGCGGGTGAGGGTGCCGGTGGGGTCACCGATCAACGCGTAGTTGACCTTCTTGATCGCCTCGGAGGTGTCGTGCCAGGCCTTGTGCGCGAAGTGGGTGTCGGTCGAGATGCCGTACACCTCGACGCCGATCGACTTGAACGCGGCGTGGTGGTCGGCCAGGTCTTCCAGCTCGGTCGGGCAGACAAAGGTGAAGTCGGCCGGGTAGAACATGAACACGCTCCACTTGCCCTTGAGCGACTGCTCGGTGACTTCAATGAACTTGCCGTTGTGGAAAGCCTGCGCCTTGAACGGTTTGACGGCGGTATTGATCAGTGACATAGGGAACTCCCGTGGGTTGAGCGTGGGTTGGCGGTACGCATCGACATGAAGCGAACGCTTCCAAGGTGTGTCGCCCGCATTTACGGGCCACCTGGACGAAGATTAGACCCGGGATGCTCCAGCAACTCCAATTGATTAATTGGTGTCTATGAATAGCCTACGGCTATTGCCCCCCCTCCGCCGCTAGCGCCGCCTCACCTGCTGCACGCCCTTGACTTCGCCCACCATCGCAACCAAACGGCGCACTTGCGCCACGTCGAGGACTTCGACGGTGAAGCGCATGTCGGCACTGTCGCGCCTG
Organism: Burkholderiales bacterium; assembly: GCA_038205245.1. Lineage (GTDB taxonomy): Bacteria > Pseudomonadota > Gammaproteobacteria > Burkholderiales > CAIKXV01 > CAIKXV01. The sequence continues at coordinate 16,866 of JBBRCD010000029.1, forward strand.
GACAGCGTCTGGGTGGCAGTGACGTTGACTTTCTCGCGCGACAGCACCTCCGAGATGTCCCGCAGCAAGCCCTGCCGGTCCTGGGCGAGCACTTCCAGATCTACTGCAAAGCGCGCCCCGTCCGGGCTGCCCCAGCCAGACTCGATCATGCGCTCCTGCGGCATGCGCGCGACGTTGGGACAATCGCGCCGGTGCACGGTGACGCCGCGCCCGCGCGAGACGAATCCGATGATCGGGTCCGGCGGTGCCGGTTTGCAGCAGCGGGCGAGCACGGTGAGCAGCTGGTCGACACCCACCACCAGAATGCCGCGCCCGCTGACACCGGCCTCAGAGCGGCGCGAAATCTGCACTTCGTCAGGCGGCTGATAGGCAGAGACCTCGCCCGGGGCGTCGCGCAATGCGATCTGCAGCTGACGTTGATTCACTTCGCCACGGGAAATGGCGGCGAACGCCTCGTCCAGCCGTGCGAAGCCCAGTCGCACCATCAGCTTGTCCAGGTTGAAGGCCCCGATGCCCAGGCGATGCAGCTCGCGCTCGACGATCGCGCGGCCCTGGGCGATGCTGGTCACCAGGTTCTGCGCATTGAACCACTGGCGCACCTTGTTGCGTGCGCGCGAGCTCCGGGTAAATCCGAGGGCAGGATTCAACCAGTCTCGTGAAGGGCCGCCCTCCTTCGCCGAAATGATCTCGACGGTCTGACCGTTGGCGAGCGGAAAAGTGAGCGGCACCATCGCGCCATCCACCCGGGCGCCGCGGCAGTGGTGGCCAAGCTCGGTGTGCAGCGCGTAGGCGAAATCGACCGGCGTGCTGCCGGCCGGCAGGTCGACCACCCGGCCCTGCGGGCTCAGCGCATAGACGACATCGTTGAAAAGTTCGGTGCGGAACTGCTCGCCGAGCGACCCGGAACCGTCTTGCGAGGCCGCTGGCAACACGTTGTCGCGCCAGTCGAGGATCCGCCGCAGCCACGCGATCCGCTGATCGTAGTCGCCGCCCGCGGACCTGCCACCCTCTTTGTACGCCCAGTGTGCCGCCACGCCCAGCTCGGCATGCCGGTGCATTGCATGCGTGCGTATCTGCACTTCGACCGCGCGCTCGCCCGGCCCGATCACCGCCGTGTGCAGCGAGCGGTAGTCGTTGCCCTTGGGCTTGGCGATGTAGTCGTCGAACTCCTTGGGGATCGGCGTCCAGCGGTTGTGAACCAGACCGAGCGCCGCGTAGCAGTCCTTCACCTCGTCGACCAGTACCCGCACCCCGAATACATCGTACAGATCGCCGAACTCCAGCCCCTTGCGGCCCATCGTGCGCCAGATGCTGTAGATGTGCTTCGGACGGCCGCTGACCTGTGCTGCGATGCCGGACGCCGCGAGATCGGCGCGAAGCGTCTGCATCACCGCCTCGACCACATGCTGGCGGTCGGCGCGCTTCTCGTCCAGCAGCCGGGCGATTCGTCTGTAGGTGTCCGGGTCGGACAGGCGGAAGGCCAGATCCTCCATCTCCCACTTGAGCTGCCAGACACCGAGCCGGTTGGCCAAAGGCGCGAACAGATCCAGGGCAACCCGCGCATGACGCTGGCGCAACTCGTTGTCCGGATGCCGGGTCAAGGCGCGTAGCAGCACCAGTTCCTGGGCCAGCCGGATCAGCACAGTGCGGATATCCTGCACCATCGCCAGCAACATCTTGCGCAGCGCCTCCTGCTGCGCCGGGGTGGTGCCAGCCTCGCCCACCTCCGACAGGGTCTGGATCGTGTCCAGACGCGCCGTACCCTCGACCAGAGCCGCCACCTCCTCGCCCGCGCACTGGCGCAGTGCCTCGCGCGCGCCTGCGCCCCGCAGCGGCACCCAGGCCAGCAGCGCAGCCAGGCGGGTCGCCGGATCGGTGCCGATCATAGCCAGGACGTCCGCCACCTCGAGCGCCGCGGTGGACGCCGGCGTGCCGATCGAAAGGGTCTGCCCGCCGTAGCTCGCAGCCGCCCAGGCTAGCGCCTCGCGCGTACGAGCGTCCGTCAGCGCATCTGCCGCGGACGAGGCGGACCCCGGCGCGAGCAGCGCGAGCGCGCGCCCGATCCAGCGCTCGCTGTCGGTGTCGGCAGGCGGGATCAGTTCTTCGATGGCCATATCCGGATTATCCCACCGTCACCGGGCTCAGCCCGGGTCGCTCGGCGCTGGCGCGCCCGCCGGGCGCAACCCGGCAATCGCCACAGGACAGGCGGCCAAAGGTTGAGTCCAATCCTCGATCCTGTATGCCGGCCTCGGGGCCTCGCAACCCGTTAGAATCCCCGCCACTGCTACTGCGCGAGCCGTGGTTCAGCGCTTTCTGGTTTCTCCGCTCGACCGTTCGGACCCGCCTGCCCAGCTCGATGGCCATAAACTGGAAGACCTACCCCGCCCGCGGGGTCTACGACACGCTGCTTTCCGCCCCGGGAGAACCACGCCCGGTCGCTGCCAGGTTGTGCGCCTACCTCGGCGCGCTCTCCGACCTCGAGTTGCGCGAGCGGCGCGCAGCGGCAGAACTGGCGATCCGCAACCTGGGCATCACCTTCACCGTGTACTCGGAAGAAGGCGGTTCGATCGATCGTGCCTGGCCGTTCGACATCATCCCGCGGGTGATCGCGCGCGAGGAATGGACACGCATCGAACGCGGCCTGAAGCAGCGGGTCGAGGCGCTCAACCTGTTCATCGACGACATCTATCACCAGCAGCGCATCGTCAAGGACAAGGTGTTCCCGGCCGGGCTGCTCGCCGATTCAAAGAACTTTCGTCCGCAGTGCATGGGTGCGACACCGGCGCATGGCGTCTGGGCGCATATCTGCGGCTCGGATCTGGTGCGCGACCGGGACGGCACGATGTATGTGCTGGAAGACAATCTGCGAGTGCCCTCCGGCGTCTCCTACATGCTGGAGAACCGGCTGGTGATGAAGCGGGTGTTCCCGGAACTGTTCGAGAACAGCACCATCCTGCCGGTCGACGACTACCCCTCGCAGCTGTTCGACTGTCTCGCCTCGCTGTCTCCAAGACGGGGCCGGCGCCCGACAGTCGTGGTGTTGACCCCGGGCATCCACAATTCGGCCTACTTCGAGCATGCCTATCTCGCCCAGCAGATGGGTGCCCAGCTCTGCCTGGGCTCGGACCTGATCGTCGGCGACGATGAGTGCGTGTACATGCGCGCGATCACCGGCCTGGAGCGGGTCGATGTGGTCTATCGCCGGGTGGATGACCTGTTCCTCGACCCGGAGGCGTTCAACCCGGACTCGGTGCTCGGCGTGAAGGGCCTGTTCCGCGCCTGGCGCAACGGCAAGGTCGGCATGGCCAATGCACCCGGGGCCGGTGTGGCGGACGACAAGGTCGTCTATGCCTTCGTACCGCAGATGATCCGGTACTACCTGGACGAGGACGCGATCCTGCCGAACGTGCCGACCTACAAATGCGTTGATCGTAAAGAACGGGACTACGTGCTGGCCAATCTGGACAAGCTGGTGGTGAAACCGGCGAACGAGTCCGGTGGCTATGGCATGCTGATCGGGCCACAGGGAAGCAGCAAGGACCGGGAGGAGTTTGCCCGCCATATCAAGCGCGATCCGCGCAACTACATTGCGCAGCCGATGCTCACGCTGTCCACCGCACCGACACTGGTCGACGACCATGTCGAGCCGCGCCATGTCGACCTGCGCCCGTTCATCCTGTCCAGCAAGTCGGTCTATGTCACCACGGGGGGACTGACCCGGGTCGCGCTGCGCAAGGGCTCCACGATAGTCAATTCTTCACAGGGTGGTGGCAGCAAGGACACCTGGATCGTCGATCATGAGGCCGCTTGACTTGAGGACTGCGCTCCATGCTTTCCGGGCACGCTGAAGCGATCTACTGGCTTGGCCGCTACATCGAGCGCGCCGAGGATGGCGCGCGCCTGGCCAACGTGCATGCCAACCTCCTGCTCGACCTGCCGCGCAAATACACGCTGGGCTGGGCGCCGCTGATCGCCATCACCGGCTACGCCGAGCTGTTCGCCGAGTTGTACAAGGAAACCAGCGAACGCACCGTGATGCGCTTCCTGATCGCCGACGAGAAGAACCCCGGGTCGATCCTGTCCTCGCTTGGCAGCGCGCGCGAGAATGCGCGCCTGCTGCGCGACCTGCTGCCACGCGAAGCCTGGGAGCAGATCAACGAGTTGTACCTGCGCTCGAAGCAGGATGCCGCCGGTTCGCTCGCCCAGAGCAGGCGTTATGACTACCTCGAGGCGGTGATCCGCGGCGCCCAGCAGCTCTACGGCACACTCGCCGGCACCATGTCGCATGACTATCCTTATGACTTCCTGCGTCTGGGTCTGGCGCTCGAGCGCGCCGACATGACCACCCGGATCATCGATGTGCGCTCGGCGAACCTGCTCGACAGCGGCGCAAAAGAGGACGCGGGCAAGGCAGACCTCGCCCCGTTCGAAAGCATCCAGTGGATGAGCGTGCTGCGTTCGTTGTCCGGGCACCAGATGTACCGGCAGACGGTGCGTGGCCCGGTCAGCCATGCAGACGTATTGCGTTTCCTGCTCACCGACCGGCGCTTCCCGCGTTCGATCACCTTCTGTCTGACCGAGATGGATGCGACACTGCACAGGCTGCCGCGCAGTACCGCGCTCACCCGCGGCATACGGAAGCTGGCTGGACAGATAGAACATGTCGACTTCGATCGACTCGACCGCCAGGCCCTGCATCGCTATACCGATGAACTTCAGGTGGGTTTCGGTGAATTGCATGACCAGATCAGCCGCACGTATTTCCTGTCCAGCGTCCCCAGCGCGGCCTGACCGGTCGCCGCGAACGCGCCGGCGATCCGCCGACTCGCTGCCGGGATCCTCCACGCTCCTAAGCTGCCTCCGCCCATGACCATCCGTGTCGCGCTCCACCACAAGACGCTGTACCGCTATGACCGCCCGGTCAAGCTGTCACCGCATGTGATCCGGCTGCGGCCAGCGGTGCATTCGCGCACACCGATCGAGAGCTACTCGCTTCGCCTCACCCCGGAGCCGCACTTTCTCAACTGGCAGCAGGACCCGTTCGGCAACTACCTGGGGCGGGTGGTGTTTCCGGAGCGCGCGCTCGAGCTGTCGATGGAAGTCGACGTGATTGCTGACCTGACGGTGATCAATCCGTTCGACTTCTTTCTCGAGGAAGCCGCAGAGCATTGCCCGTTCACCTATGAACCGCATCTGAAGAAGGATCTGGCGCCCTACCTCGAAGTGCGCGAATCCGGCGTACTGCTGAAGAAATGGCTGACCGGTGTGGATCGTTCCCGGATGCGCACCGTCGACTTCCTGGTTGCCGTCAATCAGCGCCTAGCGCGTGACATCGCCTATACGGTGCGGATGGAACCCGGGGTGCAGACCTGTGAGCAGACTCTGCAGGGCGCACTCGGCTCCTGCCGCGACACTGGCTGGGTGCTGGTGCAGGTGCTGCGGCACCTGGGGCTTGCCGCGCGCTTCGTCTCGGGCTATCTGGTGCAACTGGTGGCCGACCAGAAGCCGTTGCAGGGCCCGAGCGGACCCACCGCGGACTTCACCGATCTTCACGCCTGGGCCGAGGTGTATGTCCCGGGTGCCGGGTGGATCGGCCTGGACCCGACCTCCGGTCTGTTCGCCGGCGAAGGCCACATCCCGCTCGCCTGCACGCCTGACCCGGAGAGCGCGGCCGCGGTCACCGGCTTCACCGATGAGTGCGAGGTCACCTCGTTCGAACACTCGAACACGGTCACCCGCATCCATGAAGACCCGCGGGTCACCAAACCCTACTCGGCCTATCAGTGGGCGCGTATCGACGCGCTGGGCCACCAGGTCGACGCCGACCTGAAGACCGATGACGTGCGCCTGACGATGGGCGGCGAGCCCACCTTCGTCTCGATCGACGACATGGACGCCCCGGAGTGGACCATCGCTGCCGACGGCAAGGACAAGCGCAGGCTGTCCAGCCAGCTGGTACGGCGACTGCGCGACGCCTTCGGGCCCGGCGGGGTGCTCTACCACGGCCAGGGCAAGTGGTATCCGGGTGAGGCCTTGCCGCGCTGGATGCTCGCCGTGTTCTGGCGGGCCGACGGGCGGCCGGTCTGGCATGACCCGTCGCTGCTCGCCGACACCGCCCGCGACCATGGCCATGGGGAACGCGAGGCACTCGCCTTCGCTGAGGAACTGACCGAGCGTCTTGGCCTGGCCACCGTGTACCTGAACCCTGGCTACGAAGACGTCTTTCACTACCTGCTGGCCGAGCAGAAGCTGCCGGACAACCTCGATCCGCTGGCAACGGACCTGAAAGACCCGCTCGAGCGGCAGCGCCTGGCGCGCTTGCTGGAGGGCGGACTCACCCGGGTTGCCGGCTACGCCCTGCCGCTGTCCTGGGACTTCGGACGCAGTCGCTGGATGAGCGGCCGCTGGAGCTTCCGCCGCACCCATATGTTCCTGCTGCCCGGTGACTCGGCGATGGGATTGCGCCTGCCGCTCGATTCCCTGCCCTACCTCGCACCCGAAGCACGCATCAAGCAAATCGACCGGTCGCTGCTGCAACCATTGCCGGAATTGCCGGACTATGGCCAAACGCAGCCTGCCGGCACTGGCGAGGCACGGTCCGGCACCAGCACCATCACCGGCAATGCGCCGTCCGAGGCAGGCGCCGGACTGGGCCAGCGGGTTGGCTTCCGGCTGGCGCCAGCCAGCGCACCGGAGCCGGCCGCGCTGAGCGCACCGGTAGCGCACCACCCCAACGACGCGGTACGCACCGCACTTTGTGTAGAAGCGCGCGAGGGTCGGCTGCATGTGTTTCTGCCGCCGCTGACCTATCTCGAGCACTATCTCGAACTGCTCAGCGCCGTAGAGGCGACCGCTGCCGCGCTCGGTCTGCCGGTGGTGATCGAAGGCTATGCGCCGCCGCGCGATCCGCGTCTGGTCCGGCTGCCGGTGACACCCGACCCGGGCGTGATCGAGGTCAACATCCACCCGGCGGCGAGCTGGGCCGAGCTTGTGCGCAATACCGAGACCCTCTATCGCGAAGCGCGCGAAACGCGGCTCGGCACCGAGAAGTTCATGCTCGACGGGCGCCACACCGGCACCGGCGGGGGCAATCACATCACCATCGGTGCGGCCACGCCGACCGACAGTCCCATCCTTCGCCGACCCGACCTGCTACGCAGCCTGGTCACCTACTGGCAGAACCATCCAGCACTCTCCTACCTGTTCTCCGGCATGTTCATCGGCCCGACCAGTCAGGCACCGCGCATCGACGAGGCGCGCAGCGAAAGCCTGTACGAACTGGAGATTGCCTTTCGCCAGTTGCCCGAGGGCGAGGTGGCCGAGCCCTGGCTGGTCGACCGGCTGTTCCGCAACCTGCTGATCGACACCACCGGCAACACTCACCGCACCGAGTTCTGCATCGACAAGCTGTACTCGCCGGATACCGAAACCGGCCGCCTGGGCCTGGTCGAGCTGCGCGCCTTCGAGATGCCGCCGCATGCGCAGATGGCACTGGTGCAGGCAGCGCTGCTGCGCGCCCTGATCGCGAAGTTCTGGCGGCAGCCCTACCGGCAGCCGCTGGTGCGCTGGGGTACCGAACTGCATGACCGCTTCATGCTGCCGCACTATGTGCGTTCGGACATGAAGGACGTGATCGATGACCTTAACAGCGCCGGCTACGCGTTCTCGATGGACTGGCTGGCACCGTTCTTCGAGTTCCGCTACCCGCATCACGGCACCCTGGTCGCCGGCGACATCCAGCTTGACCTGCATGCGGCCACCGAACCCTGGCATGTCCTGGGCGAAGAGGTGGTCACCGGGGGCACCGCACGCTATGTCGACTCCTCGGTCGAGCGACTGCAGGTGCGTGCAACCGGCCTGACCGATGGCCGATATGTGTTGACCTGCAACGGGCGCCCGGTGCCGCTGCGTTCGACCGGCACCCGCGGCGAGTATGTCGCTGGCGTGCGCTACCGTGCCTGGTCGCCGCCGTCGGCACTGCATCCGAAGATCGGTGTGCAAGCCCCGTTGACCTTCGACCTGATCGACAGCTGGAACGGCCGCGCGATTGCCGGCTGCCGCTACCATGTCACTCACCCCGGCGGGCGCAGCTACGAGACGTTCCCGGTCAATGCGTTCGAGGCCGAGTCGCGCCGGGTGTCGCGCTTCTGGGCCTATGGCCACACACCAGGCGACCTGCCGGCACCGGCTGACACGACCGGTTTCCTGCCCGCTGGCGCCCCCCGCCCGATGGCACCGCCCCCGGCCGAGCCGGACCGTGATTTTCCGCACACGCTGGACCTGCGTCGCTGATTCAGGTCCGTCAGGTCCGACCGCACCAGTGCTAGACTGTCAGCACTTCCCCTTGGCAGTTCAAGCGCTGCCGCTCCTAGATGCCTTCGGACGTTCGCACCGAGCCCGCCACAGCCGCCAAACCGCCCGCAGACCCGTGGTATCTCCCCACTACTGATCTGTTCGACGAGACCTGCACCGCCGACGGTTCGCTGCGGCCGCACTGGGAATATCTCGCGCGCGCGTTGCAAGGGCTGGGCACAGACGAACTTCAGCGCCGGCGCGAGGAGGGAAGCCGCCTGCTGCGCGAGAACGGGGTCAGCTACAACATCTATGGCGACCCGAACGGCTACAACCGGGTGTGGGATCTCGATCCAATCCCGCTGGTGATCGGCAGTGCCGAGTGGGCGCAGATCGAGTCCGGTCTGATCCAGCGCGCTGAATTGATGGACCTGATCCTGCGCGATCTTTATGGCCCGCGCGAACTGCTCAAGAAGGGCCTGCTGCCCCCGGAACTGGTGTTCGGCCATGCCGGCTTCCTTCGCCAGTGCGACGGCGTGCGTCTGGCGGGTGAACGGCAGCTGATCCTCTATTCGGCCAACCTGGCACGGGGGCCGGACGGCAGGATGTGGGTGCTCGGGGACCGCACCCAGGCGCCTTCGGGCGCCGGGTACGCACTCGAAAACCGGATGGTCATCACGCGCCTCCTGCCCTCGTTGTTCCGCGACTCGCGGGTGCATCGAGTCGCGGTGTTCTTCCGCGCATTGCGCCAGACGCTGTCGGCGATCGCCCCGCGCGCGGCCCGCGAACCGCGCATCGTGATCCTCACCCCCGGCCCGCGCAATGAAACCTATTTCGAGCACGCCTATCTCGCCAGCTATCTTGGCTACTCGCTGGTTCAGGGCGATGACTTGATCGTGAAGAGCGGTCGGGTGTGGCAGCGCACGCTGGCCGCACCGCAACCGGTGGACGTGATCCTGCGCCGGGTGGACGACGACTGGTGCGATCCGCTCGAACTGCGTTCAGAATCGCGGTTGGGCGTCACCGGGCTGCTCGACTGCGTACGGCGCGGCAACGTGTCGATTGCCAATCCGCTGGGTTCGGGCCTGCTCGAGAATCCGGCCCTGCTTGCCTTCCTGCCCGCGATCGCGCGCCATTTCCTCGGCCAACCACTGCGCCTGAACTCGATCGCGACCTGGTGGTGCGGCAACCCGACCGAATGCCAGCATGTGCTGAGTAACCTGGACCAGATGGTGATCAAGCCTCTGTCGCGCACCAGCGGCGAACGGGCAATGCTCGGGCCGACGCTGAGCGCGCTGCAGATCGCCCGATTGCGCGCCTGCATCATCGCTGATCCGCGCAGCTTCGTCGGCCAGGAGCTGGCTCGCTTCTCGGCCACACCGACCTTGTCGGCATCCGGGGTCGAACCCCGGGCCTCGGTCTTGCGCACCTTCCTGGTCGCGCGCGACGCCGACTATGCGGTGATGCCCGGCGGCCTGACGCGGGTCGCGCCCAGCCGCGATAGTCCGCTGGTCAGCAACCAGGCCGGCGGCAGCAGCAAGGACACCTGGGTACTCGCCTCGGAACCCGAGCAGCAGGTCACGCTCTGGCTGCAGCCTGCACGCGAGCAGATGACTTCAGGCAACCGGGCGCCAATGTCCTCGCGCGCCGCTGACAACCTGTTCTGGCTTGGCCGCTACGTAGAGCGCGCCGAGGGTACGGCCCGGCTGCTGCGCACCATCCTACAGAAGTACGACGAGGCGCTGCAGTACGCCGGCGCCGAGCATTCGCGCTGCCTGCACACCCTGCTGCGCTCGCTGACCCATTTTACTGCGACCTATCCTGGATTCATGGCCGAGGACGCGCAACTGCACCAGCCGGATGACGAGTTGCTGGCGATCGCCTGCGATGCCGATCGGAACGGCAGCCTTGCGCAGACCCTGCAGGCGCTGCTGCATTCGGCCCATGCCATCCGCGACTTCTGGTCAACGGACAGCTGGCGGGCGCTGGATACGATCGATGTCCAGCTCGCCACGCTGCGCTCGAGGTCAGGCGTCACCCTCGACAACCTTCCCGAACATCTGAACCAGGTCGTGCTGTCGATGGCCGCGTTCAATGGCCTGACCAGCGAACGCCTGATGCGCGATCAGGCCTGGCGCTTCCTCGACATGGGCAGGCGCATCGAGCGCTCGCTTCTGCTCGCCTCGCTTACCCGCTCCACTGTCTCGATCCGCGAGGATGCCGAAGTCGAAGCCCTGCTTCTGGACGCCATACTGTCGACTGCCGAGAGTATCCTCACTTACCGTCAGCGGTATCGGTCCTATCTCGAGGTGCGCACCGTCCTCGAGTTGATGTTGCTCGATGCGAACAATCCGCGTGGCCTGATCCACCAGTTGATCAGCCTGCAGGAATCGCTGTCCGGGCTGCCGGACGACCGCGCCGAGGCGGCCACCACAGAGCTGGGTGAGCGCGACCGGCTCGCGCTGGAAGCGGTCACCCAGCTTCGCCTGGTCAGCCTGGATAAACTGGTCCGGGTAGCCCCGGGGGCCATCCTGCGCCCGGAGCTGGACCAGACGCTTGCCCGCATCACGCATCTGCTCACCCGCATCTCTGAAGTCATCACCGAGAACTACTTTGCCCATCTGCGCGAGACCCAGCAACTGGCGCAGGCGCAGGTCGAGCACCGCTGATCGATGAACTACCGGATCACCCACCGCACCGAGTACCACTATACTGAGCAGGTCGACTCAGGCTACAACGAGGCGCGTCTGCTGCCCCGGCTCGCTCCGCGGCAGCAGACGCTCTCATCGTCACTGGCGATCGACCCGCAGCCGTCCGATTACCGGGAACGGCTGGACTACTTCGGCAACCGGGTGGTTTCGTTCTCGATCGATGAGCCCCACCAGACGCTGGTGGTCAACGCAGTGAGCAATGTTGCGCTTGAGCGGCGCTCCGGGCGGCTCGACCTGTTCGAGGGCGACTCGTGGGAGTCGAGTCGCCACGCGCTGATGCAGGCGACCGATGCGGAGACCTTGCTGGCGCGTGACTATGCGCTCGATTCACCGCTGGTCGCCGCACAACGCGGGCTGGCCGACTATGCCGAGCCGAGCTTCGCGCCCGGTCGGCCGCTGCTCGAAGCGGTGCACGATCTGATGGAGCGGATCCACCGCGACTTCCGCTACGACCCTGAGTTCACCACCCTGTCCACTCCGCTGCAACAGGTGCTGGACCACCGCCGCGGCGTATGCCAGGACTTCGCGCATCTGGCCATCGGCTGTCTGCGCGCGCAGGGTCTCGCCGCGCGCTATGTGAGCGGCTACATCGAGACGCTCCCGCCCGCGGGGCTGCCCCGCCTGATCGGCGCCGACGCCTCGCATGCCTGGTTCTCGGTATACCTGCCAGGAGCAGGTTGGGTGGACTTCGACCCGACCAACAACCAGGTGCCCGCGACCCAGCACATCACCATCGCATGGGGCCGCGACTATTCCGATGTCACGCCGCTCAAGGGCATCATCTTCGGTGGCGGCAAGATGCGCCTGCATGTATCGGTCGATGTGCTCAATCTCGACGCCGTACAGGCGGCCCCGGCCGCGGGCGGCAACACTTCCAGCCAGGCGCAGCAACAGTAACGAGGAGCGACCGATGACCTACTGCTGCGCGCTGCATGTGGACGATGGCATCGTGTTCGCATCGGATACCCGCACCAATGCCGGGCCTGACCATATCGCAGTCGTCCCCAAGATGTCGCTATGGGAACGGCCGGGTGACCGGGTGCTGGTGCTGCTGGTGTCGGGCAATCTGGCGATCACGCAGAAGGTGGTCAACCTGCTCAACGAGCGGTTGATGTCGACAACGGCGCCCAACCTGTGGGCCGTGACCTCGATGTTCAATGCCGCACAACTGGTCGGCGATACGGTGCGCGAGGTCCATCGTACCGAGGGCGACGCGCTGCGCGCATTCGGCTATGAGTTCACGCTGTCGTTGATACTCGGCGGACAGATCATCGGCGAAGCACCCCGGCTGTTCAACATCTATGCTGCCGGTAACTTCGTCGAGACCACACGCGACACACCGTTCTTCCAGATTGGCGAGGTCAAGTACGGCAAGCCGATCATCGATCGCGTGGTCAGTGCGTCCACGCCGATAGCCAAGGCGGCAAAGTGTGCTCTGGTATCGTTCGCGTCCACATTGCGCAGCAATGTCACCGTGGGCATGCCGATCGACCTGCTGATCTATCGGCGCGATGCGCTGAAGGTGGAAATGCGCCGCCGTTACGAAGAGAACGATCCATACTTCAGGGAATTGAGCCTTGGCTACGGTCAAGGCATCGTGCAAGTATTCGACAGCCTGCCCGATCCGGCCTGAGCAAGGCGGGGACAGACCCTTAGGGTCTGTCCCCGAGTCTGTCCCCTTGTCTCACCTTTTCTCCTCCGCGCGCCACAGCGCCCAGCCCCCCCAGGCAATCGCCCCGAGCATCACCGCACTGCCGGTGAACTGAACCAGCGTCGCCAGCGCAGTATCGTGGTTCGACAGCCCGGTCGCGCCGAGCAGATACTGCCAGTCATGGCCGTCGCGCTCGGCGCCAGTGCCCCCGCCGAGCAACGGCAGTTCAAGCTTGCGCGCATCGGCGATGTAGGGCGCGCAGTCGGTCAGACTCTGACCGAACCACCACAGACCGACCGCAGCACCGACAGGGTCGCGGCGACCGTAGATGAACGATCCGGCGACGATCAGCGGCATCGCAAGCTGGCCCAGCGTGCCGCCCAGCACATGCATGAAGCGGCCGAACGGTATCAGGAAGACATGCCCGGCCTCGTGAAACACCAGATTCACGCCATGCAGGAAGTGATTCCAGGCCTCACCGGTGCGCACATCCCCCAGAATGAAACGCCAGCTGACCAGGAACAGCACAGCCAGCAGCAGTCCGTGGGCGATGCGTGAACCTTGGCTCATCGGCGGCGGCGGTTCGGCCCACGGTGAGAGCAACGTTCTAAGCCAGCCCTCGCGCCATGTGGGGGAAACCTCAGAGGCCGTGTCCGTATCACCGCCTGCCGATCCGCGGCCAGACTCGGCATCGATCCACTTGGCAAACACCAGCCCGCAGGCGGCGCAGGTCGGAGCCGGGCCGTCGGGCGTACGCGTGCGCGCAGCGCTGCACTTCGGGCAGCGCACCGGATACATCACTGCCGCCTGAAATCCAGCCTGAGATGCGACCCGCGGCGCAACCTGCGGCGCGGGTCGCACATGAAGCGCGAAGCGCTCAAGCCAGCGCGCCGTTCAGATACGGCTTCAGACACGCGTAAGCCATCTCATGCACCGGCACGGGCACGCCGTGCTCGCGCGCGAGCCGCACCAGCAGCCCGGACAGGCTGTCCAGCTCCAGCCGCTTGCCCCGCGCGAGGTCGTGATACATCGAGGCATACATGTCGGCCGGGAAGCCCTGATGCTTGGCGAGCAGTGAATCGACCACATCGGGGGCGAGATCGATGCCGATGGCGCGCGCCACTGCAGCCGCCTCGGCAAAGCCCTGGCGTGCGATCGGAATCAGATCAGGATCGTGATAGACCACCCCGGCCGGCCTGCGCACCAGCGCAGTCAGCGCGGCATTGGTGGCCAGGCCGATGAACTTGCCCCACTGCGCGGCGCGGATATCGCCGACCACCTTCGCACCGAAGCCGGCGGCCAGACAGGCGTCGCGAAAGCGCACTGCACGGTCGCTCTGGCTGCCATCGGCTTCGCCGAACTCCAGCGCCGGATTGGCGGAGTTGTAGCGCACCACACCGGGCTGCTCGATCACCGCCGAGACGAAGGCGAGCCCCCCCAGGACGCGCTCGGCACCGAGCACCGCGCCGATGCGATGCTGACCATCGACACCGTTCTGCAGGCTGATGCAGATGCCACCACGGGCAAGCAGCGGCGCGATCGAACGCGCAGCATCCTCGGTGTCGAACAGCTTCACACAGAACAGCACGACATCCACCGGCGCGACCGAGGCCGGATCATCGGTGGCCACCGCGGCCGGCAGATGGATATCCCCGCCCGGTCCGACCAGCGAAAAGCCGCGCGCCTGGAGTGCGCGCAGGTGTTCACCGCGCGCGATGAACACCACCTCGTTACCGCTGGCAGCGATTTTCGCCCCGTAGTAGCCACCGATGCCGCCGGCACCCATGATCGCTATACGCATCGCTTTGCTTCCTTTAGCTGGACGGTCCGAAGTGCCCGATCAACCGGTGCGCCAGCCGTACGCACCCTCAGGCCGGCGCGTGACGGCACCAGTCGACTCGTGATGACCTGCCGGCATCGCTCAGGGCACGATGCCCTCAGGCAGGCCTTCGATGTATTCGCAGATGTCACCCGGGCGGGTGAGCCAGATCTGATCGCGATGGCGCAGGATGTGTTCGATCACCCGCCGGAAGTGATGCACCCGATAGGGCTGGCCGAGCACGAAGCTGTGCAGCACGATCGGCATCACCAGCGGCCGGCGCGCCGACTCGGCGAGCAGTTCGTCGAACTGGGCAATCATGTTGTTGCACAGCTCTTCCGATCCGGTCTTGCGCGACACCACCTCGACCGAGTCGTTCAGTTCGTGCGCGTAGGGCACCGACAGGATGCGACCGTGCCTGGTGCGAAACCAGACCGGCTGGTCATCGAGCGACCAGTCCATCATGTAGCGGTAGCCGGCCTCCTTGAGCAGGTCGAGCGAGTCATGGGTCTGCGCAATATAGGGGGCCAGCCAGCCCAGCGGCTTGCGGCCCCAGTTCTTCTCGATGGCAGCAGTGGCCTCGCCGATGCAGCGCCGCTCCTCTTCCAGCGCCATCTCGGTCTGGCGTTCTGCATTGGTGCGGCCATGGCCGACCATCTCGTCGCCGCGTGCAGCGAAGGCCGCCATCAGCTCCGGGCAGTAGTCGTACAGTGCGCTGTTGAGCAGCACAGCGAACGGGATCTGGTAATGGTCAGCGAACTCGATCAGGCGCCAGGCGCCGACCCGGTTGCCGTAGTCGCGCCAGGCGTAGCTGCGCACGTTGGGCGCCGGCTGCGGGATCGCGTAGTCGTTGCCCAGGCCCTCGCCGAACGAAAAATGTTCTACGTTCAGACACAAATGCACTGCCAGCCGTTTGCCCTCGGGCCAACTGTAGTCGGGGCGCCTGGTGATCGCCGAGTAGTCATACCTGCCGTGGCTTTTTAGCATGCGATGTTGCCTTTCGAGTAGTCTCGTGGAAGCCCGCAGTTCAGGGCTGCAGTGGCCGATTCGAGTCGCTCCTGTATCACCCGGCTGCGCACCCGCAAGCGTACCCAACTTCGCACCCGCCGGCCCAGCCGCTCGACGGTAAACCCGGGCCCGGCGATGCGGGCATGGTGTCTGCGTTTCTCGCTAGCTTAACGCAAGGAGAGAACGATGCCAGTTGCCGCCCCCGCCCTCCCGCTTTCGGTCCCCGTGCCCGGCCGGCGCAAACGCGTCGCTCATCGCGACCACCGCCGACTGATGAAGTGCGGCGTGCTCGCCGGATCGCTGCTGGTCGCACCACTGAGCAGCGCCCAGACCACGGCCGGGTGGCCGATGAAGCCGATCCGGATGATCGTGAACTTCGCCGCCGGCGGGATCACCGACATCACCGCCCGCTCGCTCGCCCCGATGCTGGGCGAGACCCTCGGACAACCTGTGGTGGTCGAGAACCGGGTCGGAGCCGGGGGCAACATCGGACTGGAGGCGGTGGCGCGGGCTGCCCCGGATGGCTACACCTTGCTGCATTCGTCCGATGGCCCCTTGCTGATCAACCCGTTCTTGTACGACATGCCGGTGGATGTGGTCCGTGACCTCGCACCTGTGGCCCCAACCGGGCGCGCGGCGATCTTTCTGATCACCCGAATCTCCCTGCCGGTAAAGACCCTGCCCGAGTTCGTCGCCTATGCGCGGGCCAACCCGGGCAAGCTCAACTACGCCTCGGCCGGCGCCGGCACGTTGCAGCATATTGCCACTGAGCTGTTCGCCCGGGAAGCGAAGATCGATGTCGTGCATGTACCGTACAAGGGCTCGCAGCAGGCCCTGGTCGACATCTTGAGCGGCCAGGTCGACTTCACCTTCGATCTCGGGGCAGCGATCGATCAGATCCGCGCCGACAAGGTGCGACTGCTTGCGGTGCCGACCAACGCCCGCTCATCGCTGTTCCCGAACACCCCGACCATGACCGAAGCCGGCACCAACATGACCATCGCCTGGTTGTCTGGTGTCTATGCCCCGGCGGCCACCCCGCGCGACATAGTCAACACGCTGAACCGCGCGATAAACAAGCTGATGCCGCGCCCGGACGTACGCAAAATGCTGGCGACCATGGCGGCTGAACCGGCACCTGCGGCCACGCCGGAGGAGTTTGCGGCGAGTCAGCAGCAGGCGAGAGAACGGTTCGGGGCGGTGATCAAGGCGGCGAACATCACGGCGAAATAGTGTTGCAGTCCCGATCGCATCCGCTTGTGCATGGACTGAAAAAGGCGCAATAAGAGAACAGACGCTTTTCCGAAAGCGGGTCTGTCTCTTTTTTCTTCCGTTTTTCTCCCTTTTTCGTTCGTCAGATGCCAGGAGAAACCATGCTTCGATCGATCAGCGCCGTGATTTTGGCGGCCGTTATGGCTCAGAGCGCAATTGCGCAGGATGCGACCAAGACGGACAGCGACAAGTACAAGGTCATCTTCGAGAATGAATGCGTGCGTGTCCTCGACTATCGGGATTCTCCAGGTGATCGTACCCACCAGCATCGACATCCTGCATTTGTGCTCTATTCACTGTCGACATTTCGCAGGGCAGTGACGTTGCCGGATGGCAAGGTCCTGCAGCGCCAGTTCAAGCCGGGAGAGGTGATGTGGTCAGACGCCCAGACCCACATCGGCGCGAACACTGGAGACACGCCGACACACGTGATCCTGGTCGAGATGAAGTCCGAGATCGGTGCGTGCGCACGGAGGTAGGGCGCGACTCCGACATTGCTGCCACGCGAACTCAGTCGGCGGTGAGATTCAGCGTCTTGATCATTCTCAGGTTCTGCTCGAGCGATCGCTTGACCAGCGACCGGAACTCCTCGGGCGTGGACAACTGGATCTCGGTCGCCTGATTGGCCATTGCCTCTCGCATCTCGGGCGTGCTCATGGTCTTCGTGAGCGCGGCGCGCAGACGGTCCTGGATCGGCCGGGGGGTGCCCTTCGGTGCGAGCAGACCGACCCAGCCGCTGGAGTCATAACCGGGCACCTGCTCGATCAACGTCGGAAGATCGCCCAGCAACGCAGTACGCTTGGGCAGGCTGTGGGCCAGCGCGCGCAGCTTGCCGCCCTTGACCATAGACATCACCGCGGGTGCCGGCGTGATCGTCCATTGCGCTTCGCCGGCGACCACCGCCGCGACCGACGGGCCGCCCCCTTTGTAGGGCACGTGCAGCGACTCGAACTTGCCGAGCGTCGTGAGCATCACGCCAGCCAGGTGGCTCTGCGAGCCGTTGCCGGCCGAGGCCATGTTCATGGTGGGCTTCTTCGCGCGCACGGCCTCGAGGAATTCGGCCAGTGTGCGCACCGGCACCGCCGGGTTGACCACCAGCACGTTGGGGGTAACCCCGATGGTGGAGATGAACTCGAAGTCGCTGAGCGGATCAAACGGGGGCTTGGCCTGCAGAAACGGGGCTACGGTCAGCGACGGTGGGGATGCGAAGATGACCGTATAGCCATCCGGATTGGCATTGCGGCCGATCTCCATACCGATCACCCCGCCCGCTCCGGCCCGATTGTCGATGATCAGCTGCTGGCCGAGCGCTTCACCGAGCCGCTGGCCGATGATCCTGCCCAGGGTGTCGATCGCGCTGCCGGGCGCATTGGGCATCAGCAGGCGGATTGGCTTTACCGGCCAGTCGTTGACCGACGCTGCCCGTGCGGCACCACTCCAGGTTGAAACGATCGGGGCGGCGCAGACGGCACCGAGCAGGGCGCGGCGTTGCCGGCCGGGAATTGGCAGATTCATCGATGCATCCTCCGTTGAGACGTCGTTCGTGTTGTTGATACTGCTTGGCGCTGCCTGGCGCTAGCGTGCAACAGCCACCGCTTCGACCTCACGCCGTGCGACAGGTTCCCCGTGGCAGATCGCGCGCGCTAAAGACGCTCGCTGACCCAGGCCTCGACCGAGGCAAGCGCCTGCGGAAGTTTCGCCGGTTCGGTGCCACCGGCCTGCGCCATGTCGGCGCGACCGCCGCCCTTGCCACCGACCTGCAGCGCGACGAAGTTGACCAGTTCGCCGGCCTTCACCTTGCCCACCAGATCCGGCGTCACCCCGGCGATCAGCGTGACCTTGCCATCGGCGGCACCGCCAAGGACGATCGCTGCAGACTTGAGCTTGTCCTTCAACTTGTCGATCGTCTCGCGCAGCGTCTTTGAATCGGCACCCTCCAGGGCTACGGCCAGCACCTTCACGCCCTTGATGTCCACTGCCTGCGCGCCGAGATCATCACCCTGCGAGGAAGCGAGCTTCGACTTCAATCGCCCGAGTTCCTTCTCCAGCGTCTTCACCTGATCGAGCACCTGTGTGATGCGGCCCTGCAGTTCGGCCGGGTTGGCCTTGAGCGCAGACGCCGCCTCGCCGAGCGAACGATCGAGGCGTTGCACGTAGGCCAGAGCACCCTCGCCGGTAACCGCTTCGATACGCCTGATGCCGGCGGCCACGCCGCCCTCAGTCAGCACCTTGAAGAATCCGATGTCGCCGGTTCGGTTGACGTGAGTACCGCCGCACAGTTCGGTGGAGAAGGCGGCCGCCTTGTCCCCGCCCATCGACAGCACACGCACCTCGTCGCCGTACTTCTCGCCGAACAGCGCCATCGCACCGGCCTTGATCGCATCGTCGTACTTCATGATGCGCGAGGAGACCCCGGTGTTGCGCCGGATCTCGGCATTGACCAGCGCCTCGATGCGCGTGATCTCCTCGGCACTCACCGGCTTGTCGTGAGAGAAGTCGAAGCGGGTGCGATCGGCATCGACCAGCGAGCCCTTCTGCTGCACATGGCTGCCGAGCACCTGGCGCAGCGCCGCATGCATCAGGTGGGTGGCGGAATGGTTGTTGGCTGAGCGTGAACGCGCCTTCAGGTCCACCCGCGCGGTCAGCGTGTCGCCGAGCGACAGGGACCCGGTGGCGATCAGGCCGTGATGACCGAACACATCGGGCTGAATCTTGGTCGTGTCGTTGACGGTGAACGTGCCGGTGGCGGCGGACAATTCGCCGACATCGCCGACCTGCCCCCCGGACTCGGCGTAGAACGGGGTGGAGTCGAGCACGATGATCGACGACTCACCCGCGCCGACGCGTTCCACCGGGCTGCCACCGACATAAAGTGCCACCACCTTGCCCTCGGCCTCGAGCGTGTCATAGCCGACGAAACGGGTCTTCTCGCCGTCGTAGGTGACCGCCGCCGCCGAACGAAACTTGCCCGCCGAGCGGGCCTGCTCACGCTGCCGGCTCATCGCCTGCTCGAAGCCGGCGATGTCCACCGTCTTGCCACGTTCGCGCGCGATGTCGGCGGTGAGGTCGACCGGGAAGCCGAACGTGTCGTACAGGGTGAACACCATCTCGCCGTCGAGCACATTGTCTTCGCGGGTGAGTGCGCCTTCGAGAATGCGCATGCCGTTCTCCAGCGTCTCGCCGAAGCGCTCTTCCTCGGCTTTCAGCACCTGCTCGACCCGGCCCGCTTCCTGCGCGAGTTCCGGATAGGCCCCGCCCATCTGCTCGACCAGGGGGGTCACCAGCCGATGGAAGAACGGCTTATCCTTACCGAGCTTGTGACCATGACGCAGCGCGCGCCGGATGATCCTGCGCAGCACATAGCCGCGGCCTTCGCTGCCCGGGATGACGCCATCGACGATCAGAAACGAACAGGCGCGGATGTGATCGGCGATCACCTTCAAAGAGTTGTTCGCAAGATCGCTGCTGCCGGTCTCGCGCGCAGCGGCGTTAACGAGATGCTGGAACAGGTCGATCTCGTAGTTGCTGTGCACATGCTGCAGCACCGCCGCGATTCGCTCCAGACCCATGCCGGTGTCGACCGACGGCTTGGGCAACGGATGCATGGTGCCCGCTTGATCGCGGTTGAACTGCATGAACACCAGATTCCAGATCTCGATGTAGCGATCGCCGTCGGCCTCGGGCGAGCCGGGGGGGCCGCCTGCCACTTCCGGGCCGTGATCGAAGAAGATCTCGCTGCACGGACCGCAAGGGCCGGTGTCGGCCATCTGCCAGAAATTGTCCGACGCATACGGCGCGCCCTTGTTGTCGCCGATGCGCACGATGCGCTCAGCCGGCACGCCGATCTCGTTGAGCCAGACCGCATAGGCCTCGTCATCGGTGTGATAAACGGTGACCCAGAGCTTGTCCTTGGGCAGACCGTAGACCCCGGTCAGCAGTTCCCACGCGTAGTGGATCGCATCGCGCTTGAAGTAATCGCCGAAGCTGAAGTTGCCCAGCATCTCGAAGAACGTGTGATGGCGGGCGGTGTAGCCGACGTTCTCCAGATCGTTGTGCTTGCCGCCTGCGCGCACCGAGCGCTGCGAGGTGGTGGCCCGGTTGTAGGCGCGCTTTTCGGTGCCGAGGAACACATCCTTGAACTGCACCATGCCGCTGTTGACGAACAGCAGTGTCGGGTCATTGCCCGGCACCAGGCTCGACGAGCGCACGACGGTGTGGCCCTTGGCTTCGAAGAACTGCAGGAACTTGGCGCGGATTTCGTTGGCTTTCATCGTCGCTCATCACGGAAGGGCGCTGCACGCCCCCGCCCGCAGCTTCCTGTCAGGATGGGTAAGTCGCGGATTATACGAGCGAAAGCGGGCTCTGCCGAGGACAATCCGCACGCTCCCAGCACGCAGGTCCAGCCTGAGGCGCTGGTGCGCATCCCAGGCACTCAGCCCAGGCAACGCCTCAACAATGATTCCGGAGTCTCATGCGCGAGGCGCAGCGAACCCAGCAATCGGTTCTCGCTGCGAAAGTCTCGCTG
>JBBRCD010000030.1:0-37829 GCA_038205245.1 Burkholderiales bacterium
CCGGGATAACCCAGTTCAGCCACCGTCGGCACGTCGGGCAGCGCCGGCGAACGCTTCGCGCTGGTCACTGCGATCGCCCTGATCTTGCCGGCCTGGGTTAGCGGCACGGCAGGCGGCATCGAGGTACTGCCAATGGGCACCTGGCCGCCCACCACCGCAGTGACTGCCGCTGCAGGGGTATGCGGCACATGAGTGATGTCGAGCTTGTTCAGTTGCCGGAACAGCACCTCGGCCGCAAGATGAGTCGTGGTGCCGGTGCCGGAAGACGCATAGCTCATCGGCTGGCTGCGCGCCAGTGCGAGCAACTCCTTCAGGTTGGTCGCCTTGACCGAGGGATGCACGAACAGGATGTTCGGCGTCAGTGTACCCATCGCCACCGGCGCAAAATCCTTGATCGAGTAACCGGGCTTGGTGAACAGGCTCACGTTGACGGCGAAGGCGACGCTGGTCGCCAGCAGCGTATGGCCGTCCGGCAACGCCTTGGTGACGATCTGCGCGCCGATGTTTCCACCCGCCCCGCCACGGTTGTCGACCAGCACTGGTTGTCCGAGCGCCTCGGAGAGTTTCGGCTGCACCAGCCGGGCGATCGTATCGGTGGTCGCGCCAGGCGGAAACGCGACCACCAGCCGGATCGGCCGCGATGGAAACGCCTGTGCCAGCACTTGCGCCACTGGAACCATGGTCGCGAGCACCACGGCTGCCGTGCCCGCCAGTCGCCCATAACGTACGAAACGTCCGAAACGTCGAGAACACCAACCCGACTTCGAATTCATTGCTCGTCCTCCTTGGCTGTGGTGCGGGTCTGCCGCCCGCATGCTTCGACCTCGTTTGACCTGGGACCCCGGCCTGGGGACAGACCCTCGGGGTCTGTCCCCGTTTCTGCAAGTTTCCGCCCGCGTCAATAGCGCCCAGGGGACGTACCCCGAGGGTCTGTCCCCGCTTGCGCCCTAACCCGCAGCCGCCAGCGTCCTCGCTTCGCGCGCCTTGATCTTCTGGTGCCGGGCAAGCAGCTTCTCGGCACGCACCACGATCGGAATGTCGATCATCTTGCCGTCGATCTGGAACGAGCCGCGCCCCTCGGCGGCATACTTCGCATTCATCTCGATGACCTTGCGCGCGAACTCGACCTCCTCGGTGCTGGGCGAGTACTCGGCATTGACGATCTTCACCTGACCGGGATGGATGCAGCCAGCGCCATCGAAACCGAACCGGCGCGACTTCTTCACCATCGCGGCGAACTTGTCCCAGTTGCTGAAGTCCGCCACGGTGCCGATGAAGCCGAGCGGCATCACACCGGCCGCCCGCGCGGCGATGACCATCGCCTGCTTCGGATGCAGCAGCACATCCTCGTCGGGCTGCATGTCGCAGGTGAGCGCGAAGTCCTCGCCCCCGATGTTCATCGCCACCACCCGCGAGCAGGCGCGCGGGATCTCGTTCATCCGCGAGAAGGCATCCGGGGTCTCGATCATGGTGATGAACTTCGTGTGGCCGATGCGCATGCCACGCTTGAGTTCGAGCTCCGAGACCAGTTCGTCGAGCAACCGCACATGCGAGGCGCTGTCGGCCTTGGTGATCGCCAGAGCATCGACATCCGGGCAGATCGAATGCTCGATGTCGCGCACCGCCAGTGACAGTGGCTGATTGATCCGCACCACCACGTCGGAGCCGCCCTGGCGCACCCGGGCTGCGTTCTTCTGAACCAACGTGCGGGCGTTCGCCTTCTCGCCCGGCGGTACCGCATCTTCCAGATCGAGCTGGATCACGTCGGCGCCACGGGTGTGCGCCTTGTCGACGAACTTCTCGACGTTCACCGGCACATACAGCAGCGATCGCCAGACCGGCAGTTCAGCGGGGGTATGCATCTAGCGCTCCCAGAGCATGGACAGGCTCAGATTATCCCCCGAGCGAGGCGGACGCGCCCGGCAGCCCGCGACCTGGCACGCGGTGCCGGTAGCCGTCACCTGCCAGTTGACAGGCAGCGGGGGCCACTCACCACGGGCGCTTAGTCGTCGCCTTCGCGCACTACGCCGCGCGCCTTCAATGCCGCGATCGCCTCGGCAGTCAGCCCGGTCAGTGCCAGCACTTCGTCGTTGTGCTCGCCCAGGCCCGGTGCCGGCAGGCGGATCGCCCCCGGGGTGACCGACAGTCGTGGCACCACGCAATGCATCGGTATGCGCCCCATCTGCGCATCCGGATAGTCGGCGAGCACCTCGCGCTCGATCACATACCGGTCCTGCATGATCTGCGCGATGTCATAGATCGGGCCGACGGTCACCTCTTCACGGTCGAAATAGTCGAGATTCTCCGCCAGCGTCCTCTGTGCAATGAAGCCACCGATCAGTGCATCGAGTTCGGCCGCATTGCGCACCCGGTCGGAATTGGTACGAAAGCGCGGGTCGTCGATCAGCGCCGGATGTCCGATCGAACGCAACACCCGCTCGGTCATCGCCTGGGTCGAGCCCGACAGGCACACCCAGCCATCGTCGCGCGTGCGATAAGCATTGCGCGGCGCCGCGGTGGTCGAACGACTGCCGGTGCGTTCACGCAACCGACCGCTCGCCCGATAGCTCGCCGCCTGCGGCCCCATCACCGAAAACAGCGGGTCGAACAACGAAACGTCGATCGACTGCCCATGGCCACCGCCCATTTCCACCTCGCGCAGCGCCACCAGCGTGGCGAACGCGCCATACAGTCCGGCCGTGCAGTCGGCCAACTGCATCGGCGGCAGCACCGGTTCGCGGTCGGCGAACCCGTTCAACGCGGCGAACCCGGACATACCTTCAGCCAGCGTGCCAAAGCCCGGCTTGTGCCGGTAGGGTCCGTCCTGGCCCCAGCCGGTGACCCGCACCAATACCAGCGCCGGATTGCGCGCATGCAGCACCTGCGGGCCCAGCCCCATCTTCTCGAGCGTGCCTGGACGGAAGTTCTCGATCAGCACCTGCGAGCGCTCGACCAGTGCCAGGACGATCTCGATCGCTGCCGGATCGCGCAGATTCAGGCACAGGCTCTTCTTGTTGCGCGCGTAGACTTTCCAGTTGGTGGCGACCTCGCCGACCTTCCAGTCGCGCAGCGCATCGCCTTCCGGCCCCTCGATCTTGATCACCTCGGCTCCGAAATCGGCCAGGGTAAGGCTCACCATGTTGCCCGCGACCACCCGCGACAGATCGAGCACGCGTACCCCGGCCAGCGGCCCCTTTGCCTGCGGATCGAAATCGCGTCGATGCAGGTCGCTCACTGTGCGCTCACTCCGGCTTGATCCCGGCCTCGCGCGCGATCTTGCGCCAGAACTGGATCTCATCGCGCACCAGTGCGGCAAATTCTTCTGGCGAAGTTGGCGTCGGCTCAGCGCCCTCGGCGGCGAGCCGTTCGCGCATCTCGGCCGAGAGCAGAATCTTGCCGACCTCCTGATTGAGCCGGGCGATGATCGGCCGCGGTGTGCCGCCCGGCGCGAACAGGCCCCACCAGAGCACGACCGAGTAGCCGGGCACGCCAGACTCGGCGATCGTCGGCACCTCCGGCAGGAAGGCCGAGCGCTTCGTGGTGGACACCGCGAGCGGCCGCAGCTTGCCGGCCTTCACCTGCGGCATCACATTCGGAATGCCGGACAGCAGAATCTGGATCTGGCCGCCGAGGAGGTCGGCCACCGCCGGGCCGATGCCTTTGTAGGGAATGTGCACGGTGTCGATCTTCGCCATCCGGTTGAGCACCTCAGTGGCCAGATGATTGACGCCGCCAATGCCCGATGAGCCGTAGTTGAGCGTGCCCGGCCGGGCACGGGCAGCCGCGAGCAGATCCTGCATCGTCTTGATCGACGAATTCGCGCTCACCGCCATCAGCAGCGAGCCCTCGCCCAGCTTGGTGATCGGCGCGATGTCGCGCACTGGATCAAACGCGATTTTCGGCTGGATGGCCGCATTGGTGGTGAACGAGGTGGAGTGAATCATCAGGTTGTATCCGTCTGGCGGCGCCTTGGCGACGATCTCGGCGCCGAACAACCCGCCTGCCCCCGGGCGGTTGTCGATCAACACCGGCTGGCCCATCGCCTCGGACAGCCGCTGGCCGATCACGCGGGCGAAGATATCGTTGCTGCCGCCCGGGGTGAATGGCACGACAAAGCGCAGCGGTCGGTTCGGATAGCCGGATTGTGCAGCGGCGTCAGTGACACCGAACAGGCCGACCGCCGCGCTGAAGACCAGTGTGACAGGCATCGCCCGTGACGCAAGCGTTGACCACGATCGCCCGGCACGCGGGACAGACAGGTTTGACATAAGAACTCCTCCGCAGATGAACCACCCGGCGGTGCGTTGCGGCCGGGACTCAGATTGACCGGTCGAATGCTAGCGCGTCCGCGACTACGGGGACAGACCCAGACCCTATACGGCGTCTGTCCCCAGCCATCCCCCGGCGGCGCCCCACCGCGGCCCGAACCAGCCGGCGATCGGCGCTGCGGTACCATCGTGCCGATGGTCAAGCCACCTATGTTCCACATTGTCGCGCTCAATCTGCTGGTGCTCCGGGTGCGTGACCGCGCCGGCATGCAGCGCTTCTACTGCGATGTGCCGCGCGAAGTCTGGCCGCGCTACGCCGCCGACATCGAACGCAGGGTCGCCCTGCCCTGCGGGCACTATCCGAACGAACAGCGTCCGCAGGGCACGCTGCGTGAACTGTCCGGTTCCCTCGCCGCCCGAACCGTCCGATGAGCAGCGGGACGGCTTCGCTGGACCAACTGCTTGGCCGGATCGCTGCCGACCCTCGGCTCTGGGACGACTTCAACGCGATCTGCGACTGCGGGGGCCGACTCGCCGGCTCGGACAGCGAAGCGCGTGCGCGTGACTTCACCCTGGCACGGCTGGCGGCCAGCGGCGGGCGCGCCTGGCTGGAGCAGGTGCCCTATGCGGCCTGGCGCGCAGGTCGCTGCTCGCTGTCGCTGGCCGACGGCACGCCCCTGACCTGCCAGCCGCTGCTCGGTTCGGCCTCGACCCCGGCCGACGGGCTGTTGGCCGAGGTGATCGATCTGGGCCGCGGCACAGCGGAGACGTTCGCCCGGCAGCGCACGCAGATCGCCGGCCGGGTGGCGCTGGTACGACACGAGTATCCGTTCAGTGCTGGCCATGTGCATCGCCGGCGCAAGTACGAGGCCGCGCTCGCCGCCGGCGCCGCTGCATTTCTCATCGCCAACCCGGCGCCCGGCGCCAGCCCGACCTCGGGCTCGAGTGGACGCAATGGCGGCGCCGGCATCCCTGCCGCGGCGACCGACCTGCAGTCGACCGGGCGCATCCTCGCGCAGCCGGCACCGAGGGTGCGGCTGCAGATTCAGGGCGAGGACTACTCAGGTGATGCTGCCACGCCGATGCTCGATCTGCCGGGACGCGATCCTGCGGACCCGACCCGTATCGTGCTGTCGGCGCATCTGGATGGGCATCCCCTGGCCGAGAGCGCGATGGACAATGCCAGCGGACTCGCCGTGGTGCTGGCGCTCGTGCGCGCAGTGGCGCCGATGATCGGCCAGTGCGCACGCGGCCTTCGGGTCTGTCTGTTCACAGCCGAGGAATGGGCGCTGTCGGGTTCGCGCGAGTGGCTCGCCCGGATGACAGAGCAAGAGCGCAGCCAGTATCTGTTCAACCTCAATCTGGACACGGTGGCGGCCGACTCGACGCTCACCGCGTTGACCAGCGGGTTCGCCGGACTGGCGCCGCTGGTGGCGGCTGCCGGGCGCGCGATCGACGAGCCGATCGGCGTGTACCTCCCGCTGATGGCCAACTCCGACCATGCGAGTTTCGCCGCGCACGGCATCCCTGCACTCCGTTTGCTGGCCGGATTCGACCGCCCACAGAGCGGCGTGCAGCACATCCTCACCGCGCAGGATACGCGCGACAGGATCCAGCCAGACGAACTCATGCGCGCTGCCCGGATCGCGGCCAGCCTGCTCTGGCATGCGTTGAACGCCGAGCCCGCGCTCGTGGCAAGCTGGCGGCAGTGAGCTGCGGTGAGCTGCAGCGATCTGTTGTGGCCACCGCGCAAAACAGTCATGCCGAGAGACGGCCATCCCCGATGATGAAAGAAATCTGTGCTCCGGAGGGCTGTGGGCAGGAGGGGCCAGGCTCCTTTTCCCACGCGCGCATGCGCCAGGGCGCCTTCCCGCGCGGGAAAAGGAACCTGGCCCCTCGCTCACGCGCAGGTGCCATGCCGCCTTCGATCCAGATTCTTTCACGTTAACGAACCACGAAAACGAAGGAGTGCACGATGGCAGGCGGTCCGCTGGAAGGCGTTCGGGTGATCGATCTCACCTCGGTGGTGGTGGGTCCGCTGTGCACCCGCACACTGGCCGACTACGGCGCCGATGTGATCAAGGTGGAAAGCCCCACGGGCGATCTCGGACGCAACATCGGTGGCCGCGGCCGCACCGAGAACATGGGACCGAAGTTCCTGCACCTGAACCGCAACAAGCGCAGCCTGGTGCTCGATCTGAAGCAGCCGGCCGGGCGCGACGCGCTGCTCAAGCTGATCGAAACCGCCGACGTCCTGCTGTGGAACGTACGGCCCGACTCGATGGCCAGGATGAAGCTCTCCTACGAAGACGTGAAGGCAGTCAACCCGAAGATCATCTACTGCGGCATGTTCGGCTTCGGCCAGGATGGCCGCTACCGGGCGAAGCCGGCGTACGACACCATCATCCAGGGCGCAAGCGGGCTGTCCGCCCTGCTGCATCGCTCGATCGGCGAGCCGCGCTATGTGCCGATCGTCATGTGCGACCGCACCGTCGGGCTGATCGCGGTGCAGATGATCGTGATGGCACTGTTCGCCCGTACCCGCACTGGTGAGGGCCAGTCGATCGAGCTTCCGATGTTCGAGAACATGGCCGCCTTCGTGCTGGATGAACACATGTATCAGGCGACCTTCGATCCGCCGATCGAGGGCACCTCGACCGAGCATGGCGGCACCGGCGACCCGCGGCTGCTCGACCCGGACGGCCGGCCGCTGCCGACCAAGGATGGCTGGGTGTGCGTGTCGGCGAACAACGACGCACAGGCGTTCGCCTTCTTCCGCGCAGTCGGGCGCCCGGAACTGGTGAGCGATCCGCGCTTCTCGTCGGTCCCGGCCCGCCACCGGAACGTCAAGGCCTATTTCGCGATCCGGATCGAGGCATTGCGCGACAGGACCACCGCCGAGTGGCTGGAAATCCTGGAGGCCGCCGATGTGCCGGCCATGCCGTATCACACGCTGGAGTCGCTGCTGGAGGATCCGCATCTGCAGGACGCCGGCTTCTTCGAGTGGAAGGACCACCCCACCGAAGGCCGCATCCGCAACATGCGGGTCCCGAACAAGCTGAGCGGTGGCATCCGCGCCGACTATCGGCCGGCGCCCAAGCTCGGGGAGCACAGCCGGGAAGTGCTCGCTGAAATCGGCTATGACGCAGCGGCCATCACACGGCTGCTGGATGCGCAGCCAGGGAGCCGGGGATCGTCCCGCTGAGCTCGCCGGTCTGCGGCGAGGCGATCGAGCCCTCGGTCTGCCCTTCAAGTGAGCGCACCCCGTTGGGCGCGCACCAAAAGAAAAAGCCGCCCGAAGGCGGCTTTTTCCGAAGCAGCAAAGATCAGCTGCTCTTGCGACGCATCACTGCGGTCATCAGCAGCAGACCCGAACCGAAGATCCAGGCGGCACCCGGAACCGGAATCACGGTCGTCGACGCAGCAAACGTGGCCGAGAACGAATTGATCTGCCCGGCAACGAAATTCTGGCTGCTGAGCTGCATCGTCCCGTTGGCCAGGACGGCGCCACTCAACGTATCCAGCCAGACCCCGTTTCCGGTCGCCAGGAAAAAGATGCCGTTGAGGAAGGGCATGGTAGTGAAACCGTAGCTGTCCAGACGGAAAGTGTTGGCTTCCTGAGCCGGGCCGGCTTCTGCCCCGCCCACAACGACCCCGGGTGCAAAGAAAACAGAGATGGGGAACGGTCCCACCGCGAGGATCGGATTCATTTGTCCGATGTAACCGCCACCAGGGTTGTTCGGCGAGTTGTACCCAACGAACGAACCGAGGTTGCCTGCCGAGGCGATTTCGATGTTTACCGGGACTGGGACGGTCAAACCTGTCACATGGTCCCGCGGCGTCACGTTGCCGGCGGCATCGATCAATGCAGTACCAGTGATCTGCAGCTGGCTGCCATTGACGATCGCCGCGTTGGCAACCGCCACTGACAAGGTCGAACCGACCAAGCCAGCAACGACGGCCAGATGCTTGAGCATTCGAGTATTCATTTGAACCCCCCAAAATAACGAACAGGAAAAACCGGATGAACAAAACTGATGGGCTTAATCTACACAGCGCGCGTGACTTTTTCTACCCTAACGCCACGCTCTGACTAGTCCTTTTGGACTATTCACTAGTCCCTTTGGATCAATGCCCCGGGCTACCCTTGATCGCCCACGAATGCGGCGCTGCGTCAATTCGCAGGCAGTCCCTTCTACTTGGATTCGACAATACTGCTCCTGTGTGTCGATTGGAATAGCCTGAACAGGGTACACATCGGGCCGATTAGTCCTTTCGGACCAACGAAATCCAGTTTTTTGGCTGCTTTTTGGAAACACACTGTTTCCAGGAGAATTTTGGGAGTCGCAGCATTTCCGGAGCGTCACCCGCACGACCCGACTTTCGCCATCCCTTGCCGGTTCCT
Source organism: Burkholderiales bacterium (assembly GCA_038205245.1). Classification (GTDB taxonomy): domain Bacteria; phylum Pseudomonadota; class Gammaproteobacteria; order Burkholderiales; family CAIKXV01; genus CAIKXV01. The sequence goes on from JBBRCD010000030.1 coordinate 8,674, forward strand.
GGGCATCTAATCCGGCTTGACGCCAGCCGCTTTCACCAGCTTCGACCACTTGGCAATCTCGCTGCGGATGTACTCGCCGAACGCCTCCGGCGTGGTCGGCGTGGGCTCCAGACCCTGGGCGAGGTAGATGTCCCGCAAGGCGGCAGAGTTGAGGATCTTGACGGTCTCGGTGTTCAGGCGATCGATCACCGCCCGGGGTGTGCGCGCCGGGGCGAGCAGCCCGTACCAGTTGTTTGCCTCGTAGCCAGGAAGCGCCGCCTCGGCGATGGTCGGCAGCTCGGGCAGCATGCTGGCGCGCCTGGCCGTGGTCACCGCCAGGCCGCGTATCTTGCCTGCCTTCATCTGCGGAATCGCGGTCGCTGCAGTGGCGAAGATCATCTGGATCTCGCCGCCCAGCAGCGCGGTCATCGCCGGAGCGCCGCCCTTGTACGGCACATGGATCAGATCGGTCTTGGTCAACTGTTCCATCAGCACTCCGGACAGGTGGCCGGCACTGCCGACACCGGACGAACCGTAGTTGAAGCCGCCCGGCTTGCTGCGTACCAGTGCGATCAGTTCCTTCACGTCCCGCGCGGGCACCGACGGGTGCACCACCAGCACGTTGATCGACGAGGCGACATTGGAGATCGGGGCGAAGTCCTTCACCGGATCGAAGCCCAGCTTGTCATAGATCGACGGGTTGATCGCCAGCGCGGCGATGGTGCCCATCAGCAGGGTGTAGCCATCTGGCACCGCTCTGGCGCTGATCTCGGTGGCGATGTTGCCGCCGGCGCCGGGCCGGTTGTCGACCACGACCTGCTGGCCGAGCACTTCCGACAACCGCTGGGCAAGTGGACGCGCCGCAGTGTCGGCACCCCCGCCCGGCGCAAAGCCGACCATCATCCGGATCGGGCGCTCTGGGTAGGCCGCGGGCTTCGCCGGCTGGGCCTGCACCAGGCCACTGGCGCAGAAAAACGTCGTCATGCCGGCCACGGCGAGCTTCGCCGGACTGCGCAGGTGCTGGGTCATCTCATTCTCCTTTGGAATCGAATGCTGCCGCGCGTTCGCGGTGCCGGCAGTCTTCTCCGGCACTGCGGCGCGCAGTCTTGGGGTTACGTTCTTCGGGTTGTACGCTTCGGTATCGAGTCGCGTCGGTTCTTGTCGGCTTGCTTCCCGGCAACCTTCCACTAAACGGCAGGGTCAGCTCGCTGCTGCCATGCGCGACGCGGCGAGGTGCGCTGCAATCTTCATCGCCGCCTCGATCGCCCCACTGGCGGCCTTGTGCTGGCCGACGATGTCGAACGCGGTGCCATGCGCCGGCGTGGCGAACACCGTCGGCAGGCCGGCGGTCACGGTCACGCCCTGATTGAAGCCGAGCAGCTTGGTCGCGATCTGGCCCTGGTCGTGATACATCATCACCACGCCGTCGAATTCTCCGGCACGCGCCTTGATGAACACCACATCGGACGAAATCGGCCCGATGCAATCGACGCCCTCGGCACGCATCCTCTCCACCGTCGGGCGGATGATGGTGATCTCCTCGTCGCCGAACAGGCCGTTCTCGCCATTGTGCGGATTGAGAGCCGCCACACCGATACGCGGCGCGGCGAGTCCCTTGTCGCGCAGCGTGCGGTCGGCGAGGCGGATCGCATCGGCGATGCGTTCCGGCCGGACCATGTCGACCGCCTTGCGCAGCGCCACGTGCGAGGTCACCCGGAACGTGGCGAACAGGTCGATCACGTTCATCTCGCCGAAGAACCCGGTATGGCCTGTGAGGGCGGCGAACATCTGGTGCTCGTCGAGATAGTTCCAGCCGCCCTTGAACATCGCGCCCTTGTTGAGCGGCGCGAAGCAGATGCCGTCCAGGTGGCCGCCGAGTGCGAGATCGATCATCACCTTCAGTGTGTCCCCGGCAAGCTTGCCCGCCTCGGGCGAGGCCTCGGCACGCGGCAGCTTCGCCGGATCGGTGTTGCCCAGGTCGATCATCGGTATAGGGCTGTCCGGTCGATCGCTCGCGGTCCAGTCGATAGCCTCGACCCGGCCATGCGGCCGCACGGCGAACTCGACCTGCGCGTCGTGCTGGCCCATCGCCAGCACTCGCGCATCCCCGATCACCACCACCCGCGTGCCCAGCGGCCAGGCGCGGCGCGCAATCATCCGGCAGGCGATCTCCGGCCCGATCCCGGTCGCGTCGCCCAGCATCAGGCCGATCACCGGGCGTTTCTGCACTACCTTGTCACTCATTCAGTAGCTCCACGGTCAGCTTCCCCGGCGGTCAAGGCGCCCGAGTCAAACAACAGGTCAGTCCGGCAAGTCAGTCCGGCAGGTCAGTCCGGAAGGTCAGTCCGGAAATTCAGTCCGCACGGTCAGTGCGGAACGTCAGTCCAGCTTCACCCCAAGCTTGCGCCCGAGGTTGCCCCAGAACGTCATGTCGTTGCGGATCAGCGTGGCAAACGCCTCCGGTGTACTCGGCGAGGGGTCCATGCCTTGCGCCAGCAGGCTACGCTTTACTTCCGGGTCTTCCAGGATCTTGCGCACCGAGGCGTTCAGATCGTTGACCATTGGCCGCGGCAGCTTCGCCGGGCCGAGCAGCCCCCACCAGCCGGTCAGATCGAAGCTCGTCAGCCCGGCCGTCTCGGCCACCGACGGCACATCGGGCACCGCGGCCGAGCGCTTCGCCGCGCCCGAGGCGATCGCCTTCAGCCGGCCGCCCTTCATGTGTGGCAACCCGACCAGCACCGGCGTGAACGCAAGCTGCACTTCATTGCCCAGTTGCGCCGCAGTCGCCGGGCCGATGCCCTTGTACGGAATATGCGCCATGGTCATGCCGGTCAACGACAGCAGCAGTTCCATGCCCAGGTGCGGTGGCGACCCGTTGCCCGAGGATCCATAGTTGAGCTTGCCGGGGTTCGCCCTGGCGTAGGCGATCAGTTCCTTCATCGTATTGGCCGGCAGCGACGGATGGGCGAGCAGCAGCAGCGGCGAGGTGGTGGCCAGCGTGATCGGCGTGAAATCGCGTACCGGGTCGTAGGGCAGCTTCTCGACCAGTTGCGCGCTGCTGGCAAACGAGTTGAAGGTGAACAGCAGGGTGTAGCCGTCTGGCGAGGCCTTCGACACCACTTCGGCGCCGACGATGCCGCTGCCGGCCGGACGATTGTCGACGATGAAGGTCTGGCCATAGCGCTCGCCAAGCTGCTGCGCCAACACCCGACCGACTGCGTCGGTACCGCCGCCCGGGGCGAACGGAATGATCAAGCGCACCGGGCGCTGCGGATACTTGTCGGTCGGCTGCGCCTGCGCCTGCGCCACGGCGACTGCGAACAGGCCGAGCGCAAGCGCGCCGGCGAATCTGGCCGCGCCGCTGGCCGTGCCGCTTGCCGTTCGACTCGCCGTGCGACTGGCCGTGGGACTGGCCGTGGGACTGGCCGTGGGACTGGCCGTGGGACTGGCCGTGGGACTGGCCGTGGGACTGGCCGCGCAATTCATCGTTTTCACTGTGTGTCCTCTCCTGGGGCCCGAGCGCGGTCATCGCCTGCCGGTGCGGGCCCGCATACTGGACGAGTGGCCAGCGCCGAGTCAACCGCATGGTCGACGTTCAGCCCGGTCGGGCATAATCGTGCGCTCAAGCGCCGGGCACGCCCTGGCCCACTCACCACACAGCACGGCAAGGAAAGCACATGGGCTACACGATTGCGGAAAAGATCCTCGGCGCGCACTCGGGCACCGGCCCGGCCCGCGCGGGCGAGGTCGTGGTGGCGAGCGTGGACTTCGCCATGGTGCATGACGCGCGTGCCTCGAACGCGCTCAAGGCGATCGCCTCGCTCGGCCTGGAACACCTGCCCAACGCGCCGAAGACCGCCTTCGTGCTGGATCATTTCTCGCCGCCACCGACGCGCGAGGCGGCCAACGTGCATACCGCGATGCGCGAGTTCTGCGCCAAACATGGCGCGGTGCTGTACGACATCGGGGACGGCATCTGCCACCAGGTGCTGCCGGAGAACGGCCACTTCACCGCGGGCGACCTGGTGGTCGGCACCGATACCCATTCCACCACCTATGGTGCGTTCAACGCCTACGGCACCGGCCATGAGGGCACCGATCTTGCCGCGATCCTGGCTACCGGCCGCACCTGGTTCCGGGTGCCGGAGACGATCCGCGTCGACCTGGGCGGCAAACTCGCCCCGGGCGTCTGGGCCAAGGATGTGACGTTGGCCATGCTCCGCCGCCTGGGCGCCGAGGGCGCGAACTTCAAGGTGATCGAGTATGCCGGCAGCGCGGTGGCTGCCATGGCGATAGACGACCGGATGACCCTGTCCAACCATGCTGCCGAACTTGGCGCGGAAGCCGCGATCCTCGAGTGCGACGACAAGACGGTCGCCTGGCTCGCCGCCCATGGCGCCCCCACGCCGCGACCGGTGTCTGCCGACCCGGACGCCCGCTATGTCGACCGCTTCTCGATCGACGCTTCGACGCTGTCGCCGCAGGTCGCGCACAACCACGACATCGGCGACGTGGTCGATGTCAGTGCATTGGCTGGCCAGCCGATCCAGGTCGCGCTGATCGGCACCTGCACCAATGGCCGGCTGGACGACATCCGGCAGGCCGCACAGATGGTCAAGGGCAAGCGTATCGCCCGCGGCGTACGCATGCTGGTGACCCCGGCGTCGCGCAGCATCTATCTGGCGGCGATGCGCGAAGGCCTGATCGAGATCCTGACCGAAGCCGGCGCCTCGGTCGACCCGGCTGGCTGCGGCACCTGTGTCGGCATCACCCACAAGCTGATGTCGGCCGATCGCGAATGGGTGATCTCGAGCGCGAACCGGAACTTCAAGGGCCGGCTGGGCAACCCCGAATCGGACATCCTGATCGCCTCCTCGGCGACCGTGGCCGCCTCGGCGCTCACCGGCCGGGTGACCGATCCGCGCGAGATCGCGCTGGACATCCGGGTTGCTGCCTGAGTTTTACCGCTGAGTTGCACCGCTGAGTTGCACCGCTGAGTTGCACCACTGACTTGCACCACTCAGCTGGATGGCTGAATTGCACCACTGAGCTTTACCACTGAGTTGCACCACTGAGCGGCATCACGCTGCCGCCCGACCACCGTATCGAACAGCCGCGTTGAGCAGCCGCAGCGAATGCTCGGCTCGAACGGTCGCTTTGAACTGCGGCAAACAAACAGGAACCACATCATGCCCGACACCGCAGCGCCGCTAGCCATGATCCGCGCCACCGTGCACCGCCTGGGCGACGAAGTCAGCACCGACATCCATTGCTCGGCCAAGTACAACATCGGCAAGCCGCTTGACTGGCTGGCTGCCCACGCGTTCGAGCAGCTGGTGCCCGGGTTCGCGCAGCGGGTGAAGCCGGGTGACGTGATCGTTGCCGGCAAGGACTTCGGCATCAATTCGTCGCGCGAGGAAGCGGTGCGCGTATTACTCGCGATGGGGGTGGCCGCCGTGGTGGCCCGGTCTTTCGGCCGGCAGTTCTATCGCAACGCCATCAACAACGGTCTGCCGATCGCCGAATGCGACGTGAGCGTGATCGAGGATGGCGACCTGATCGAGGTCGATGTGGCCGGCGGCCAGGTCGCGGTTCCAGCGCGCCACTTCAACGCATCGGTACCCAGGCTGCCGCCTGCCGTGCTTGGGCTGATCGCCGCCGGCGGACTGCTGCCGTTCCTGAAGCAGCATCCGGACTGGAGCCTTCCGGCCGCCTGATGAGGGGACAGACCCTGATGCGGGGACCGACCCTGACGGACTGTCCACAGGGGTCTGGCACCGACCAATGGGGACACGCCGCCTGATGGGGGGACAGACCCGGAGGGTCCGTCCCCGACCTGCGCGGCCAGCCCGCACACGGCTACTTTGATGCGGGGACAGACCCTCAGGGTCTGTCCCCCCGGGCGCCTGTCCCCGTCCTACGCGGCCGACCCCGCCGACCGCTACTTCGCGTCCTTGAGGTGCGCGTCGCGCCGGTCGAACAGCTTCTCGTCGGCGTAACCCATGGCCTCCGGCCTGCCGCGGCCCAGCATGACCTGGAAGTACACCGGCGCCAGGCTGTTGTTGTCATAGCCGTGAATGACCCCGGGCGGGCAGGCAACGCATTCCCACTTGCCAAGGCGGGTGGTCAGGCGCCTGCCGTTCTCGTCCTCGACGAACACATCCAGGAAGCCGTCGAGCACGAAGAACACTTCCTCGACCTCATGGGTATGCGCGGCATTGCCCTGGCCCGGCTCCACGTACATGATCGACAGGGTGAAGCCGCGGGCCGGGATCACGGCCGGGTCGTCATGTTTGCCGGAGCCACCGGCGCCGATGAAGCGGTGCTGTGCACGCTTCCAGCCCTCGATCTTGGCATCCTCGAACGCGTTCCAGTCGCCGGTCTTGTCGCGGAAGCGCCCGGTGAACTTGTGCATCACTTCGTCCAGGGAAAGGCTGGCGATATCCGCGGGCATCGGATGGCGGGCAACTGGCATGGAAATCGCTCCTTGCAGACTGAAGGGTTCGGGCCAACGTCAGGCCGGAGTTGACGTTACCGTGGGCGTCGATGGTAGTTCCAGCCAACGAGCATGCGCAACCGTATCTTGCGTGCGGACCTTGCGTGCGGACCTTGCGTGCGGACCTTGCGTGCATATGTTGCGTGCATCTGCTGCGGGCACCTCCGGCGTGCATCCTTCTTCGTCATGCCGGTTCAGCCCGGTCGCGCGCGCTGCATATCGTCGCGGCATTGCCCGCGCAACACCGCCATTGCCGTACCATCGCGGCTCTGAAAACATTCCGGAACTGGCTTCTCACATGCAAGCACAGCGTTCTTCCTTTAACGTGAAAGACTCTGGATCGAGGGCGGCATGGCACCTGCGCGTGATTGAGGGGCCAGGTTCCTTTTCCCGCGCGGGAAGGCACCCTGGCGCATGCGTGCGTGGGAAAAGGAGCCTGGCCCCTCCTGACCACAGCTCTCCGGAGCACAGATTTCTTTCATCCTCGGGGATGCCGCCTCTCGGCAGGACTGTTTTGAGCGCCTCGGCGGCCGTCGCTCTGGTGTGTCTGGCCGCCACTGGCTTCGATGCGCGCCCCGGGTTTGCGCAGACGCCCGCCTTTCCAATGAAGACGCTGCGCCTGGTTGCACCGTTTGCGCCGGGCGGCGCGCTCGACCTGGTCGCCCGGGTCTGTGGCCAGGTGCTGACCGAGCAACTCGGCCAACAGGTCATCGTCGACAACCGGGCCGGCGCCGCTGGCGCCATCGGCTCCGAACTGGTCGCCCGGTCCGCCCCTGACGGCTACACGCTGCTGCTCGGTGCGACCACCACCCACGGCATCAACCCGGTGCTGCAGAAGCTCTCCTACGATCCGCTGAAGGACTTCGCGCCGGTGTCATTGGTGGCAACCATCCCGCATGTGCTGGTGGTCAACCCCGCCCTGCCGGTGAACACCCTGCCCGAGTTCATCAAGTATGCGCGGGCGAAGCCGGGGCTGACCTACGGCTCGGCGGGCACCGGCTCGCCGCACCATCTGGCCGGCGAGATGTTGAAGATGATTGCCGGGCTCGACCTGACCCATGTGCCCTACAAGGGGTCGGCGCCGGCGATGAGCGATCTGATCGGTGGCCAGTTGCAGTTCATGTCGATAGAGCTGACCGCTGCGGTGTCCCAGATCAAGGGCGGCAAGCTGCGCGCGCTGGCGATTGCCACCGCCAAGCGCACGCCCGGGGTCGACCTGCCGACCTTCGCCGAGGGCGGCGTGCCCGGATTCGAGGTCACCGCCTGGTACGCGGTGTACGCGCCGGCGGGGACACCCAGATCGACGGTGGACATCCTGTCCAGGGCCCTGGCGCGCGGGTTGGGTGCCGGTGAGGCGCGCGACAAGCTGGCCTCGCTCAATGCGCTCACCGTCGGCAGCACCCCGGAGGAACTCACCGCGCACATGAACGCCGAACTCGCCCGCTGGTCGAAGGTGATCAAGTCTGCCGGCGTGAAGGCGGATTGAGCGCACGCCGTTCGTCGAGCGGCATCGAGTGGCGCGCCTCGCCTGTTTGTTGAGATCATCGCGCGTTCATTGAGGATGTCGGCCGCAAACCACGGTGCAGCCGGCATCTCCACGACAGCGGGCCATTCCACGACAGCAACCCATTGATGATCGAGTCCTTCCGATGAAACCTCCCCAGTTCGAGTACGCCGCGCCCGCCTCTCTGAGCGAAGCGCTGGCACTTCTGACCGCCAGTGACGGCGAGGCAAAGCCGCTGGCGGGCGGGCAAAGCCTGATGCCGGTGCTCGCGTTCCGCCTCGCCTCGCCCAGTCTGCTGGTCGATCTTCGGCACATCCCCGGTCTGGACCGGATCGAAGTGGGCGCCGATGGCGTGCGTTTGGGCGCGAAAGTACGCTGGCGCGACATCGAGCGCGATACGCGCCTGGCCACCGCCTTGCCGCCGCTGGCCGAGGCCATCGGGCATGTGGCCCACTACCAGATTCGCAACCGCGGCACGGTCGGGGGCAGCCTCGCCCATGCCGATCCGGCCGCCGAACTGCCCGGCATTGCCGTCGCCTGCGATGCGATGATCGAGATCGCCAGCAGCCGGGGCACACGCAAGGTCGCAGCAGCGGACTTCTTCGAGGGCGCGCTGACCACCGTACTCGCCAGTGACGAACTGATCACGGCGATCGCGTTCCCCGCATGGCCGGCCGGGCGCGTCAGCGCCTTCGAGGAACTGGCGCGCCGGCATGGCGATTTCGCGATGGCCGGAACCGCAGTGTGGTTCGATGTCGATCGACTGGGCCATGCTTCGAACACCCATATCGGCGTGATCGGCGCCTCCGATCGGCCACGGCGGCTGCATGCTGCCGAGGCGGTGCTGAACGGCAAGCCCGCCGATGCGACGTCGATCGCCGCAGCTGCCCGGGCGGCAGCACAGGCGGTCGATCCGGCGGACGATCTGCATGCAAGCGCGGCCTATCGCCGCAACCTGATCGAAGTCCTGGTCGAGCGCGCGCTCACCCGGGCTTCGAAACAGGCGGACAGCGCAGTGAAGGGGTCGCACTGATGAAAGTCTCGTTCAAGGTCAACGGCAAGCCGGTCGCCACCGAGGTCGAGCCGCGCACCACCCTGTCGCTCTGCCTGCGCGACAACCTGCGCCTCACTGGCACCCATGTCGGCTGTGAACATGGCGTCTGCGGCGCCTGCACCGTGATCGTCGACGGCGATGCGGTGCGCTCCTGTCTGACCCTGGCAGTGCAGATGGAGGGGTGCGATGTCGTCACCGTCGAAGGGTTGTCGGACGAGGCAGCGCTGTCGCCGCTGCAGGCCGCCTTCCGCCGGCACAACGCGTTGCAGTGCGGCTTCTGCACCCCGGGCATGCTGACCACCGCGCATGCGCTGCTCAGCGAAGAGCCGAACGCGAGCGTGGAGCGCATCCGTGAAGTGCTCTCCGGCAACCTGTGCCGCTGCACCGGCTACCTGCCGATCGTCGAGGCCGTGCTCGACGCGCGTGCTGCCTATGGCGGCCCGGCTTACCAGCCGGCGGACGCCGGACATGGCGCATCGCACGCCAGCGCAGGGGCCGCGCGATGAACGCGCCGGTGCCCGACCTGTTGCCGGAATCGACCCCACCGGACGGCCCGTATGTCGGCCGCTCGATGCAGCGGGTGGAGGACCTGCGCCTGCTGCGCGGCCGCGGCACCTATGCAGACGATGTCGCGCTGCCCGGCATGCTGCACGCCGCCATGCTGCGCAGTTCGGTCGCGCATGCCCGTCTGCGTTCGGTGGATGCCACTGCCGCGCGCGCCATGCCCGGCGTGCATGCGGTGATCACCGCTACCGAGATCGCGGGCGCCCCCGGGGCGAAGGTGCCGACCGTGCCACTGCGACTGCAGCCGCTCGCCTGCATGGAGCCGTATCGCCAGCCGGTGATCGCCCAGGACAGGATCCGCCATGTCGGTGAAGTGCTGGCGATCGTCGTTGCCGACTCCCTGGCGCTGGCAGAAGACGCGTTGGAAGCGATCGAGGTCGACCTCGAGTCCCTGCCGCCGGTCGCCGACTGGCGCAGCTCGGCCGCCGACCAGACGCTGCTGTTCGACAACACCAGCACCAATCGCGGCGTGACTTTTACTGCCAGACGTGGCGATATCGACGCCGCCTTCGGCAAGGCCACCCATGTGCAGCGTGAACGCTTCACCATCCAGCGCCAGGCCCCGGTGACCATGGAAACCCGCGGCGTGGTCGCCGATTGGGATGCGGTGAACAGCCGGATCGTGGTCTATGGCGCAGCGAAGGTCCCCTATTTCAACCGGCGCACCAGTGCCGACATGCTCGGCATGAAGCACAGCGAGGTCGACTTCATCGAGGGCGACACCGGCGGCAGTTTCGGCGCCCGGGGCGAGTTCTATGTCGAGGACTTCCTGGTGCCGTTCGCCGCGCGTCATGTGCGCCGCCCGGTCAAGTGGATCAGCGACCGGCGCGAAGACTTGATGACGATGGCGCAGTCGCGCGAGTGCGAAGCCGAGGCCGAGATGGCATTCGCCGCCGACGGCACCATTCTCGGGGTGCGCGGCACCGCCTGGTGCGATCTGGGCGCCTATCCGCGCACCAACGGACTGATCCAGCCGCGCAACATCGCGCACTTCCTGACCAATGCCTACCGCATCGAGGCAGTCGAGTTCGCCTCGCATGTGCAGTTCACCAACAAGGGGCCGGCCGGCACCTATCGCGCGCCAGGGCGATCCGAGACCACGATGTTCTGCGAGCGGCTGATCGACCTGGGCGCGCGCGCGATCGGCCTGGACCCGGTCGAGGTGCGCCGGCGCAATCTGGTCACCGCGGACGACATGCCGTGGCACTTCGCGTCGGTCACCCCGTCCGAGCCAGCCTCGACTGGCGTGACCGAGGCCGACAGCGGCGACTATCGGTCCACCTTCGAGCGCTGCCTGACCGAATTCGACTGGGCGGGCAAGCAGGCACTGCAGGGCAAACGGATCGACGGGCGCCATCACGGCATCGGCGTTGCCTGCTTCATCGAAGGCGGTGCCGCCGGCCCGCGCGAGAACGCCAAGATCGAGATGGCCAGCGATGGCTCGGTCACGCTCTATGTCGGCTCGACCTCGGTCGGTCAGGGGCTGGAGACTTCCCTTGGTCAGATCGCCGCCGATGCGCTCGGCATCCCGATGTCGGCACTGACCCTGCTGCATGGCTCGACCACCTATCTGTCCGAGGGCTTTGGCTCCTACCACTCGCGCTCTACCGTGATGGGCGGCTCGGCGATCATCGATGCTGCGGGCAAGTTCAAGCAGGCGGTGCGCGAAGCCGCCGCGGTCTATCTCGAATGCCTGGCCGACCAGGTCGTGCTGGAAGGCACCCAGGCGCGTTCGCCCCGGGGACGCTCGATCAGTTTCGCCGAGCTGGCGCGCAGCGAAAAGATCATCGTCGAGGGCACCTTCGCCAATCATCATCACACCTGGGCCTACGGCGCTGCGGCCGCGCATGTCGCGGTGGACGCGCGCACCGGCCATGTGGCGATCGTGGACTACCTGGTGGTCGAGGATGTCGGCCGCGCAGTGAACCCGCTGCTGCTGCATGGTCAGGTGATCGGCGGCACGGTGCAGGGTCTGGGTGGCGCCTTTCTGGAAGACATGATCTACGACGCCGAGGGTCAGATGATCACCGGCACGCTGGCCGACTATCTGCTGCCCACGGCCACCGACTTCCCGCAGCTGCGCGCGATCACCCTGGAAGAGTATCCGTCGCCGATCAATCCGATCGGCGCCAAGGGCGCGGGCGAAGGCGGCACCATCGTCGTTGCCGCAGTCATCGCCAATGCAGTGGCCAACGCCCTGGCGGAATATGGCGTCAATCCGACCTCGCTGCCGTTGTCACCGTCGAAGCTGTGGCAGATGATCGAGACTGCACGCGCGGCTTGATCGCGCGTCGGTTTTTTTCCGCGGCCAGGAGTCGACCCTCGCCCCAATTGCCGTCTGCGCCCTCGAGATGGACCGGCCATGAACAAGTCACCCACCGCCTTCCGGATCCCAATCAAGCCATGGCGCCTGCCGGGACGCCGCGTGATGTCGTCGACCAGTTGTCCAAGGCGATCGCCGCCGGGCTGACCTCGGGCGAGGCCAAGGAAAGGCTGTCCTCGCTGGGCGCAGTGCCGATCGGCGGCTCGCCCGCCGACACCGCCGCGCTGGTGAAGAGCGAACTCGCCCGCTGGTCGAAGATCGTCAAGGCCGCAAACGTGAAGGTCGACTAGGGGAGGCGCGAGGGGGACAGACCCTGAGGGTCCGTCCCCGCTTCCCAGGCCCGGGCCAGTAGACAGACCCTGAGGGTCCGTCCCCGCTTCCCAGGCCCGCAGCGTCCAGGGGCCAGACCCTCGGGGTCTGTCCCCACTCCGGCCCGCTTCCGCAACCGGTCGGCCAGCGCGCGCCTGTCGGCTACAATCCACGCCTGCCCGGGCGGCTGGTCGCCCGCTGGCGTCTTCCGGACTCTGCCATGCCTGCCATGCCTGCCGCGCCTGCCCTGCCTGCTCTGTCTGCCCGTCAGCGCCTGCGCCAGCGACTGACCTCGGGTCCGCTGGTGATCGCCCCCGGCATCTATGATGCCTATGGTGCCCGGCTGACCGAGATGGCCGGCTTCGAGGCGGTCTACATGACCGGCAACGGCGTATCGGCGAGCCTGCTCGGCCGCGCCGATGTCGGGCTGATCGACCTCACGCTGTTCGCCCAGCATGCCCACCGCGCCGCGGCAGCAGTCGACATCCCGTTGATCTGCGATGCCGACACCGGCTATGGCAATGCGGTGAACGTCCGGCGCACGGTCGAGGAGTTTGAAGCCGGGGGCGTCGCAGCCATCCACCTCGAAGACCAGGTGATGCCGAAGAAATGCGGGCACATTCCCGGCGTGCGCCCGGTCGTGTCGCTGCTCGAGCACGCAAGGAAGATCGAGGCTGCAGTCGCTGCCCGCCGCGACCCGGACTTCCTGATCATCGCGCGCACCGATGCTGCCGGGGCCTATGGTCTCGACGAAGCGATTGCCCGGGCCCAGGCGTATCGCAAGGCCGGCGCCGATCTGATCTTCGTCGAGACCAAGAACAGCCCCACCCTGCTGGACGACATGAAGCGGGTCACCAGTTCGGTCGATGCCCCGGCCCTGGTCAATGTCGAGGAAGGGGGCGCCCTCGGGCAACTGACCACCGCGCAGTTGCAGGAACTCGGTTTCCGGGTCGCGATCTACCCGGGGCTGGCCCGCTACGCCGCCGGCTTCGGCATCCGTGAGGCGCTGGAAACCCTGAAACGCGATGGCAGTACCCGGGCCGCGCGTGATCGCATGCTCTCGTTCAAGGACTACAACGAGGCATTGAAACTGGACGATATCGTCGAGTGGGAACGCCGCTACCTGCCCCCGGCAGAGTGACCCATCGCGAGCCATAAGTACACTCCACGTAACCCGCTCAACCCCACCCTACCGCCTCAGTCCACCCGGAGCCCGTTGCCATGCCGACCCTGATGCTGTCGTACAAGTTCATCGACGAGAACGCCGCCCGTCTGGAGGCGATTGCGAAGGCGAACAACACGACCTTCGACCTGGTGCGACTGAACACCAAGGTCGAGCATCTGCCTGAGGAAGTCGCCTCGAAGATAGACATCGCCTACCTGTCGCGCGATATACGGTTCGGCTCGCTCTCGGCCTCCGGTCACTACGTGCAGGTGCCCGAGGCCTGTCCGCACTTCTTCGATCCTGTCGTCAAGTCGAAAGGTTTCAACTGGCTGCAGATCTCGAGTGCCGGTATCGACCAACCGATCTACGGGAAGATCATGGCGCGTGGCGCCCGGGTATCCACCGGCGCCGGCACCCATGCCGAGCCGATCGCCCAGACCGCGATCGGCGCGCTGCTGATGCTCTCGCGCGGTTTCATGAGCTGGCAGCCGGCGCAGCGCGCGCACAAATGGGACGCCCTGCGCGACGCGCGGGCGCCCAAGGATCTGCGCGGCCAGACCATGGTAATCGTCGGGGTCGGCTCGATCGGCGGTTACACCGCACCGATTGCCAAGGCACTCGGCCTGAAGGTGATCGGCGTGCGCCGCAGCCCCAGGCGCGCCGACGATGTGGTCGACGAGATCGTCCACCCGTCGAAGCTGGACGAACTGCTGCCCAGGACCGACTGGCTGATGCTGTGCTGCCCGCTGAGCGAGGAGACCCGCGGCTTGATCGATGCACGTCGGCTGGCCCTGATGCCGAAAGGCTCGCATCTGCTAAATGTCGCGCGCGGACCGGTGGTGGTCGAGAAGGACCTGATTGCGGCGCTGACTGGCGGGCATCTGGGGGGCGCCTATCTGGACGTATTCGAAACCGAGCCGCTGCCCACCGAGTCGCCGTTGTGGGACATGCCGAACGTGATCTGCACGCCACACAACTCGTCGACCTCGGATGGCAATGACCGGCGTGCAGGCGAGATCTTCCTGAACAACCTCGATCGGTACCTCAAGGGGCAGCCGCTGGTGAACGAAGCGAAGCTCTGAGCGCAATGGCGACCTTGCACATCATCAGCGCCGGGGCCATGCAGGCAGTGGTCGGCGAACTCGGGCCCGAGTTCGAGCAGTCGAGCGGCGCGAAAATCGAGGTCACCTTCGGCGCGGTCGGCCAGCAGAAGGCCCGGGTGCTGGCCGGCGAACCCGCCGATGTCATCCTGCTCACCCCGGAGATGCTGGAAGAGCTCTCCGCCACTGGCTGGGTGGTGCCAGGCTCGGCGCAAAGCCTTGGCCGGGTCGGCATGGGCGTGGTGGTGCCGAACGGACATCCGCCGGTCGACCTGTCCACCGTGGCGCGCTTTCGCGAGGCCCTGCTTGCTGCCAGCCTGGTCGTCTATCCGGATCCGACGATCGCCTCGGCAGGACGCAACTTCGACAATGCCCTGCTGACCCTGGGTATTCGGGACATCGTGGCCGGACGCATCCGCCACTTCCCCAACGGCAACGTGTCGATGACCTGGCTGGGCGAGCAGCGCATCGCCGGCTCGATCGGGGTGACCCAGGTAAGCGAGATCAAACCGATCCCGACCATTACACTGATCGGCGAAGTGCCGGCGGCGTTGCAGGTAGTAACCGAGTATGGCGTAGCCCGGGCGGAGAAGGCCAGTGCTCCCGATCTGGGTGCGCTATTCTTCGAATTCATCACCTCGACCCGCGGGCGGGATGCGGTGGCGCGGGCAGGGTTCGCCCCGACCTTCTGACCGACCTGCTGACCGATCTGCTGACCGATCTTCCGATAACGACAGCCCCAGGAAGCACAAGGAAGCACAACCCGCAGACCCGGCTCGATTGCACTGGCTGCAGGAGGAGACGTCGATGCAACGATTCGATCCGAAGCTCTCGCTCGCCGGCCGCAGCGCAACCGCCCTGTCGCTTCTGGCGCTCGCCGCCGCTGCGGTCGCCCAGACCCCAGCAGCGTTTCCGTCCAAGCCGATCCGGCTGATCGTGCCGTTCACCCCAGGCGGTCCGACCGACCAGACCGGCCGGCTGATGGCTCAGAAGCTGCATGAAGCCTGGGGCCAGCAGGTGGTGGTCGAGAATCGCGGCGGCGCCAACGGCAACATCGGCATGGAGCTGGCGGTGAAAGCGCCCGCCGACGGCTACACCTGGGTGATCGCCACGGTGGGCACCATTGCGGTGAACCCATCGCTGTACAAGCTGCCGTTCGACATGGTGAAGGACTTCGCGCCGGTGATTCACCTCACCAACTCGCCTGCGGTGCTGGTGGTGAACCCGTCGCTGCCGGTGAAGTCGGTGAAGGAACTGATCGCGCTGGCGCGAAAGCGGCCCGGCGAGCTCACCTTCGGCTCGTCCGGCTCAGGCGGGCTGGGCCACATCTCCGGCGAGATGTTCCGCCAGCTGGCCAACCTGGACATGGTGCATGTGCCGTACAAGAGCTCGGCACCGGCCCTGGTCGACCTGCTTGGCGGACAGATTTCGATGCTGTTCGAGAACACCATCAGCGCCACCCCGCACATCCGCAGCGGCCGGCTGCGGGCGCTGGCGGTGAGCACCGCCAGCCGCTCGCCGGTGCTGCCCGAGGTGCCGACCGTCGCCGAGTCCGGGCTGGCTGGCTATGCGAACAACTCCTGGAACGGCATCCTGATGCCGGCCGGCACCCCGCGCGAGATCGTCCTGCGCACCAACGCCGAAGTGGTGCGCATACTGCGCGAGCCGGACGTGCGCGAGCGGCTCACCACTGTCGGCGCGGAGATCGTCGGCAGTACGCCCGAGGAGTTCGGCGCGATGATCCGGTCCGAGATCGACAAGCTCGCCAAGGTGGTCAGGGCGGCGAAGATCCGGATCGACTGACGTTGAAGCGACTGACGTTGAAGCGACTGACGTTGAAGCGACTGACGTTGAAGCGACTGACGTTGAAGCGACTGACGTTGAAGCGACTGACGTTGAAGCGACTGACGTTGCAGCGACTGACGTTATAGCAATTGACCCGGCGCAGACCGGCCGGAGCAGGCGCCGCCTGCGCGATCATCGGGCCGTTTGAGCCGGTGACGATGGAGGAGTAAAGTAAGGCCGCTGGGAGGGATTTCGTTCCAGCGCGGCTCGACCTGGCCGCGTTTGTGGCCGCGTTTGTGGCCGCGTTTGTGGCCGCGTTAGTGGCCGCTTTAGTGGCCGCGTTAATGGCCGCGTCTACGGCAGCGAGCACGGTCGCGTGCCTCTCCACGTGCGCGGCCGAACCATCGAACCGAAGGAGACCGCAGTGACCACCTCGCGTGTTGTGCCAGTGCATCACATCAATTTCGGCTGCCGGCGTTCCGACCTGCCCAAGCTCGAGACGTTCTATGGCGAGTTGTTCGGCTTCAAGGTCGGCTATCGCCCGCCGTTTCCGTCAGAAGGGCTCTGGCTGTACGACGGCGACCATCCGCTGATCCATATCGTGGTGCGCTTCCCGGAAAACTGGAGCGGCATCGACGAGAAGCATTCCGGCTACGACCATACCGCCTATCACTGCGTCGGCGTCGACATGTATCGCTCGCGTCTGAAGGCCCTGGGCCTCGAGTACGAAGAACAGAAGGTCGCCACCAACAGCTACCAGGTGTTCACCAAGGACCCGGTCGGCAACAAGGTCGAACTGATCTTCCCGGACGAGACGGTCGTCGACGGGGTGGTCGAAGGCACGCTGTCGTCCTCGCAGTTCGGCACCCGGACGAAGGTGCCCGAAACCGCCTGAGTACCGCAGCGTCCCGCGCAAGCCGCGGTTCGGTAGAATCGCGGCTTTTTCACGTCTGTCGCAGGGTCCGCCCCTGCAGGAGTTGCCATGTCTGCCGTCATCTCTGCCGATGCCCCCGAAGTCACCCGTATCCTCGCCCGCCATGTCGTCGAGGCCCGGTTCGAAACCATTCCCCCGCGCACCCGCCACGAGGCGACCCGTACCTTCGTGAACTGGCTGGGCTGCGCCATCGGTGGCTCGCACCATGAAGGCATGGACATCGCACTCGCGGCCCTGTCACCCATGGCCGGCCAGGCACAGGCCACCGTGCTTGGCCGGACCGAGCGGCTCGACATCCTGCACACCGCGTTGCTGAACGGCATCAGCTCGCACATGTTCGACTTCGACGACACCCATCTGAAGACGGTGATTCACCCTGCGGGCCCGGTCTGCTCGGCGATTCTTGCGCTCGCCGAATACCGGCCGGTCTCCGGTGCGGATTTTCTCCACGCGCTGATTCTGGGCGTCGAAGTCGAGTGCCGTATCGGCAACTCGGTCTATCCGAACCACTACGACACCGGCTGGCATATCACCGGCACCGCAGGGGTCTTCGGTGCAGCCGCGGCCTGCGGCAAGCTGCTCGGGCTGAACGAACAACAGATGGTCTGGGCGCTGGGAATCGCCGCGACCCAGTCATCCGGTCTGCGCGAAATGTTCGGTACCATGTGCAAGCCCTTCCACCCGGGCAACGCGGCGAAGAACGGTCTGCTGGCCGCGTTGCTGGCCGAGAAGAACTTCACCAGCTCCAACCGCGGCATCGAAGCGCCGCGCGGGTTCGCCCATGTGCTGTCGACAAAGTTCGATGCCACCGAGATCACCGAGGGTCTTGGTGAGACCTTCGAGATCGACCTCAACACCTACAAGCCGTTCGCCTGCGGTATCGTGATCCACCCGATCATCGACGCCTGCGTACAGTTGCGAAACGAGCACAAGCTCATCGGCAGCCAGATCGTGGCGATCACCGCCAGGGTGCATCCGCTGGTGCTCGAGCTGACTGGAAAGAAGACCCCGCAGACCGGGCTCGAAGGCAAGTTCAGCGTCTACCACTCGGCAGCCGCCGGCATCCTGTACGGCGCCGCCGGCGAGCGCGAGTACAGCGATGCAGTGGTGCGCGACCCCGGGGTCATCGCCCTGCGCGACCGGGTGACTGCGGTCATCGACAGCACGATGCATGAGGACCAGACGCTGGTCGAGGTGAGGCTCGAGGACGGACGGGTGCTGTCCAAGCGGATCGAGAATGCGATCGGCAGCCTGGCACGGCCGCAGAGCGACACCGACCTGGAGGCGAAGTTCCGCGGGTTGGCGCTGGAGGTGCTGCCCCAGGCGCAGGTCGACCACATCCTGGGTCTGGCCTGGAAGGTTGGCGAACTGCCCGACGCCGGGAGTGTCGCCCGCGCGTCGCTCCAGGCCTGATCTCGGTCGGCGAAGCTGTGAGCGCCCGGCCGGTCTCAGACCCGGCGGGCGCCCGGGAACGGCAGCACTTCGGCCTTGCCGTCACTGAGACGAAAGGCAGACCGGCGGTCATGGCGGAACATGATCCGGCGCTCCTGCGCTGAATCCTGAGGACATCCGAGCGAGATCACCCCTGCCCCGCTCAGCATCGCCTCGGCACGAAGCACATGGGATTCGTCGCCCGCTTCACGGGTGATCCAGGTACCGTTGATGCTCTGGTCGATCAGGTAGAAGCAGGTGCGCCGCAGCTGGATGGTCAAGTGCTGACGGGAGACTCTGGTGTGCTTGACCACCAGGTCGCACTTCGCCGAGCGGCCGACAGTGACCAGCGGGCGCTCGGCGTTGACCTCGATCAATTGCTCGCCGAGATCGAGCACCAGGGCGCCCTGATCGGGGGGCAGGCGCTTGTTCAGGTCGATACTCGCCTCAGTGAGCTCACCGTCGTAGCGCGACCAGACCACCTGATAGACCGTGGTCTCGCGCTGAGTTCCCTTGAGGACTGCCCTGAACACCGGCCGTACACAGCTCTTGAGCGCCGCCGACAACTGGCTCGCCGCCGCCTCGCTGGCAACGATCTGTTCAGCGCCGGCCACCGCCGTCAGATAGCCGGCAACGTTCACCGTATCGCCATACACATCGTTGACGGACACCAGCGCGGGTCCGTAGTGCAAGCCGATATGCAGCTGGATCGTATTGCCGCTGAAGTCCCGCTCCGCCATCGCCACCTGCATCTCGCTCGCCGCCAGCACTGCCTGATCGGCGGTCGGGAACACGCACAGAACCTCATCGCCGATCGTCTTGACCAGCCGGCCGTCGAACTTCGGCAAAAGCAGCAGGATGCGCTCGAAGCACTCGTCGATCGAGGCCTTGGCCAGGGTGTCGCCGAGTACCGAGTAGAGCGAAGTGCTGTTGCTGACATCGGCGAACATCACCGCGAGCGTCTGCCGTTCGGCAC
Organism: Burkholderiales bacterium; assembly: GCA_038205245.1. GTDB lineage: Bacteria > Pseudomonadota > Gammaproteobacteria > Burkholderiales > CAIKXV01 > CAIKXV01. The sequence continues at coordinate 28,294 of JBBRCD010000030.1, forward strand.
GCGCGATCCACGGCGCCTCGTCCCCGGCAGCCGGAACCGACGGTCGAAGCAACGACTCGACAGACGACTCAGGGGAGAAAAGTGGCTTTTCGCTCAAGGGTTTGGCTCTGGAACCGGCGGGTAGCCCCGGCTCCGCGATACGCGCAGCCATCACGAACGGACTCTGACAGGTAAGCAGGTAACGGCCGCCAGCCCAGAAACTGAAGGTCGCGTCTGCTCGCCCTCGTCAGGCCGGCTTGCGCGGCACCAGCACGTTGGCGACCAGCTACATGCTCGGGCTATGACCGCCGAGTCGGCCCCTTCAGGCGCGCTCGCTCAAGCACCAGGGGTAAGTGAACGGCGCAACACCTTGCCATTGGCCGACTTCGGCAACGCATCGACGAAGTCGAACACATGCGGCACCTTGTTGCGCGCAATCCTGGACTTGAGTGCATCGGCAAGCCGCTCGGCGTAGCAGTCGTCGACGCCGTCCCTCGCGGTCAGCGGCGCCCTCAACACGACAACTGCCCGGATGAGATATCCGTCGGTCTCGCTGGCAACAGGCACCACGCAGGCTTCCGCCACGGCCGGGTACTCAGCCAGCGCATTTTCGATCTCGATCGGCACGATGAAAATGCCACGACTCTTGAAGCAGTCATCGCTCCTGCCGGCGATCCAGAAATAGCCGTCCTCGTCTCGCCGTGCCAGGTCGCCGGTGTGAAACCACCCGTCATGTACGACCTGCGCGGTCTTCACGCGGTCCTTGTGATAGCCAAGGAACAGGCTCGGGTTGTCGCTGCCGAAGACGAGCTGGCCGACCTCCCCATCCGGCACGGGCGCGAGTTCGTCATCGACGATCTCGGCCACCACATCCCACGGAACGCCGACCGAGCCGGGCTTTAACGGAAGCAGCGGACTTTGTCCGAGCACCATCTGGTACTCCGAGATCCCGTAGTGTTCGAAGATCTCCGTACCGAAGCGCCGCTTCCATTCCTCGAGCGGCGCTGCACCCAACGCCTCGCCACTGGCGTTGCAGGCACGCAGGCTCGACACATCATGCAGGTGCTCGATGCCTTCGGTTGCAAGAATGCGCCGGTAGATGGTCGGGACCGCATAGGCAACGGTGACCTTGTATCGAGCCACGCTTTCGAGGAACTTTTCGGCCGACGCCCTTTCCTCGAGAATAGCCCCGGTAATGCCGTTGCGCAGGGCAAACAGAACGTTGTGTCCCAGCAGGCTGATGAAGCTCCATTCGCCGGCTGCAAGGGCGACATCGTCCGCGCGAGGGGGCATCCGCAACCGGTTCGCATCGCCGCGGCCAATGATCCATCGATGCGCATGAACAATGCCCTTGGGGCGGCCCGTCGTGCCCGACGTGTAGCACATCAGCGCAGCCTCGTCCGCCGACGTGTCGGCAATTTCGACCCCGCCTTGCAGGACCATGTCTTCGTACACGCCCTCGCCAGGCGCCGCACCCCGGGCCACGATAAGGCCCTTGGGCAGGCGCGCCGACAGGGCACGCAGCGGCTCGGCAAGCGGCGCCAGCACGACAGCAGCAACTGCATCGCTGTGGTCCAGCACGTACTCGATATCCACCCCGCCTGCGGCCGAGTTCTGCATCACGGGCACTGCGCCAAGCTTGGCCAGTCCCATGAAGGCGACCGCAAATTCCAGGCAATTCCAGGTACGCAGCAGCACGCGATCGCCCCTGCCGATGCCGCGGCCCGCAGCACTCGCTGCGAATGCCGACGACTGCCGGTCGAGTTCGGCATAGGTGAGTCCACCATGCGGACCGATGAGGGCCAACTTGCCGCCCAATCCGGCGGCAAGGGCGCCTTGCAGCGCCTCTCGCGCAATGTTCAGCCGGGGGGGGATGACCTGGCCGGATGTTGAAGTGGTGACCGCATGGGCCGCCATCGCAGGCTCAGAAGGGCGGGTTGTCGTAATAGGGTCCACGGAACTCCGGCTTGCGCTTCTCGAGGAATGCCCGGATGCCTTCCTGGCAATCCTTGGTCCGCGTAATCTCCTTGATCGCGCTCAGCTCGCGTCCCCAGCCTTCTTCAGTGCGGTTGGTGTTCCAGTAATGCTTGACCAGCTGTTTCGCGTAACGGACGGAAAGATAGGGATTGGCTGCGACCTGTCCAGCGAACTGCATGGCCTCTTCGAGCAGCTTGTCGTGCGCGATCACCCTCTCGACCAGGCCTATGCGCTCGGCCTCGGCCGCATCGATGATCTTGCCGGTCAGGATCAACTCGAGCGCCTTGCCCACGCCGATGAGCTTCGGGAGGTTACGTGCACCTCCCGACTCCGGCAGGAAACCGGCCGGCACGGCCACTTCGCCCAGCTTGGCCCGATCGGACGCGAAGCGCAGGTCGCACAATGTGCACAACTCGAGGCCGATGCCTACCGCAGGGCCATTGATCGCCGCTATGGTGATCGCTTCGAGATCCTCGAGCTTGCGGAAGCATTGCTGCAATACCGAATGGCGCAGGTCGTTGAAGAAGTAATGGGCCAATTCCTTGTACGGCCCGAAATTGCCCATGTCGAAGTCTTCTTCGCCGGCACCCAGGGGGCCTGCCTCGGACTTCAGGTCGCCGCCAGCGGAGAAGCCCCGCCCGGCACCGGTGATGACGATTGCCCGCACATGACTCTGGTGGCGGATTTCATCGAGCAGCGCATCCAGTTCGACCCGCATCGTGACGTCGACTGCATTGAGGTGCTCCGGTCGATTCAGCGTGATCAAACCGATCGTTTTCTCCTCAGGACGCAGGGGATTGGCCAGTACTTCCCACTTTATTGTCCGGTATTGCATATGAGTTCCTGTCGGTAGTTGCGTTGAAATAGGCGCGCCGGTCACTCTGCCTTTACGCCGGTTTGCTTGACTATCTTTGCCCACAGGGCGATTTCGCTCTGCAGATAGGTGGCGAACTGCGCAGGTGTCTGAGTGGCTGGATCGATGCCCTGCCGCGCATAGCTTTCGCGGACATCAGGCATCGACGCCATCCGGTTGATCTCCGCATTGAGCCGGCTCACGACCGGCACGGGTGTCCGGCCCGGCACCAGCACACCAAAGTAACTGAGCATATCGTATGCGGGAACCCCTGACTCTGACATGGTCGGTACCTCGGGCAGAGTCGACGCGCGCCTGGTCGGGGAAACAGCAAGGGCGCGGACCTTCCCCGACTTGATGTGCGGCATGGCCGAGGGCAGGAAATCGAACATCATCTGGATGTGACCGCCGATCAGGTCGGCGATCGCCGGTGCATTGCCCTTGTAGGGCACGTGCACGATGTCGATCCCGGCAAGCGATTTGAAAAGTTCGCTGGCGAAATGGGCGCTGGTACCGGTGCCAGCCGATCCGAAGTTGAGTTGACCGGGCTTCGCCTTCGCCAGCGCGATCAGGTCGCGTACCGCCTTTGCAGGCAGCGCGCTGTTGACCAGCAACACGAAAGGCACGGAACCGACCAGGGCCACTGGTGCGAGATCGCGGTTCACATCGTAGGGCAGCTTGCTGTAGAGACTCACCCCGATGGCGAGCGTGGTGACAGAACTCATCAGTATCGTATGGCCGTCGGGAGACGCCTTGGCCACCACATCGATACCCACATTCCCACCGGCGCCCGCACGATTGTCGACGATCACTTGCTGACCGAAACTCTCGGTCAACTTCATCGCCACGATGCGTCCGACGATATCGGTGCTGCCACCCGGCGGAAACGGCACGACCATACGCAACGGACGCTGCGGAAAATCTCCCGTATTCTGGCCGGCCGCCGTAGTTGCCCACACACACAAGGCGACGCCAAGGATCTGTTTCGTCATGACGCGGCACTCGATCGTTCGGTACATGTCGCAACCTCAGGAAAAATTGTGGAGTTTGATGTTGATCAGGCGCTACAGCACCAGCAAGACAGCAATGACGCGCCGGCTCATAGACGGTTCATTGAGCGGACGATTCCTTCAGCGCTTCACGCGGGGCGCCTCGGGACCAGCACGTTGGCGATCAGTTCCTGCATCACCTCCCGCCGCTGGTTGTAGGTCAGGGTCCGTAGCTTGACGATGCCGCGATCGGGATGGGAGGTCGACGGCCGCGTCTCGAGGATATCGGTGACCGCGGTCAGAATGTCTCCTGCCCGCGTTGGCGTAGGCCAGCGCAGCAGTTCGATACCCAGGCCGATGCGACCCCGGGCATCCGAGCGTAGTTCACCGCCCACCACCAGTTTCATCGTCAGCGCCGCTGTGTACCAACCGCTGCCGATGATGCCCCCGAACAGCGGATCATGCTCGGCACCGGCGCCGGTATGCATCGGCTGCGGATCGTATTCTTCTGCGAAACGGATCATCTCCGCCTCGTCCAGGGTCACCGACCCGGTATTGAAGTGCCTGCCTACGGTCATGTCTTCAAAATAAACCGGTGAAGCGACGTCGGAGTTCGGGTCGATCAGCATCTGTTTCCCTGTCGTTGACTGTGTGTCGTGAGCAGCCTGTCGCGCACCTACGCCATGCTCCAGCCATGACTGACGATCACCGACTGGCCGGTCAGGGCATTGGACGGAAAGGCGGCCAGGAACAGTGCGGTCTGCGCGACATCCTCGACCGTGGTGAACACGCCATCGACCGTGTCCTTGAGCATGATCTTGTTGACCACCTCGTCTTCGGTGATGCCGTGCTCGCGCGCAAGGTCGGGAATTTGCTTGAGTACCAGCGGTGTCTTGACGAAACCGGGGCAGATCACGTTGGTGCGGACATTCTTCGGCCCGCCCTCCTTTGCCACCGTCTTGGCCAGCCCGACCAGCGCATGCTTGGCCGAGACGTACGGGGCTTTGAGCGCTGACGCCTCCTTGGAATGCACCGAGCCCATGTAAAGCAGGGTACCACCGCGACCGGTGGCATACATCCGCTTGAGTGCTGCGCGGGTGCAGAGGAACGCCCCGTCGAGATGGATCGCGATCATCTTTCGCCATTCGGCGAACTCGAACTCGTGCACCGGCTTCACGATCTGGATGCCCGCGTTCGAGACGACGATGTCGACGCTGCCGAACGCCTTCACGCACGCCTCGAAACCGGCCTCGACCTGCGCCTCGTCGGTGACATCCATCGCCACGCCGATGGCGCGGCCGCCCGCCGCGACGATCGCATCCGCTGCAACCTTAGCGCCCTCCAGGTTCAGATCGGCGATGACCACCGCACAACCCGCCTTTGCATAAGTCTCGGCAATCGCCTTGCCGATGCCGCTGGCGGCACCGGTGATCAGCGCAACCTTGCCTTCGAGTGTCATCGCCTGCTCCTTGGGTTGCATGGTGGGGGCGTGCGGCACAGCGGTGCGGCACAGCGGTGCCGCCCGCTCGCCCCTGCGAGGATAACGTCAGTAGGATAACGTCAGACGAGTAACGTCAGTCGAGCAACGTCATTCGAGCAACGTCAGTCCGCGCTCCAGAATGCGCCCCGGACGCTCGCCGGTGGGTCGCCCGGATCGCCAGACCGGCGTGCCGTTGACGATCACGGTGTGGATGCCCGCGGCGGCCTGCACCGGCGACTCGAAGGTCGCAGTGTCGATCACGGTTGCCGGATCGAACAGGGTGATATCGGCGAATGCGCCCACCGCAAGCCTGCCGCGGCCGGTGAGTCCGAAGCGCGCCGCCGGCAGCCCGGTCATCTTGCGCACAGCCGTCTCCAGCGGAAACAGCCCGAGGTCCCGGCTGTAATGGCCGAGCACGCGCGGGAAGGTGCCCCAGAGCCGCGGGTGCGGACTGGCATCGTGCGGCAGTCCGTCCGAGCCGATCATGGTGTCCGGAAACGCCAGGATGCGCTGCACATCACGCTCGTCCATCATGAAGTAGATCGCCCCGGCCGGCGCCAGCCGCGCGACTGCCTGTTCCCGAGTCACGCCGAGTTCCTGCGCGATGTCGGCAAGGTCGCGTCCGGCGAACTCCGGATGCGGGATGGACCAGGACACCAGAACGCGCGCCGCAACGGCAAGGCGCGACGCGGTGAGGATGGTCGAGGCCGCAGGGTACGGATAGCAGTCGAGCGCGACTGGCTGGCGCTTCATCGCCGCGCCGATCTTTTCCAGCGTCTCGATCGAGCGGCCGTGATTGCGCAGCCCGGCCACCTTGTGATGCGAGATCACCACGCCGATGCCGCAGTCGTGCCCGATCTTCAGCGTCTCGTCGATCGCCGGCCCGATCTCGTCTGCTTCGTTGCGCATGTGGGTGACATACAGCCCGCGATGCGCCGCCACCGCATGCGACAGCTCGATCAGCTCCTCGGTAGGCGCGGCCGCGGCCGGCTCGTAGAACGTCCCGGTGGACATGCCCAGCGCCCCGGCCCGCATCGCCTCGTCGATCGCCGCCTTCATCTGCCCGCGCTCGGCAGCCGTCGCCGGCCGCGCCAGGTTGTCCATCGCCGCCACCCGCAGCGTGGAGTGGCCGACCAGGAACGCCGCATTGGTCGCGGCCGGGCGCCCGGCGAGTTCGTCGAAGTAGGCGCGGAATGTCGGGAACCGGAACCAGCGTCCGGTCTGATCGAGCAGGTCGAGCGGCGGCGGAGGTGCGCCGCGATCGGCCAGTCCGGCGAGCGAGATGCCGCAGTTGCCGGCGATGACGGTGGTCACGCCCTGACTCACCTTGGGCGCCATGTCGCCCTGATCGATCAGCATCCGGTCGTCATGGGTGTGCACATCGATGAAGCCGGGTGCGGCGACCAGACCGGAGGCATCGATCTCGCGTTCGCCCCGCAGGGGGTCGAGTCGGCCGATCGCGCTTATCCGATCGTCGGTAATGGCCAGATCGCCTTCGAACCGGGGCGCGCCGGTGCCGTCGATGACCAGGGCGTTTCGAACCAGAAGATCAATCTGCACGAATCCCCGCCTTGCGATCCACTTCGCCCCACCGCTTGATCTCACGCTCGATCAGATCGCGAAACGCCTGGGGCGTCCCGCATGACGCAGTGGGCAGGATCATGCGCACCAAGCGCACCGGATAGTCGGCGGCGAACGCGCCGCCGAACCGGCCAGCGTCGGCAGCAGCGCGAGCACGACGCCCAGCGGGCGCCCGACGCCTGCCTTCAGGACTGCACTTCGCATCGAACCCCCGGTGATTGAAGCTGCGCTCAAGACCTCGGCTCCGGCAGCACTTTTCCGGGGTTGAGGATACCGTGCGGGTCGAGCGCCTGTTTGACGGCGCGCATCACCTCGACCGCGCCCGGCCCGTGTTCCTTCAGCAGGTAATCGCGCTTGCCGATGCCGATGCCATGCTCGCCAGTGCAGGTGCCACCGGCCTCTATCGCCCGCTCGACCAGCGCATGGTGCAGGGCCAGCGTGACCTTGCGCTCGCGCTCGTCACGAGCCAGATAGGTGACATGGAAGTTGCCATCGCCGACATGGCCGACGATCGGCGCAAGCACGCCGGCGGCACGACTGTCCTGCTGAGCGGCAACAACGCATTCGGCGAGGCGCGAGATCGGCACGCAGACATCGGCCACCATGCTCTTCGCCCCGGGCGCGAGCGACAGGCCGGCGTAGTAGGCGGCGTGACGCGCCTTCCACAGCCGGGTGCGCGCCTCGGTGAGCACCGCCCACTGGAACGCGCCGCCGCCATGACTGGCAGCAATCGCCCCGACCGTCGCGGTCTGCTCGGCCACCGCGCTCTCGCTGCCATGGAACTCATAGAACAGGGTCGGCCTCACGGCAAACTCGTCCAGCTTCGAGTAGCCGATCGACGCCTGCATCTGCAGCTCGTCCAGCAGTTCGATGCGCGCTACCGGCACCCCGAGCTGGATCGTCTCGATCACACTGTTCACCGCCCCTTCGAGCGTGTCGAACTGGCAGACGGCCGAGGCGATCTTCTCCGGCTGCCCATAGAGCTTCAGTTGCACCTCGGTGATCACCCCGAGCGTGCCCTCCGAGCCGACGAACAGCCGGGTGAGGTCATAGCCGGCGGCCGACTTGCGCGCCCGGCCACCGGTGCGGATCACCTCGCCGGCCGCGGTCACCACGGTCAGCCCGAGCACGTTCTCGCGCATCGTGCCGTAGCGCACTGCGTTGGTCCCCGAGGCGCGGGTCGAGGCCATGCCGCCGAGCGACGCATCGGCGCCAGGATCGATCGGGAAGAACAGACCGTGCGGCTTGAGCGCCTCGTTCAACTGCAACCGGGTGACACCCGCCTGAACCCGCACATCCAGGTCCTGGACGTTGATCGACAGCACCTGGTTCATCTGCGACAGGTCGAGCGACAGGCCGCCGTGCACCGGGATCGACGCGCCCTCGATGCCGGTGCCGGTACCGAACGGCACCACCGGCATCCTGCAACTGGAGGCCAGACGCAGGATCGCAGCCACATCGTCGGTCGATTCGGCGAACACCACCGCATCGGGCAGCGCGTGTGCATGGCCCGACTCGTCATGCGAATGCTGTTCACGGATCGCTGCGCCGACCTGCAGACGCTCGCCGACGAGCGTGCGCAGCCTGTCCATCGTCCCTGCCTCGATCATCGCGGCCTCGTCAGCGGAGTGTAGTGCGATAATTACAGGCTTTTGCCTTCGCTGCAGGCTTTTGTCTTCTCTGCCGGCTTTTACCTTTGCTGCAGGCTTTTCTCCTTCCGGCTATCGCTGCCTTCGTCGCTGTTGCTCCGCTCAACCTTCACTGCCCAGATGTCACCCCATCGCTTCTGCGTCGCACCGATGATGGATCTCACCGATCGTCATGCGCGCTATTTTTTGCGGCTGATCTCGCGCCATGCGCGGCTGTACACCGAGATGGTCACCACCGGTGCGCTGCTGCATGGCGATCGCGCCCGTTTCCTGCGCTTCGATCAGACCGAGCATCCGGTCGCCCTTCAACTGGGCGGCAGCGACCCCCAGGCACTCGCCGACTGCGCGCGCTTCGCCGAGGCGGAGGGCTATGACGAGGTGAACCTGAATGTCGGCTGCCCGAGCGACCGGGTGCAGTCAGGCCGCTTTGGCGCCTGTCTGATGGCCGAGCCGGATCTGGTGGCCCAGGGCGTGGCGGCGATGTCAGACGCGGTGCGTATCCCGGTGACGGTGAAGACCCGCATCGGCATCGATCGGGACGCGTCCACCGAGCGCCTGTACCGGCTGGTCGATGCGGTCGCAGCCGCTGGCTGCCGCACGGTGATCGTACACGCGCGCAATGCCTGGCTCGACGGCCTGAGTCCCAAGGACAACCGGGAGATCCCGCCGCTTCGCTATCCGGTGGTCGAGCAGTTGAAGCGCGACCGGCCACATCTTGCGATCGTGCTCAACGGCGGCCTGGTCTCGCTGGAAGACTCTCTGCGTGCAATCCAGACGCTGGATGGCGTGATGCTCGGCCGCGCGGCCTACTACACGCCCTGGATGCTGGCCGATGTCGACCGCCTCCTGTTCGATGACCCGAACGAGATCACGCCCGAAGCGGTGGTCGAGGCGATGACCGGCTATGCCTGTGCCCGACTGGCCGAAGGCACGCCGCTGGCATCGATCACCCGGCACATGCTCGGCCTTTACCAGGGCATCCCGGGCGCGCGCGCCTGGCGCAGGACGCTCAGCGAGCGCGCGCCGAA
>JBBRCD010000031.1:0-37771 GCA_038205245.1 Burkholderiales bacterium
CAGCTCCACTCGCGCCTGCTGCAGCCTGCTCCAGTTGCCGACCTGCACCATACGTCGCCCCATTTCGCTCGCCGCCTCGTTTGCCGCCGTCGCAGCGCGATGGTGGACCAGCGCCTGCCGGGACGCGACTGCATTGAGCCATGCCTTGCGCGCTTCGGCCGCGCTCTTGAGCACTTCGCCCAGCCCATGGATGTTGCGCTGAAGGAACGGGTCGAGTTCATCCCAACGCCCAGCGGCAATGCGCTCTGCATTCACCGCACCCAGGCGGGCCAGCGGTCCTGCCAGGTCGTAATTCAGGCGCCACGCCTCGCGCACGGCGTCGGCTGCGCTGGGCAGCACGAGCGCACCCTTTACCGGCGAGGCGGCGGCGGGCGCGGGCAGGTTCTTCTGTTCCCAGCGCAACACGTCGGCATGGCCTCGGGGGAATTGTCCCACCGTGTCGTTCGCATCGCGCCAGTCGATCGCGCCGTCGGCACGCGGTAACGACTGCCGTTCGGAAGCGGCCACCTGAGCCTGCACAGCCAATGGCAGGCAGGCCATTCCGAGCGCGATTACATCAAGCAGGCGGACTCGGGATACTCGAGGTTTCATCGGACGCTTCCTGCAGTGGTTAGTCGAGCACAGCGCGCAGTCTGCCGGATCGCCTCCGACGGCAGGGTGTCCCGGAGATTACAAAAAAGGCATCTTCGCGCCTGTGCCGCTGCAGGTTGCATACTGATCGGCATTACGCACCCGGAGTCGATACCGATGAACATCAGCAACGAAGACCCGATCGGGTACGCCGCCGATGCCGTGGAGGCACTCAACAGCGGCTGCTTCTGCGTCAGTCTCGACCCTGCCGCGCTCGCGGGCGCGCTGGAGCACGAACTGGGCAACCCAGGGCTGGCAGCCATGGTCCGCGAACGCTGTCCTCAGCTGTTCTCGGCCCAACCGGTCTACGTCGCTGCGCGGCACCTGCAGCGCATCGCCCAGGTGATCGGCGCGGTCGAGTCGGTCGTGGCCCTGCCCGCCTTTCGGGAGCACGCACTTGCGGATGCGCCTGCAATTGCCCGCCAGGACAGGGACGGTCCCCTCGGCGTCTGCTTCGGCTACGATTTTCACCTCGCCCACGACCGTCTCGGCCTGATCGAGATCAACACCAACGCCGGTGGCGCGATGCTCAACGCGGCGCTGGCGCGTGCACAACGGGCCGCCTGTCCGGCGCTCGCGCCGATGGCGCCGACGCTGGCGCGGGTGGCTGGCTTCGAGCAGGCCCTGGTCGACATGTTCCGCAACGAATGGCGGCTAGGTGGCCTCGATCGTGAACTCGCCTGCATCGCCATCGTCGATGCCGCACCGGTGACGCAGTTCCTTTATCCCGAGTTCCTGCTGTTCCAGCGGCTGTTCGAGCAGCATGGCGTCCGGGCGTTCATTGCCGATCCGGCTGCGCTCGAATGGCGCGGCGAGCGGCTGTGGCACGGCGACCAGCCGATAGATCTCGTCTACAACCGGCTGACCGACTTCACGCTCGAACACGCGGGCAGCGCCGCATTGCGTGCGGCCTGGCTGGCGCATGGCATCGTGCTCACGCCAAACCCGGTGGCCCATGCGCTGTATGCCGACAAGCGTCACCTCGCACTGCTAAGCGACCCGGGCCGGCTCGCCGCGCTCGGCGTGACGCCCGAGGCGTGCGACATCCTGCGCGAGCACGTGCCGCGCACCGAGGTGGTCGAGCGGTCCGCCGCGCAGCGCCTGTGGGATGCGCGGCGCGGGCTGTTCTTCAAGCCAGTCGCGGGGTTCGGCAGCCGGGCCACCTATCGTGGCGACAAGCTCACACGCCGCGTCTGGGACGAAATCCTCGCGGGTGACTACGTCGCCCAGGCGATCGTCGCGCCAGGCACGCGCTCGATCGACGACCACGATGCGGTGCAGGCAATGAAGTTCGACCTGCGTGCCTATGCCTACGCCGGCACCGTGCAGTGGATGGCTGCCCGCGTCTACCAGGGCCAGACCACGAATTTCCGAACCCCGGGCGGCGGATTCGCTCCCGTTTACAGCGTGCTCGAGGGCGCAACCGATGCCACGCCGGGCTGCGACAGCGAAGGCTGCGCGGTCACCCCCGGCCAGCCGCCAAGCTGCCCGCCGGGGCAGCGGCGCCCCTGAGACGCAGTGCGTTGGTAATGACCGACACCGAACTGAGGTTCATCGTGCCGGCGATGCCACTTCAGCCGCGACGCTCGTCACCGACGCCACGCGCCCTCGGCATCAATGACGACGTCTCGAAGTCCCCACCCGTCATTGCGCCTGAAACTTCCTCTCGCGCGCCACCTTCACATACACATCGATCGTCGCCTTGATCAGCGCAGCGAACTCCTGCGGCGTATTGCCACCTACCGGGATCGCCCCTGACGACTCCAGCCGCTCGCGCACTTCGGGATTGGCGAGCGTCTTGACGACGCTCACCATGCAGCCGGCTGACCAACGACTCGCGTATCTTCGCCAGCGCGAACAGCCCAAACCAGGCAATCGCTTCGAAGTTGGGCAGCCCCTCTTCGGCGAAGGTCGGCAGGTCAGGCGCGCGGTCAGTGATAGTCCTCTTCACGTTGGTGGCGCACCGCCAGTACCACCACGCTCGACGTGCTGGCGATTTCGTACAGCGCGACGTATCCGGTAGCGCCGAACGGGATGATGAGTTCTCGCCGCGTCGGGCTGTTGTCGACCTTGCGACAGCTGTAGGGCGTTTCAGCCAGATGATGCCGCGTGGCCGAGCGGCTGGCCTCGATGGCAGCCTGAGCCAGATCCAGGTCTTCTACCGTCTGCGCTCTGTCGAGCACAAATTCAAAGAGGCGTTCCAGGTCGTCGTCGGCCGCAGCGCTGAAGCGAACGTCGAACGTTCAACGTTCAACGTCATCCGGCGAGCTGTTTGCGCCTGACATCCAGCTTCGCCTGCAACTTGACCAACACTTCGGCTGCGGACAAAAACTCCCCGGTGTCCTGGTGGTGCTCCCACGAAGCATGGCCGCGCGCATGAAAGCGCGTCTGCACGCGCCGGAACGCCACGGCGCTGCGCACGGATGACTCGACGAACCCGGAGAGGGTCTCGCCCTCTTGCAGCACGGCTTCAAGCTCGGCGCGCAGCGCCGGCTCGACACGGACTTGAGGGATCACGGCGGACTTTATGGCGAGGAGCGTATTGCTTTTGCGTTACGCGCGCCACCCACAGTCTTTTCCAACGAGGTATGAGCCTGGAAGGGTTGAGACTGATCCTTGTGCGTTCTCGCTCTGTGCGGCTCGTGAAAGTAACGCAAGGTTACCGCGGTCGGCGTCAACAGCGACGCCTCGAAGTCCCCACCCCTCACTGCGCCTGGATCTTCCCCTCGCGCGCCACCTTCACGTACACATCGATCGTCGCCTTGATCTGCGCCGCGAACTCCTGCGGCGTATTGCCTACCGGGATCGCGCCCAACGCCTCCAGCCGCTCGCGCACTTCCGGATGGGCGAGCGCCTTGACGATCTCACCATGGAGCCGGCTGACCAGCGGCGCAGGCATCTTCGCCGGCCCGAACAGCCCGAACCAGGCAATCGCTTCGAAGTTGGGCAGCCCCTCTTCGGCGAAGGTCGGCAGGTCAGGCGCGATCGCCACCCGCGCGGGGGTGCCGATGGCCAGGGCGCGCAGTCGTTTCGCGCGGATGTGCTGAATCTGCGACTGGGTCGAATCGAACGCAGCGAGCACATTGCCGGCGATCTGATCAGCCGTAGCCGGCGCACTGCCCTTGTAGGGCACATGGATCATCTGAACGCCTACGCGCTGGCTGAAGTGTTCGCCCAGCAGATGCGGGAAGCTGCCAATGCCGAACGATGAGAACGTTACCTTGCCCGGGTTCGCCTTGGCATAAGCGATGAACTCCTTGAGATTGTTCACTGGCATCGAGGGATGCACCGACAGCAGGAACGGCGCATCGACCAGCTTCGACAACGGCTGGAAATCGCGGATCGGATCGAACGGCAGCTTCGAATACACCGCGGTGTTGGTGGCAAAGTTGCCTATGGTGCCAAGCAGCAGGGTGTAGCCATCAGGTGCAGCGCGCGCGGTGATCTCCATCGCGATGATGCCGGAGGCGCCAGCCCGGTTGTCGATGAGCATCGGCTGGCCCAGGCTCTCGGACATGCGGGCGAGGACCGGCCGCGCGATGAAATCCGAGCCGCCCCCGGCAGCCGAACTCACGATCACCCGGATTGGGCGGGTCGGGAAAGCCTGGGGCTGCGCGACGGCTGGCACCACCACGGCCGCCAACAGCGCGGCAAAGACAGCATTGACCCAGGCACGCCGACTGATGCTGAGCGGTGTCTGCATGAAAATCCTCCTCGGGGACGCGCTACTGGTTATTTTCCAGCATCGTACCCAATTGGCGCGGACGGTGAAGGCCGCATGTACGTTCTTCTGCAACAGTACGACGATTCAGTGATAGTCGTCTTCGAGCTGATGACGCACCGCGACGACCACTACCTCGCGCGCCGCTTCGATCTCGAACAATGCGACATAGCCGGAGCGTCCGAAGGGGATGATCAGCTCGCGCAGAAACGCGCTTCGCCCCGCCTTGCGACAGGTGAAGGGTGAGGACTTCAGTGTTTCCACGCCAGCATGGATGGCGGCAAGTGCCAGCTCGGCAAGCGACAGCTCACCGCCAGCGCGGTCCAAGTCGCGCTCGAGCACGAAGTCGAACAGTCGCTCGAGATCGCCTTCGGCCTCGCGGGTCAGGCGAACACTGAACGTCACTTCCGATTCTTGGCAACGCGCGCGCGCGCCGCGTTCAGCTTGACCTGCAACGCAGCCAGCACCACATCGGCCTCGACGTACTCTCCGGTCCGGCGCGCCTTGTCACGCAATCGCAGTCCCCGGGCTATGAACTCCGAGTGCACGCGCCGGCGCTCGACGCCAGCACGCAAAGCTGCCTCGACAAACTGCGACAGGCTCTCGCCCTCGCCCAGTACGGACTCGACTTCTGCCCGAAATTCCGGTTCGACACGGATGGATGGGATGGTGGCAGTTTTCATCCCCTAACTTTATCGCACTTGCGCTGCAATGGACGATCGAGATCGCTGCCTGAAGCGCTGCCGGCCAACCCAGCCAGACCAAAACTGGCAGCGCCGCTGCCGCCCGGCACGAACCCGGTGCATTGAGGCACCCACTGCCATCGCACTGACTCGCAACGAACAAACTCCTGAAATCATCCGGTGGCATCTTTCCGTGACATCCTTTTCAGGAATCTTTTGCGATGATCGGTTTGCCCAAAGCCCGGATGACGTTGTCGGTCCTGCTCATGACGATATTGACCCTGCAACTGGGTCTGCTCGGTGTTGCCGGTGCAGCGACCTACACAGAGTCGATCAACGGTGACCTGTCCGGCAATCGTCTTGACCCGACGTTTCTGCAGCTGGATTTCAGCCCCGCTGGCAATGTGCCCGGGTCCAACGTGATCACCGGCACCACCGGACGCATCAATGGGGCGATCGACCGCGACTATCTGTGGGTCAATGTGCCGGTCGGGTTCGCGATGTCCGAACTGCGCGTGGGCACGCAGACCAGCGTTGGCGGTGCGGGTTCGTTCATCGGTCTGGCCGCCGGCAAGGTGATGCCGGTCACGGAGAACGCCACCAGCGCGATGTTCCTGCTGGGCTGGACGCTCTACAACAGCGCCAACATCGGTACCGACATCCTGGACAACATGGCGATTCCGGCGGATGGCTCGAGCGGGTTCTCCCGGCCGCTACCAGCGGGCGACTACACGTTCTGGATTCAGGAACTGGCGGGCGCTCAGTTCAACTATCGCTTCAACATGGTGCTCACGCCCATTCCGCTGCCGCCCGCGGCCTGGCTCCTTGGCGCAGGGCTGCTGCTGCTGGGCGCGGCAAGCCGTCGGCGTTTTGCTGACCAGGCGGTCACTGGAACCGCTTGATATCGTCCGGCAGGAAAAGCGTCAGCGTTGCGATCCGGTTCGACTGATACGCACTCGAGATCGCCAGGCCCTCCGAATAGACCAGATTTCCGCTCGGGTGACGCGCCTGGATGTCGCCGTGCAGTTCCTTCGCACGATCCTTGCCGTCGCCGATACGCAGCCCCTTGCTGGTCGCCCCGCGAAAGTTGCAGGCTTTCGGGTCGTTGCAGTCGACCGACACCGTCCTCACCAGAGCACGCTCGATCGGCGCACCCTGCTCCGGGTCCTGGCGCAGGCCGATGGTCAGGCCGAGTCGTTTATACTCGAGGGTGAATACCACGATGTCATCGCGACAGCCGCTCGGGTCGCAGGGCTGGGTGGTGTTGCGGGTCCGCACCCGGTGGTCGGTGCCCAGAATGCGCTCGACATCAGCCAGCGCGCAGCCTCTCGCCGGCACCGACAAATCGCTCTGGAACCTCTGTATCTGCAGGCTTGAAGGTGCGTCCGCCAGGGAATAGGATGCTTGATCAATTCCTTCATCGGAGACCATGTCATGTCCTCTACCCTGCTGACCCGCAAGCTTTCCTATGCCGAGTACCTCGACTGGGAAGCGCAGCAGGAGGGGCGCAACGAGTTCATCGATGGCGAGGTGTTCGCGATGTCCGGTGCGGTGCGCGCGCACAACGTGATCATCATCAATCTGGTTATCGCATTAGGCACTCGCCTGCGCGACACCCGGTGCGAAGTATTCAGCAGCAACATGAAACTTCGGGTCGAAGCCGTCGACGCGGTGTTCTACCCCGACATCATGGTGAACTGCAGCGACGCCGATCGCCAGGCTACGCGCGCCCTGAGCGAGCCCAAGCTGATCATAGAAGTGCTGTCGCGGTCGACCGGTGGCGTCGATCGGGGGCGCAAGTCGGCGGCCTATCGAACGCTGGCCACATTGGATGAATACCTGCTGATCGATCCCGGCAGCCGGTCGATCAGCGGCTGGCGACTGTCTGCCGAAGGGGCGTGGCAATCGGTCGCGATCGGCGCGGATGAGCCGCTGGTGCTGGCTTCGCTGGGGATCACGCTGGATCGTGGCGAGGTGTTTCGCTCGGTGGAGTGATTTCGTTGCGCAGCGCGGTGCGCAGGGCAGAGGGCTCGACCTCAGCTGAGCTGAACGATCTGATTGAGTACGGTCTTGACCTCCTCGAAGACCGCCTCTTCTATCGCACCGCGCGGATGACTATCGCACCGCGCGGATGAGGGCTTGCCTTGCGCGCGCGCCAGTCGAAAGACTTCGGCTGATGACAGAGCACGTAGCTGATCGCGCCTTTCTTGCGACCTGCGGCCGCTCCGGCCGCGACCGCGAACGGATTGCTTGCGTCGTAGCTCGCGGTCGTCATAGGAAGACCGATGACCAACCCGGTGCGTTCGCTGAACGCGCGTGGGGAAAGCACCAACATCGGATGCCGGTCGCGCATCTCGGTGCCGAGTTGCGGATTCCAGTCGATCCAGATCACTTCGCGCCTGTCGGGGACCCAGCTTGAGAGGGCGCGGCCTTTCACCACCGCTCAGCGCCCACCGGGGATGAGGCCATCGCCTCGCCGCCGTGAACAGCCGGATCGAAGGCGGCGAGCCTGTCCGCGAGGGACAGGCGCACCTTTACGCATGGCGTGATCACCACGCGCCCGTCTTCCACGACCAGGCGCACTTGCTGGTTCACCGACAAGTGTGCCGCACGAGCCGTGGCCGCCGGAATACGTACCCCGAGGCTGTTACCCCACGCCTTGATTGCCTGTTCTGTCTCGATCACTGGATAAGCCTCGTATAAACGAGTTTAATCATTAGCACAGAGCCTGGCGGCTGTCGCCGCAAAGGCTCGTGAGCCGAGGCACGGCTCACTTCGGCGTCACCCTGTTCAATCGCGCCGCCATGCGGGTTTGCCACCCCGGCTCCGTTTCGCGCCACCGCGCGATGACCTCTTCCGGCAGCCGGAGGGAGATCAATTTCTTCGGGCTCTCCAGACGCGGCCGACCGCCCTTGTTGACCCTGCCATGAGCGAGCATGTCGTCGGTCAACTCGGGAAGCTCGTCGTACTCGTGCGGCTGAATCGCATGCGCATCGAGGCGCGTCAAGTCAGCGCCCAAGGCGGGGCGCGATGCGCGCGTGTTCGCGTTGATTGGCTTTCCTCATACTGAATACCTGCCGGCCCGCCGCGCGCGGCGCGTAGCCGATGACGACCATCCGATTGCGCAGCATGCCGAAGTTGCACGCAGGCTGGCGCAACGTCAGTTGGGGAAAGCCGCGAAACGCGCTGAAACTTCAACGTGGGCGATGGCGGACATCAATGAAGGGACTTTCCGGTACGGCTGCAATGTTCGATGGCGTACCGACAACTCTCGAGATGCGTTTTAGCGTTCGTACTGATGCACCTACACACGATGCCGACAACACGTGACTGCGCTCGAGCTTCTCACCGATATCGCCGCGGCACTGGCGATGCAGTTGACTCTGGGAATTGCCGTCGATGCCCGGCGGGGGCTCAGTGTATCGGGCCGCCCTTCGGTGCCTGCCAGCGTCCTGCCCAGGCACGCAAGCGGTGCTTCGCCCGGTTGGCGCTCGTTCCAAGTCACGCGGGCTTCCGGGTCACCATCATACGCGGGGCCCAGGTCGCGAAAGCCGCGGCCGTGATTGACCGCACCCCCTCACCCACCGATCCGGCTATGTGACCCGCTCTGTCAACCCGGCGTGCGACTGCCGTCGAACCCCAACCCACTGGAGAACAGCATGAGCAAGATGAAAGCCGCCATATTCGTGGAACCCGGCCGTATCGTGATCGACGACAAACCGATCCCGGCAGTCGGACCGCTGGACGCGCTGATGCGGGTGACCACCACCACGATCTGTGGCACCGATGTGCACATCCTCAAGGGCGAGTATCCGGTGGCCAAGGGCCTGACCATCGGCCACGAGCCGGTGGGTGTCATCGAGAAGCTCGGCTCGTCAGTCGCTGGCTACCACGAAGGCCAGCGTGTCATTGCGGGCGCCATCACCCCCAGCGGCTGGAGCAACGCCTGCCTGTGCGGCCAGGGCTCGCAGGATGGTGCCGGTACGCTGCACGGCTTCAAGCCGATGGGCGGATGGAAGTTCGGCAACACCATCGACGGCTGCCAGGCGGAGTACGTGCTGGTACCCGACGCGATGGCCAACCTGGCACCGGTACCCGATGGCCTGAGCGACGAGCAGGTGTTGATGTGCCCGGACATCATGTCCACCGGCTTCAGCGGAGCCGAGAGTGCAGGCATCCGAATCGGTGATGTGGTGGCCGTGTTTGCCCAGGGCCCGATCGGACTGTGCGCAACGGCAGGCGCCAAGCTCAGCGGCGCGAGTGTCGTCATCGGTGTCGACAAGCTGCCTGGCCGTCTGGAGATGTCCGGCAGGATGGGTGCCGACCACAGGGTGGACAGCAGCAAGGTCGACCCGGTCGAAGAGATCCTGCGCCTGACCGGTGGGCGCGGCGTCGATGTCGCCATCGAGGCGCTCGGCACCCAGGCCACCTTCGAGGCCGCGCTTCGCGTCCTGCGCCCCGGTGGCACCTTGTCGAGCCTGGGCGTGTACTCGACCGACCTCAAGATTCCGCTCGGCGCCTTCGCCGCCGGTCTCGGCGACCACCGAATCATCACCACGCTCTGCCCGGGCGGCAAGGAGCGCATGCGCCGGTTGATGTCGGTCATCGAGGGCGGCCGCGTCGACCTCGGCGCGATGGTGACCCACCGGTTCAAACTCGACGACATCGAGGCGGCGTATGACCTGTTCAGCCACCAGCGCGATGGCGTGCTCAAGGTCGCACTGACGCCATGACCAGCGCCAGGAACTTCAACACAGGGCTCGCCTGACGGTTGCTGCTGCGGCGGGAGCCGCTTACTGAGCGCTACTTTATCGCGTGCAGTGCGCTGCCGTACAGACGCGTCGACTGTTCGAGTCGAAAATCGTGAGTGATCAACAACGTCGCCTTCATGTTCGGCCGATATCGGCCTCCATACCAACTGGAACGGCTCCATCGTGCCTTAAAGAAGGCAGCCGCTCCGATCTGAACTTTGCGTCGGCGCCCTGAATCGGGAACTTGTCTGGACCCGCTCGTTGGTAGCCCCCGATGTAGCTGGCATCGGCCAGGCGCTTCAGAAGGATGAACCAATGGACATGCCTGTAGAACACCGGCGCGATTCGGCCCATGCGAAGGCAGGTGACCCTCACGATGCCGCCAAGGGTGCGATCTACACCTGCCCGATGCACCCCGAGATCCGACAGGACCACCCGGGCAATTGCCCGAAGTGCGGCATGACACTGGAGCCGGTCCTCCCAACGCTCGACGACGACGAGAACCCGGAGCTCCTCTCCTTCACCCGCCGCTTCTGGTGGACGCTGCCGCTGACGGTGATCGTCACCACGCTGGCGATGTTTGGCCATCAACTGGGCTGGTTCGACATGGCCACTCAGAGCTGGATTGAGCTGGTCTTGTCAGTGCCTGTCGTGTTGTGGGCGGGCTGGCCCTTCTTCGTCCGCGGCGCGCAGTCCGTGGTACAGCGCAGTCCGAACATGTGGACGCTGATCAGCCTCGGGACCGGCGCCGCCTTTGTCTACAGCGTGGTGGCGACGCTGGCGCCCGGCGTCTTCCCGGCTTCGTTCATCTCGATGGGCCGCGTGGCTGTCTATTTCGAGGCGGCCGTCGTCATCATCTCGCTGACGCTGCTCGGTCAGTTGCTGGAGTTGAAGGCGCGCTCGAAGACCTCGGCGGCGATCAAGTCGCTGCTCGGCCTGGCGCCCAAGACGGCTCGCCGTGTGAATGCGGACGGCGGCGAGGAAGATATTCCCCTCGCCAATGTGCATGAAGGCGACAGCCTGCGCGTGCGCCCTGGCGAGAAGGTGCCAGTCGATGGCGTTGTCATCGAGGGCAGCAGCGCACTCGATGAATCGATGCTGACCGGCGAGCCGTTGCCGGTCACCAAGCGGGTCGGCGACAAGCTTATCGGTGCCACGCTCAACACCAGCGGCGCCTTGCTGATGCGCTCCGAGCACGTGGGGTCTGCCACCGTGCTCTCGCAGATCGTCCAGATGGTCGCGCAGGCGCAGCGATCCAAGGCGCCGATGCAGCGTATGGCCGACGTGGTAGCCGCATACTTCGTCTATGGCGTCGTGGTCATCGCACTGCTGACCTTCTTCGTCTGGGGGGTCTTTGGTCCGCAGCCGAGCTGGGTCTACGGCCTGATCAACGCCGTGACAGTGCTGATCATCGCTTGTCCCTGCGCGCTGGGCCTGGCCACGCCGATGTCGATCATGGTCGCCACCGGTCGGGGTGCCACGCAAGGCGTGCTGTTCCGCGATGCCGCCGCGATCGAAAACCTTCGCAAAATCGATACGCTGATCGTCGACAAGACCGGCACGCTGACCGAAGGCAAGCCGACGTTCGAGCGAGCAGTGGGCACCAATGGTTTCAGCGAGGACGAGGTGTTGCGCCTGGCGGCCAGCCTCGATCAGGGGAGCGAGCATCCCTTGGCGGCGGCGATCGTCAGCGCGGCGCGTGATCGCAAGCTGGCTTTGGAGAAAGCCGAGCAGTTCGATTCCGCGTCAGGGATCGGCGTGAAGGGCGTCGTGGGCGGCAAGTCCCTGGCCATCGGCAACGCGACGCTGATGCAGCAACTCGACATCGATGTGGCGCCCCTGGCAAGCCAGGCCGAAGAACTGCGCGGCCAGGGCGCCAGCGTGATGCACCTCGCGGTCGAGGGCAAGCTGGCCGGGCTGCTCGCTGTATCCGATCCGGTCAAAGCCACTACAGCGGATGCGCTGACGTCGCTGCGCAAGTCCGGCCTGCGCATCATCATGGCCACCGGCGACGGGCTCACCACCGCCCAGGCCGTGGGCAAGCGGCTTGGCATCGACGAAGTGCATGGCGAGGTCAAGCCGGCCGACAAGCTGCAACTGGTCGAGCGCCTGCAGAAGGAAGGCCGGATCGTCGCGATGGCCGGTGACGGGATCAACGACGCCCCGGCGCTGGCCAAGGCCAATGTCGGCATCGCGATGGGCACCGGCACCGACGTGGCGATGAACAGCGCGCAACTCACGCTGGTCAAGGGTGATCTGCGCGGCATCGCCACCGCCCGCGCACTGTCGGTGGCCACGGTGGCCAACATGAAGCAGAACCTCGGCTTCGCCTTTGTCTACAATACGCTGGGCGTGCCGCTCGCGGCCGGCGTGCTGTTCCCGTTCACCGGTTGGCTCCTGTCACCGATGATCGCGGCGCTGGCGATGAGCCTCAGCTCGGTCTCGGTGATCGGCAACGCGCTCAGACTCAGGATCGCAGCGCTCAAACCGGACTGACCTGATCGGCGACGGCGCGACCGCGGCCTGGTGGTTCGGTAAGCTTGGGAACTTCGCGCCGCCGTCCTGATCGACTCGCTCACCTCGATCTTCAAGACCGCGCCATAGACATGGCGCGACCGATTGGAGCGTGAGCGCGAGGTATTCCTCTCGGCGATCGCAGCGCAGACCAGCGGGCTGCGGTACTCTTCGCCGCTGGCGCATGACAAAGCGTCAGCAGGTGTGACGCGACACCATTCTTGTGCTCACTCGTCCCTCAGCGCCACCCTCCAGAAAAGCAGTCGATGATCCGGGTAGAGAATCTCGTCAAGCAGTTCGGCGCGAAGCGCGCCGTCAACGGCATTTCATTTTCGGTCGAACGCGGCGAGGTACTCGGCCTGCTCGGCCCGAACGGCGCCGGCAAGTCGACCACGATGCGGATCATCACCGGTTTCTATCCGGCCACATCCGGACGGGTGACGGTCGGTGGGCATGATGTCGCCACCGACCCGATCCGGGCCAAGGCGCTGATCGGCTACCTTCCCGAGAGCGCGCCGGCCTATGGCGACATGACCGTGCAGGGCTTCCTGTCGTTCATCGCCGACCTGCGCGGGCTGTCGGGCAGCGCGAAGAAGGCGGCGGTGCACGGCGCGGTCGAGACCTGCCTCCTGGAGGGCGTGCTGCACCAGTCGATCGACACGCTGTCCAAGGGCTTCCGGCACCGCACCTGCCTCGCGCAGGCGATCCTGCACGACCCGGACGTGCTGATCCTGGACGTGCCGACCGACGGGCTGGACCCGAACCAGAAACATGCCGCGCGCGAACTCATCCGCCGGATGGGCGAGCGCAAGGCGATCGTGTTCTCCACCCACATTCTCGAAGAGGTCGAAGCGGCCTGCACACGGGCAGTGATCATCGACCGCGGTGCAGTGGTCGCCAGCGGCACGCCAGCGGAGCTCAAGGCGCGCTCGGCCACCGCGGGCTGCGTGCGGGTGACCCTGGCCGGGGCGTCGGCCGATGAGGCAGTGGCACGGCTCGGGCAACTGCCGGGTGCGGCGCGTGCCGAGGCGGTAGCTGGTGCTGAGGTCGTCGCCGGCGGGCGCGTCACCGTGCGGGTGTATCCGAAGCGCCATAACAACGGCGACGACGGCGGCGACGGCGGCATCGGTGCACTCGGCGCCGCGCTGACGGTTGCGGTCGCGCAGGCCGCGCAGGCTTCAGGCTGGCAGGTGCAGGCGCTGTCCACCGAGGAAGGTCGCCTCGAGGACGTGTTCCGTTCGATCACCTTGCCCGAAACGGTGTCGCAATGAACGGCCAGGCTGCGGGCAAGCACGGGTCTTCCTTCATCAACATTGCCGCCATCGTGCGGCGTGAGCTGTCGGGCTACTTCGGCTCGCCGGTGGCGTATGTGTTCCTGGTGATCTTCCTGCTGATGGCGGGATTCCTCACGTTCACGCTCGGGCGCTTCTTCGAGCGGGCCGAGGCGTCCCTGGTGTCGTTCTTCACCTGGCACCCGTGGATGTACCTGTTCCTGGTGCCGGCAGTCGGCATGCGGCTGTGGTCGGAAGAACGGCGGCTGGGTACGCTCGAGTTGCTGTTGACGCTGCCGGTCACGCTGCCGCAGGTGATCATCGGCAAGTTCCTCGCCTCGTGGATCTTCCTGGCGATCGCGCTGGCACTGACCTGCCCGGTGTGGATCACGGTCAACGTGCTTGGATCGCCCGACAACGGCGCGATCCTCACTGCCTATCTGGGCAGCCTGCTGCTGGCGGGAAGCTTCCTCGCGATCACCTCGATGACCTCGGCGATGACGCGCAACCAGGCGGTGAGCTTCATCCTGTCGGTGACGCTGTGCCTGTTCCTGGTGATTGCCGGCTACAGCCCGGTCACCGACCTGCTCACCCGCTGGACCAGCCCTGGCGTGGTCGACGTGGTCGCCTCGTTCTCGGTGATGACCCACTTCGATGCGCTCCAGCGTGGCGTGATCGACCTGCGCGATGTAGCGTTCTTTCTGTCGGTGATCGGCTTCGCGCTGTTCGGCAATGCGGTGATCGTACGCAGCCTGCGTGCCGGCTGAAGGAACAGGACGATGAACTCCGCAAACCTGGTGAAGCGTCTGATGTCCCCCGCCGGCCTCGTGGTGTTGTTCGCCGCGCTGGTCGTGCTCAACGTTGTACTGTCGGCCGTGCCTGCCCGGCTGGACCTCACCGAAGGACGCGTCTACACGCTGTCCGACGGTACCCGGCAGGTGCTGGCCAGGCTCGATACGCCCGTCGTGGTGCGCCTGTACTACACGCAGAGCGGCGACACCTCGGTGCCGGTCGCGCTCAACACCTTCGCCAAGCGGGTGCAGGATCTCCTCGCCGAGTACGAAGCCGCCTCGGGCGGGCGGCTGGTGATCGAGCGGCTCAACCCGGAACCGGATTCCGACGCCGAGGATGCCGCGACGCGCGATGGTATCGATGCGCAGGTGACGCCGAATCAGGAGAAGTTCTACCTCGGGCTGGCGGTCATGCGCCGCGATGCGGCTGCGGCGAAAGCCGATGCGCCGCAGGCCAGGGGCGCGCTGCCGGGGGCCACCGCCACGGCTGCTGCCGCCGCGTCCAATGCCGTTGCGTCGCACACCGTCGCCATCCCGGTCTTGTCGCCCGAGCGCGAGCGCCTGCTGGAGTACGACATCACACGCGCGATCTCGCAGGTGATGCAGGCACGCCGTCCGGTGATCGGCGTGATGAGTGCGATCCCGGTGTTCGGCCGCCCGATGGAACCAATGCTGGGCCGGTTGCCGACCGGCCCCTGGATCGCCATCCAGGAACTGCAGCGCAATTTCGACGTGCGTGCGGTGCCGATGCAGAGCACGCGCATCCCGGATGATGTGAAGGTGCTGCTGGTGATCCATCCGCGCGACCTCACCGATGCCGGCGAGTATGCGATCGACCAGTTCGTGCTGCGCGGCGGCCGGCTGATCGCGTTCCTCGATCCGTACGCCTTTTTCGACCAGCAGCGCAATCTCGAGAATCCGCTCGCGGGCAACACCGCCAGCGAATCCACCTTCCCGCGCCTGCTCGGCGCTTGGGGCTATGCGATGCCCTTGGGCAAGATCGCCGGCGACCTCACGCTCGCCAGCAACCAGAACGGTCGGGCCATGCCCACGCTGCTGAACGTGCAGGGCGACGCGCTGAACAAGGACGACCTGGTGATCGGCCAGGTGGGCACGCTCATGCTGCCGTTCCCGGGCTGGTTCGACCCGCTGGCCGAGGGCAAGCCGGTGGCCGGCCTCACAGCGACCGTGCTGGCACGTACCTCGCCGAACTCGATGCTGATCGACCCGATTGTCGCGACGCTGACCGGCGACGTGGCTGCACGCGGCTTTCAGCCGACCGGCAAGGCGCATGCGCTCGCGCTGCGCCTGACCGGCCGATTCCCGAGCGCGTTCCCCGACGGTCCACCGAAGGTCGACGTCACCGCGCCGGTGCCGCTGCGCGATGGCGCGCCCGCCGACGCGGCGCCGGTCGTGCATGTACCGGCCGACCCGGCCGCACACCTGGCGAAGGCCGCGAATGATGCGCAGGTGGTACTGGTCGGCGACATCGACATGCTCGCCGACGGGGTCGTGGTCGAGATACAGGAGTCGTTCGGACAGCAGGTGCGGGTTCCGCGCAACGGTAACCTCGATTTCCTGCAGAGCCTGGTCGAAGCTTTTGCCGGCGACAGCCTGCTCGGCGGACTGCGCAGTCGTGCGGCGTTCTCGCGCCCGCTCACCGTTCCGCTGGAGATCGCCGAACGCGCGCAGCAGGAGTACCTCGGCGCGATCAAGGCGCTCGAGGACGACCTGATCCAGACCCAGGACCGTCTGCAGAAGCTGCAGCGTGCGCGCGGACCAGGATCCACGTTCACACCGAGCGCGGAACAGCAGGCCGAGATCGATGCCTTCCAGCTCAAGTCGACGCAGACCAAGGCCGAGCTGAAGGAACTGCGGCGCACGCTGCGCCTGGAGACCGACCGCCTCGAGCTGGTCACCAAGGTGGTGAACATTGCGCTGATGCCGGTTCTGGTCACCTTTGCCGGGGTGGGACTGTTCGCGATCCGCCGCCGCAGGCTCGCCCGCTAGCGCCTGCAGCGTCGGTCACGCAACCTGCGCTGACAGGGCCGGGCGGGATCTCTGGTGCGAGCACGCAGGTCATGGGCCGGAACCGGAAGACAGCGCGACGACAACTGCGCCGCGTAGACTCAGCAAAGACGCCTGTCCTGTTCCTGCGACGACATCCGCCATGCTCGACATTGCTGCCACCTGTCTCGCAGTCACCGCACTGCTGGCATACCTGAATCACCGCTTCGTGCGTCTGCCAACGACCATCGGCGTGATGGCCATCGCGCTCGCGCTGTCGCTCGCGATAGTCGCGCTCGATGTGCTCGGCGTTTCGAACGCGCTACGTATTTACGAAGAGTCGCTGCTGCGATCCATCGACTTCTCCGACGTGTTGATGCAGGGCATGCTGTCTGTGCTGCTCTTCGCGGGCGCGCTGCACGTGGACCTGAGCGAACTCAAGGCTCTGCGCTGGCCGGTCGCTTCGCTGGCCTTGCTCGGCACCCTGGTTTCGACCTTGCTCGTCGGCTACGGCCTGTCGCTTGCTTTGCCCTGGGTGGGCCTGGACTTGCCGCTGATGTACTGCCTGTTGTTCGGGGCGCTGATCTCGCCTACCGATCCGATCGCGGTGATGAGCATCCTGAAGTCTGCGGGCGCGCCCAAGGACCTGGAGCTGGTGATTACCGGCGAGTCGCTGTTCAACGACGGCGTCGGCATCGTCATCTTTGCGATCCTGCTGAGCATGCTCACCAGCGGCGTTACGCCCACAACCGGATCGGCGCTGGCGCTACTGGGGCGCGAAGCCGGAGGCGGTATCGTGTTCGGCCTCGTGCTCGGCTACGTCACCTACCGGCTGCTCAAAAGCGTCGACGAGTACCAGGTCGAGGTCTTGCTGACCCTGGCCGCGGTGACGGGCGGCTATGCATTGGCGAGCCATCTGCACATCTCCGGCCCTCTGGCGATGGTGGTCACGGGCCTGATCATCGGCAATCAGGGCCGCGCACTGGCGATGAGCAGAACCACGCGCCGCTATGTGGACATGTTCTGGGAGCTGCTGGACGCGATCCTCAATGCCGTGCTGTTCGTGCTGATCGGTATGGAGGTGCTGCTGATCAGCTTCTCACAGCCGGTACTGGCAGCAGGGGGAGTGGCCATCGTCGTGACCTTGTTTGCGAGGCTGCTCAGCGTTGGCATGCCGGTGGCCGGGTTCGGCGCCCGCTTCGGCCTGCCGCCCGGTGCCTGGCGAGTGGTGACCTGGGGCGGCCTGCGCGGTGGCATCTCGGTGGCGCTCGCGCTATCGCTGCCGCTCGGCGAGTACCGCGACACCGTGATCGCGCTGACCTACTGTGTCGTGGTGTTCTCGATCCTGGTGCAGGGCCTGAGCATCGGTCGGGTGGTGCGCGCTTGAGTGGCGGCAGAAGTCGCGCTGCTGAATCTTCGGCAAAGCCTGCGCGCTCAAACCGCGCTGTCCCAAGGCGCCGACAGCCGCATCGCGCCATTGATGATGCCGACCATCGAATAGGTCTGCGGGAAGTTGCCCCACAGCTCACCGGTCCTGCCATCCAGGTCCTCGCTGAGCAGGCCCACATGGTTGCGGCGCGCCAGCAAGGCCTCGAACGCGGCCCTGGCCTCGTCCTTGCGCCCGATGCGCGCCAGCGCATCGACACGCCAGAATGAGCAGACGTTGAAAGCCACCTCGGGCCGCCCGAAGTCGTCTTCCGCCTCGTAGCGGCGCATGAACGGGCCGTCGCACAGCGATGCTTCCATCGCATTCACGGTGCTTATGAAGCGCGGGTCCTCGCGTGGCAGGAAACCGACCTCGCCCATCAGCAGGACGCTGGCGTCCAGGTCGCGGCCGCCAAGGCTCTCGGCGAAGGCCTGCCGCTCCGAGTTCCAGGCGCGCGCGGTGATGGTTGCGTGGATGGCGGCGGCGCGTTGCTGCCAGAGCACTGCGCGCTCGGGCAGGCCCAGCCCCACCGCAATGCGCGACAGCCGGTCGCACGCCGCCCAGCACATCAGGGCCGACGAGGTATGCACACGGGCGCGCGTTCGCAGCTCCCAGATCCCCGCGTCGGGTTGGTCGTGCAGCGTCCACGCCTGCTCGCCCATCACTTCCAGCACCGCGAAGTCCGCGGCGTCGCCGCGTCGGAACAGGCGGTGGTCATGAAAGGCCTGCGCGGCGCCGAGCACGACGCTGCCATACACGTCGTGCTGGAAGTGCTCGTGCGCCTGGTTGCCCACGCGCACTGGCCCCATGCCGCGGTAGCCGGCGGCGCGGGCCACCACCGATTCGGGCAGGGACTTCTCCAGCCCGATGCCGTACATGGGCTGGACATGGCCGCCTTCGGCGCTGCGCACCACGTTGTAGAGCCAGTTCAGGTAGCCCTCCATGGTACCGACCTCGGCGAGGCTGTTCAGTGCCCGGACGACGAAAAAGGCGTCGCGCAGCCAGCAATAACGGTAGTCCCAGTTGCGACCGCTGTTTGGCGCCTCGGGGATGCTCGTGGTCATCGCAGCGACGATGGCGCCGGTTTCCTCGAACTGGCACAGCTTCAGGGTGATGGCGGCGCGGATCACCGCGTCCTGCCACTCCAGCGGCACCGCCAGGCGGCGCGACCAGTGGCGCCAGTACAGCGCGGTCTGCTCCTCGAATTCACGCGCTACGTCCTCGATGCCGCCGGCCAGCGTCTCATCGGGGCCCAGCAGCAGGCTGACCGGCCCCGTCAGCGAGAACCAGGTGCCATCCAGCAGGTAAGTCAGCGGAACGCTGGTATTCAAGCGCAGCGTCAACTCCGGCATCGCGAAGCGCAGGTGGTGGCTGCCGCGTGTCAGCGTGGGCGGTGCCGCGCCCCAGTCGCCGTGGGGACGCACGGTGAAACGCACCCGCGGGTGCCCAGCCAGCGGCCGCACCCGGCGCACAAGCTGGGCCGGGCGAAACACGCGGTCGCGGTTGACGAAGCGGGGCGCGAAGTCCGCCAACTCGATTCCGTGCCCCCGGTCGTCCCACAGCTGCGTTCGCACGATGGCGGTTCCCGGGTCGTAGAACTGCTCGGCGCGCGCCAGCCCTTCCAGTTCGACCGTCAACGCACCATCCAGGGGCAGGCCCTCGGCACTGTGCAGCAGCGCGTCGAACACCGGTGTGCTGTCGAAGCGCGGCATGCAGCACCAAACGATGCTGCCCCTGCGATCGACCAGCGCGCTGACCGTGCAGTTGCCGACCAGCGCAAGATCCAGTCCCGCGTTGGACCGCGGCGCGGCAGACAGCTTCTCCATGTGAATCCTTTCCCGGTAAAGCCGATTGCGACTGCGCGCGGCCGGCATGCTATATATTTGCCTCAATATACAAGGAGACGCAATGACCCTGCCTAGTCTGCGGCGAGCGCAGTGCTCCGAGGGGCGGCGATGGCCTTGAAGACCTTCCGCCTCCAGCTGCGCTTCCTGGTTCCGCTGGTGGCGGTGCTGATCGTCGCGTCCTATCTGGCCGTGCCGCTGATGGACAGTGTGACGCTGCGCTGGTTCAGCCGCGACCTCAACAGCCGCGGCGTGCTGGTTGCGAACGCCTTGTCCGACTCCGTCGCCGAGGCACTGATAGCACGCAGACCGGCTCGGCTGCGGCCCCTGTTCGACCGCACCGTCCAGGACGAGCGGCTGTTCGCAGTCGGCTTGTGCAGCACGGACGACAGACTGCTGCAGCGGACCGACAGCTTCCCGGCGACTTTGAGTTGCGCAGTGGCCGCCGGGGTGGCCAGCAAGGCCGAACCGTGGCTCGCGCTCACCGGCGGCGCGGTGCATGTGGGCGTCCACGACGTAATGGGGCCGCCGCCCCCGATGCCGACGGTGCAGGTCAATCCGGCGCCGGAGGTGCGCCCCGACGGTGCCGTGCCCGGCCTGGAGCCGGCAGCCTCCACCCCGGAAGCGCCGCCTGCGCCGGTGCTGATGGGGCGGCTCGTGCTGCTGCACGACATGAGCTTCATCGAGCGCCGCAGCCAGGACACGCGCCGTTACCTCATCGGATTGATCGCAACGCTGGGCCTGGTGATCGCAATCATCACGGTGGTGGTGGCGCAGCTCACCTGGCGCGGCTGGGTCAACGGCGCGCGCGCCCTGATGCGCGGCGAAGGTCTGCTCAGCCCCTTGCTGTCGGGCCAGTCGTCGACGCCCGAACTGGCCCCGTTCGCCGCCGACCTGCGCGCCCGGCTGCGCGACATGGAAGACGAGTTCCGTCGATCGCAGGGGCCTGAACAGGAGTGGACTGCGGAGCGCTTGCGCACGCTGCTGCACAGCCAGCTCAGTGGAGATCAAGTCATAATCGTCTCCAACCGCGAACCCTATATTCACGAGCGCAGCGACGACGGCATCATCGTCAAGCAGCCAGCCAGCGGGCTGGTCACTGCCGTCGAGCCCGTGATGCGAGCCTGTTCGGGCATCTGGGTGGCTCACGGCAGCGGCAATGCCGACCGCGAGGTGGTCGATGCCGGCGACCGTGTGCTGGTGCCGCCGGGCCACGGCGACTACTGGCTGCGCCGCATCTGGCTGACCGCCGAGGAGGAACAGGGCTACTACTACGGCTTCGCCAACGAAGGCATGTGGCCGTTGTGCCACGTGGCCCACGTGCGGCCGGTCTTCCGCGAGTCGGACTGGGACGCCTACAAGGCGGTCAATCAGCGCTTTGCCGATGCCGTGGTGGCCGAGGCTCGCAGTGAAGACCCCGTAGTGCTGGTGCAGGACTACCACTTCGCGCTGCTGCCCGCGATGATCCGCGAAAAGCTGCCGCAAGCCACGATCCTGACTTTCTGGCATATCCCATGGCCGAATCCGGAGTCCTTCGGCATATGCCCCTGGCGGCGCGAGATCCTGGAGGGCATGCTGGGCAGCACGATACTCGGCTTCCACACGCGCTTCCATTGCAAGAACTTCATCGAGACGGTGGACCGCTACCTGGAGGCGCGCATCGAGCACGAGCACTCGACGATTGCCTTCCGCGAAAAGGAGACGTTGGTCGAAAGCTACCCGATCTCCATCGAATGGCCCGCGGACAGCGAGGTCGCCGGTTGGTCCAGCGTCGATGAATGCCGCCAGCGCGTGATCCAGCGCCTGGGCCTGCCGGCCAACGTCTGCCTGGCGGTGGGGGTGGACCGCTTCGACTACACCAAGGGCATCCTGGAGCGGCTGAACGCCGTCGAGCGGCTGCTGGAAAAGTGGCCGGAGTGGATCGGCCGCTTCGTCTTCGTCCAGGTGGCGGCACCGACGCGCACGGCACTCGACGAGTACCGCAGCTTCCAGGAACGCATCCAGCGCGTCACCGAACGCATCAACCAGCGCTACGGCCGACCCGGCTATCAACCGGTACACCTGTTGGCCACGCACCATGTACACGACGCTTTGGTGGAACTGTTTCGCGCCGCCGACGTCTGTGTCGTGACCAGTCTTCACGACGGCATGAACCTCGTGTCCAAGGAGTTTGTCGCGGCGCGCGATGACCTTCAGGGGGTGTTGATCCTGAGCCGCTTTGCTGGTGCCGCGCGTGAGCTCGCCGAGGCCTTGATCGTGAATCCATACCACGTGGAAGAGACCGCAGACGCGCTGCACCGTGCCGCCACCATGCCAGCAGCCGAGCAGCGCGAACGCATGGCCAGCCTGCGTAGCACGGTGCGCGAGTTCAACGTCTTCCGCTGGGCGGGGCGCATGCTGGCCGACGCCGGACGCTGGCGGCTGCGAGCCCGCATCGAGGCCCGCGTGAAGCGGCATCAGATCGGCGGATGAAGTCGATGCAGCATCTGTTCACGCCCGAAGGAGAGGCTGCGCTCGTAGCGGTCCTGCGGCTGCAGCCGCTGATGGCCTTCGACTTCGACGGCACGCTGGCGCCCATCGTGGCGCGCCCGGACGACGCCCGCATCTCGCTGGCCGTCGCCACACGCCTGAAGGCACTGGCGAGCAGACTGCCCGTGGCCATCGTCACCGGCCGCGCAGTGGCCGATGTGCGCGAGCGTCTTGGCTTCGACCCGCAGTTCATCGTCGGCAACCACGGGGCCGAGCAGGACACCGGTCCCGCGACTGGCGGCTCGCGGGCCGAGGTCCTGGCCAGCCATCTGGACGGGTTTCGCGCCACCTTGCGAGCGCACGACGATCTGCTGCAGGCGGCGGGCGTCGCGGTGGAGGACAAGGCCCTGTCAATCGCGCTGCACTACCGCTTGTCCCGCGATCGGGCACGCGCCCGGCAACTTATCGCCGATCTGCTGACGCCCGAACCTGCAGGCCTGCGTATGTTTGCCGGCAAGATGGTGGTGAATGTGGTCGCTGCAGATGCTCCCGACAAGGCGCAGGCCGTGCACGCGCTCGTGGCGCGCCTGGGCTCGGCCGCCGCGTTCTTCGCCGGCGACGACGTGAATGACGACCCGGTGTTCGCTTCGGCGCCCGCCCACTGGCTGACCCTGCGCATCGGTCGCGAAGATCAGGCCTGCCGGGCCCGGTTCTGCCTGGATGGGCCTCAAGAGATGGCGATGCTGCTCGAGCGCGTGCTTTCGAACCTCTCCTGAGTCGTCGGCGAGGAAGAGTCAGCGCAGCGCAGCCTTGCGTCAACACTCGACACGTTGAGTTTCTCCAGTATATTTGTCACCATGTATTTGTTCCGCGATCTGGCGCCTGACGACTGGGTGTACCCCGGCCGCACCACAACCGACCATACATTGGAGATTCCTTGATGAGCCACGCCAAGTCAGCCACCCTGATCCCAGCCCTGGCAGCTTTGTTGGGTGCCTGTAGCAGCACCCCGGTGGCACCGCCTCCGGTGCAGGCGCCGATAAAGGCTACGGCAGCGCCCACGGCGCCCGTCCCGACCCCTTTGACCACACCGCGGGCGATAACGCCATCTGCCACCGTCCCCACGGTGACGCTGCCCGCCTATCTCGATCCCAAGAGCCGCATCTCGACTGAACGCAGCGTGTACTTCGACTTCGACGACTTCACGGTGAAGCAGGACTACGTTGCCGTGGTGGAGCAACACGGCAAGTTCCTCGCGTCGAATCCAAAGGTCACGATCAGGATCGAGGGCAACGCAGACCAGCGGGGCGGATCGGAATACAACCTGGCGCTTGGACAGAAGCGGGCTGAAGCGGTCCTGCGGGCACTGAAGATTTACGGCATCCCGGACTCGCAGATGGAGGCCACCAGCTGGGGCGATACCAAACCCAAAGCCACAGGTCACGACGAAGCGGCGTGGGCGCAGAATCGACGCGCCGACGTTCAGTACCCGGCGAAGTAAGGCTTTGTGAGACCGGGTTTTCGGGGCTCGCAGAAGCGTTCGCACAAGGACCTTCTGGGCTGCCGGCTCAGGGCCACCTGGCACCTATAATTCGGACATGGTTTCCAAGAAGCGTATCGACCCTGCAGAATCCGTCAGCCCGCCGCCCAATCTCGAACTGAGCGAACCCGCGGTGCGGGTACTTCGACGATTCCGCCTCGTCTTCAATGCCGTCAAGACGCACTTCAAACAGGTCGAGAAGAAGGCTGGTGTCGGTGGCGCCCAGCTTTGGGCGCTTAGCGTGATTCGTGCGCATCCCGGCATTGGCGTGAACAACCTTGCAGCTGCGATGGACGTCCATCAAACAACGGCCAGTAACCTGGTCAAGGCGCTGCTCACCGCCGAGATGATCGCGGCAGAGAAGAACGGGCCTGATCGCCGTGCCGTCCAGCTTCGCATCCTTCCTCCTGGGACCCGCGTGCTGCGAAAGGCCCCGGGCCCCTTTACCGGCGTGCTGCCCGAGGCCCTGGCCACCCTGGATGCCGAGACCCTGGAGCGCATCGATCAGGACCTGGCACTGCTGATCGCCGCACTGCACGCAGACGAACGCGCCGCGCGCATCCCGCTTGCGCAGATGTAGCGCCGACACGAACCCCCTGCAGCGCTGCTGGCTGCGGCTATGGCAGGCATGCGCCGGCGCCATCGACGGCCAGGGCACATCCGAGTTCTTGCCGATGAACCGGGAACTGCTCCGGGACGATATCGGTATGCACGTCGATCGCGTTGATGACAACAAGTCTTGCGCGCCCTCGCCGGCTTCGCGGCGCAGGCTTCTCCGCGCAGGCGCCGCGGGCGGGCGCTGACGGTCGTGGCGGGCGGCGATGCAGTATCATCGGTACGCAAGAACAGGTCCGCGGAGAGATGGCCGAGTGGTTGAAGGCGCTCGCCTGGAAAGCGGGTATACGGTCAAAAGCCGTATCGAGGGTTCGAATCCCTCTCTCTCCGCCATACAATTCAGCCCCGCAAGGGGCTTTCTTGTTTTACGCAGCGCGCAGCGTGCTTGTTTCGACCTAAAAGATCCCGATGGACACCATCCACACCTCAGCACTCAGGTTGAGCCGCGGCGAACAGCGTATCAGCGCGCTGATCAGCCAGGCGCAGCAGGCAATCACGCGGTTGAACCCGCAGTTTCGCGCGCTGTCGCATCTCGCGCCTGGGGCAGAGGCGACCATCTCGACGCTGCAGCACGAGCTCGATACCGGACACCCGCGCAGCGCCCTGCACGGACTGGCGGTGACGATCAAGGGCAACATGGCCGTGCACGGCTTGCCCTGGACCGAAGGCTCGGCCGTCTACGCTGACCGGGTGGCCACGGCAGATGCGGACATCGTCGCGCGCGTGCGCCGCGCCGGCGGGATCGTGCTGGGCACCACCACCCTGTCCGAGCTGGCAATGTATGCGGTGGAGAACGCCTTCGAGCCGATGGGGCTCAACCCCTGGGATGTCGAGCGCACGGCCGGTGGATCATCCACCGGGGCTGGTGTAGCCACGGCGCTGGGCATGGCCCAGCTCAGCATCGGCACCGACAGCGGCGGGTCGGTGCGCAATCCGGCCTGTCACTGCGGCGTGGTCGGCTTCATGCCGCGCATCGGCGGGCTGAGCCTGCTGGGCCAGGCGAGTCCCACACAAAATCCTACCCCCAGCCTCACCTCGGTCGGGGTGCTCACCCGCAGCGTCGATGATGCCGAGATCGCCTGGGCTGCCTTGGCCGAAGCCCCGGGATCGCGGGTCGATGCGCCGGCTCGCCGGCTGCTGGTGCCGCGCCGGCTGATCGAGACTGCCTGCGATGAGGCGACGCTCGCCTTGTTCGATGCCGCCTGCAGCAGACTGCGCGCAGCCGGCTTTGCGCTGATCGATGGCGAGGTCGAGGGCTGGATCGAGGGCGAGCAGGCTGCAGGTGTGGTGTCTCTCGCAGAATGCGCGCAGGCGCTCGAATCGATGGACCTGGCGCGCGCGGGTGAAGCGATACGCCAGCGCGTACAACTCGGCGTGCGCATGGCGCAGGCCGAGATCGATCAGGCACAGGGCGCGCGCAGCGCCTTGCGTGCTTCGCTTGCCAACGCGCTGGCATCAACTGCCACTGGCGCCGTGCTCACACCGACCTGGCCGTTTCCTGCACCTCTGATCCATGCGCAGACCGTCGAAGTCCAGGGACACAGCGTGCCCATGGACCCCCTGCGCGGCCGCTTCGTGCGTGCGGCCAACGCCATCGCCGGTTGCGCGATCACCCTGCCGATGGGTCTGTACCCGCAGGATGGCGTGCCGGCCGGGCTGCATCTCACCGCACCTGCCGGGCATGAGCGGTCGCTGCTGGCGCTGGCACGGTGCGCAGAATCCGCGCTGCCAGCGTTGCCGCCAGCGCCGCCGTTGGACATCCAGGAAAAGGGGTGAAACTTCAGACTGCAGCCAACCGGTTAACCGTACCCGGGTAATTCGCAACCACGCCACTCCGCAATGCAGCGTGCACCGTGCGCCCGTGCTTGCGGTGGACCCGGCTCATGCCGCAGTGTCGTTGCTGCCGAGACGATCGAGCACCTCGGCGGCGAAATGCAGGCGATCCCGCTGTGCATTCAAGCCCTCCTGCAGTCCGGCCACAGCCCCTTCTCGCAGAAGCTGTTCCAGCTTATCGCCACGCATCGCTTTTTTCTGCACGGCGATCGGCTGTGCAGCCAGGCGCAAGCTCGCAGCCATCATGCCTCCAAGTGTCCACTCGGCAAGCGGCTGCAGCACGAAGCTCGTATCCTTCTGAAGCAGCGCTGCGCGTTGGAGGAGCGGAACGTTCGCGGCATCCAGCATGAGCTGGAAAGCCCACTCCGACCCCGTGCAGCGCGACACACGCTGTCCAACCGCGTCCCGTGCCGCCGAGCCGAGGACGGGTAACGGATAGTCGGGGACCAACTCGTCCAGGGGCGAAATGTAAGTCAGCCCGTGGGCCAGCGTGTAGAGCATTCGCCGCTGCAGCCGACGCGGCGCGAGCCAGACCGCGACGTTCCAATAGAAATTCTTGATCTTGCGAAAGGGGGTGGAACCAGGGTTGGCAAGAAAGCCGAGCAGGTTGACGCGCACCCAGTGGTGCCAGGTGGAATCGACCAGAATGCGCCCGACTGCTGCGCGCGCGTCATGCCCTTCGAACGCACACAGGATGCCGAAGTCGCGGTGCGGAGCGATGCCCGTGTCGATGCCGAAGTCTCTGCCTGGCACATCGGTCACCCTGTTGTCGGTCTGGTGCGGCAGTACGGTTCCCCAGGCGATGATCTCGGGTCGCACGCCGCCGGGGAACTCGGCAGGCAGCGTCGCTGGTTCGACGCATTCGCCTTCATGCATGTGGTCGGGCAGGACGTCGATGGTGCCATCCAGCCCGCACAGCACCGGGTGTGGATACCAGGTTCGGTAGTGCTTCGAACTGCGCAAAGGGTCGTAGTATCGCTTCGGCTTGATCGGCTGCGGCACGCCGTCCTGCTGATCGTTGAACTCGTAGGTCGCATTGGCGCCGGGTTGCAGGGTATCGATGCGCGTGGCGCCTGTAGCGAGGGGCGGCGTGCCTGCCGGGCCACCAGCCTTCCACTTGCGCATATGCCTGATCCGCGGAAGTTCCGAACAGATGTTGGCACCGATCTCCTCGTGGTCACCCATCGCGAGCACGCCTCCGCCGCCATCCATGAATGCAGTCACGGCGGCGATCTCTGCCGGGGTCAGGTTCGGGCCGATTCTGCTGGCGCCGATGCCGAACAGCCAGATCTGGTCGAAGTTCTGCAGCGACAGCGGGTCGCCCGCCGGTTTGTCGAAGCGGAAATTGGCATGCAGCGGAAAAGGCGCCATATAGGGCCGCCCGGCTGCGGCTGCCCGGCCCGGATAGGCCGCGTCGTCGACCCGCGTGAAGTCGTCCGGTAGTGCCATCCGATGCGCAGTGGTAATCCCGAACTGCACCCACCAGTAAGGGGCATCGAGCAGGATGTCGATGAGGTCGCCCAGCCCTTTGCTCTTGACTCGCCCGTAGTTGCCACTGCCGTCGGTGACCATCAGGATGCGTACCGACGGCGCAAGGAACCAGGGCCGCGTGCCGAACTCGATCTTCTCCTGCTGCCGCCTCCAATCCTTGACGAGGTTCGGCGTCGTTGCCAAACCCGGTGGAAGCTCGGGGGGCAAAAATCCAGGGTTGGGAATCTTGGCCATCTGCAATCTCCGGTCAACTGACACAATGAGTGACAAACGGGTTCGAAGCAATCCCATGATCTTCCCGTGTAAATTCTGCGATGACAAGACCCGATGCGAGTGCCCATGTCTCGCTCTGGTCAGAGCTGACGCGGCGCGAACTGGATGGCCGGCGAGCATGCTGGAGGCTTGGTGTCGTTGGCCGGGTGCGGGCGAAAGATGGCGCGCATGGACCTCAACCGTACGAATGAAGCAGATCGACCCTTTTCCCCTGTCTTCTACCGATTGCTCTCACGCCGCACCCGATTGCGCAGCAACTGCAGTGCACCCAGGGCAGACAGCGCAGTGATGATGATCAGCAGCGCCGGCCCGTACTCCACCGGCAATCGCCCTGCAGCCATCTGCATCGTTGCCGCTCCGAGCGGGATACCGCAGTTCACACAGGCGACCACTCCACCGGCATGACAGTCGGGATGGCGCTCGACGATCAACGGGTAGACCAGTGCGAACGCGCCACAGCAGGCGCCGATGACGAAGAACAACAGGCATAAGGCGAACGCCGAAACGGCGCTGATCGAAGCCAGCACCATCCAGCACAGCAGCGCCCCGAAGCTGGCGCCGAGCAGCGCCCGTGTGCGTTGATGCTCGACATCGCCTATCCAGCCCCAGAACGCGGCCCCGAGCCCGTAGCCTGCGATCAGCAGGGTCACCATCCACCCCGAATCGATGGCGACGAACCCATGCGCGGCCAGCCAGCGCGGACCGATCAGGTTGCTGAACGCATAGAAGGCTCCGCCCAGGCCGGCGAGTATCGCCATGCCAAGATAGACCCAGGCCGAGCTGAGCAGAAGGCGCAACTCGTCGAGCGCGCCACTCGCCCCTGCGGGCCGATCCTGCACCACCGGTTCTGCCGGTCCGAGCTGCCATAAGGCCAGGGCAATCAACACCGACACCAGCGCCACCACGGACCAGACATGCTGCCAGGCGAGCAACGCCAGCAGCAGCACCAGCGGCGCCCCCGAGGCCATCGCCCCCAGGTTGCCGATCAGAATGCCGCGCCCGGCGACGGTCGCCTTGCGCGCCGCGAACGCGATCGCAACGAAGCGCAGCAGACCGATGAACGCGACGGTCGATCCGGCGGCGGTGATACAGCGCGCTACCACCAGCAGCGCGATCGACTCGGCATGACTGAACAGCAGCGAACCGGCAGCAGAAACCAGGCAGCCGGCGATCGCCACCCGGCGTGCACCGAAGCGGTCGGTCCACAGGCCAGCGGGAATCATCAGCGCGAAGTAGGTCCAGAAGAACACTGCCGCCAGGTCGGCGCTGGCCGCGGGCGTCAATCCGAACTCGCTCTGCAGTGCGCGATCGATGCCCTGGAAGGCGGTGCGATGAAACAGCGCGACGGCATAGCCCAGGCTCATCAACAGCGCAGTCACGGGTGCGCGCTGTGAAGCGACGGCAGACACCGCACGGGCGATGACGGGCTCACTGCGGGCCATGACCGGTGCGCTCTGCTTCACCACTATGGTGCGTTCAGGCACCTGACCTCGTGCACATCTTCGGCTCCCTCGACATCGTCGTGCCGTTCCAGTTACGCACGCAACGCAGTCGAAGACAACGGATCGGAAGGCTCGAATGGCTGTGAAAATTCACAGCGTTGATGTCGTTCAGCATGTCAGGCGCCGGCAGCAGGGTACGGACGATCCGCCAGTGGGTGACGCCGGCGGGACCCACAGGCTTGCGCCCCGGATTGCCTGGCCCGCTATTTGCTCCCTTGCTTCCAGGCCAAGCCGAGTCCGGCGCCGTTATTCACAGGAGAGCACCCTTGAGTTTCCGATTCAATCCGCCCGTCGCTATTGTCGGCATGCTGGCACTGATCGCGTTCTGCGCGGTACAGGTGCCAGCGCACGCGCAGTCCTACCCGGTCAAGCCGGTACGCATCATCGTGCCGTTCTCTGGCGGCTCATCCGATCTGGCCGCCCGCATCATCGCGCCGCGCCTGCAGGAAGCCCTGAAGCAGCCGTTCATCATCGAAAACCGTGCCGGAGCCAATGGCGCGATCGGCTCTGAACTGGTCGCCAGAGCCGCGCCCGACGGCTACACCCTGTTGAGTGTGCTCACCTCGCACGTCATCACCTCCAGCCTGATCCCGACATCCTACGACCCGATCAAGGACTTCACGCCGGTGGCCGCGATGGCGGTGGCCGAACTGGCGATGACGGTGAACAACGACGTGCCGGTCAGGTCGCTGGCCGAGTTCATCACCTTCGCCCGTGCGCAGGCCAACCCGGTGCTCTACTCCACCACGCAGCTGGGCGGCAATCAGCATCTGGCTGGTGAACTGTTCACGCTGCTCACCGGTGCCAGGTTGACGCCGGTGCCCTACAAGGGCGGCGGCGAAGCGGTGATGGCGCTGATGGGCGGCCATGTGCAGATGTACTTCGGTTCGATGGCCACGATGACGCCGTTCATCCGCAGCGGCAAGGTGCGCGGCATCGCAGTCACTGGCGCCAAGCGCCACGCCGACGGGCCGGAGATTCCCACCTTTGCCGAGGGTGGGCTGCCTACGCTCGACATCCGGCTCTGGTATGGGCTGCTGGCGCCGGCGGGGACACCTCGCGACATCGTCAACCGCCTGGCCGAAGTGGTGCTGGCCGCGATACCGCAACCGGAGTTCCGCGCGCAACTGGCCAAGATGGGCTCGGACCCGATGCCGATGAATCCGGATCAGTTCGGCGCGCTGTTGCGCACCGAGAGCGCGCGCTATCTCGACATCATCAAGCGCGCCAACGTCAAGATCGATCCCTGAGCGCGGGGCTGGTCCTGTCGCACGCCTGACCGCACGCCTGACCGCACGCCTGACCTGCGGCCGGCGCGGTTGCCAGCGTCGCTGCCGGCAGCCGCTCAGTCCAGTGGCACGACCCGTCCAAGATCGCGCGCTTCGCCCAGCCGGAGTGCGTGGGCAGCGAATGCCACATCGCCGATCGCCATGCCCTGAATCAGCGCCATGATGCGCTGGGTCCGATCCTCCCGCCCGGGGCGCTGACCGGCCAGCACTTGGCAGGCCAGGGTGTCGACACGAGCCGCGAACGCCTCGCGGCTGATTCGGCCCTGACTGATCCATGCACCGCCATCGCCCATCTCGGCGGCAAAGTCGACGTCATCGACGATCAGCCGGGCGCATTCGGCGAGTACGTCGAAGGCCACCTCGTTATAGCTACCCATCGAGCACGCGACCGCACCTGGCTTGAGGGTGCCGGGCAGCACCAGCGGTGACGGTGACTCGGTGAGCGTGATCACCAGGTCGGCGCCGGCAACCGCCTGACGCGCGTCGGCAACTGCGCGCATTGGTACACGCAGGTTCGGCGAATGGGTCGCAACGAATGCGGCCATGCTTTCTTCCCGCCGGGAACTGACCCGAAGCTCGCTCATTTCGAGGGCGTGAGCGAGCATCGGCACGATCTCGGCAGCGATGCCACCGGTGCCGAACAGCGTCACCACCAGCGGCCCTGGATTGACCAGCGGCTGCACCGATACTGTACCGAAGGCCGCCGTGCGCAGTCGCGACAGCCAGTGGTCGGACACCAGCCCGGACAACTGGAAGCCGGTGTGCTCGTACACTGCGCAATAGTTCGCAGTGTTCATCGCGGTGGGCCCGGGGTGCGACAGCAGCCGGATGCCGGAGGCGCCAAGATGTCCGATGGCCGCAGCCTTGAACTTGAAGCGCGGGCCGCCTACTGGACGTGCATCCAGCGTCATCGCCGAGGGATATGACAGCAGACTGCGCCCCGCCGCCTGGTCGATCAGTGTGCGCCGGGCGAGGTCGAGCGCGGTCGAGGTGTCGAGCACGGCGCGCACATCGGCTTCGGAGAGGATTCTGAACTGGCCCATCGACAACCCTTCAGCTTCGGTGAATCAGCTTGAGTGAATCAGCTGAGGTGGATCAGCTGAGGTGAATCAGCTGAGGTGAATCAGTTGAGGTGAATCAGCTGAGGTGAATCAGTTGAGGTGGATCAGTTGCGGACCGGAGCCCGGTTCAGGGCCAAGCGAGGTCAGGGCGTATCGCGCACGATGCAGGCCGCCAACCCGCCCCCCGGTGGCGCCTGATGCACTGTGTTGGCCGAGATGAACACCCGGGTGTCACCGAGAATCGAGCCGATGATGCCACTCACCGCGGCACGCACATGCTTGTCCATGTCGATATGACTCGACTTCATCGTGGTGCGCCGGCCGCGCACCTTGCCATCGGGTGCCGAGCCTGCCTTGATCAGGGTGGCGGCGACACGCGCCGGTTCAGCGACCTGCCCGCGCGCATCGAGCGCGCAACCGGCGCCAGTGAACATGTCACGCAACGCCTGCGCGTCGAGCAGATCGCGCAGGAAGCCGCTGTGCACCGACAGTGGCCCGGCGGCACCGGGCCGGTTGGCCAGCAGCAGGACCTCCACGAAATCCACCTCGGCACCGCTGAACACCATTGCCCGGCGCGCATGCAGCGAGTGATCCGTATCGATGGCGTCCTGCACCACCCGGGCGCGGTCGACTTCGCCCAGTGCAACTCCGGCACCGAGCGCGCCCACCGCCTTCGAGTGCGCCGAGGTGATCCGCCGGTTGAAAACTGCGCCGGCGGCCGCAGGGATATGGCTGGTCACCGGCGTCTTCACTATCACCAGCGCCACGTCGACCGCAGCCACGCCGGCGTCCTGCATCGCGGCGCGTACCGTGTTCGCCGTGATGTCGGCATGCGCCGGGGTGCCGATCTCCTCTGGCCGTAACGACCGGCTGCGGGCACAACCGATGGCCAGCGCCGACCCTCGCGGCGACGGCTTTTCATCGCCGGATTCAGCATCGACGAACAGGATGCCGAATGGCGTCATCGCACCTTCGCACCCGGTCGAGAACAGGAAGGTGGACTTCTCCACCAGGGCGCGCCCGCCCTGCTGCTCGATCGCGGTCTCGGTGGCCAGAAGACCGTACTCGCGCGAGTAGTCGTTGACATCGGAATTGCCTTCGGTCTTGGCCAGCACTGCGATGCGCCGGATGCGCGCCGGCTGGAACGCCGACAGTGCGCGCGAAAACTCGCTGGTGTCGCCCGGGTTGGCGGTGTCGTAGGCGATGACATGAACGGTCAAGGAGAGACTCCTGCGGGATGACGGTGCGGCTCAGACCGGCCATGGTGAATCTTGTCCGGGGCACAGCGCTGAAACCCGCACGTTCCCAATGCGCTGAATCGACGCTGATTTGTTTCAGACCGAAGCGGGGACAGACCCCTGCGCGGTCAGTCCCCTGGCTACCACCTCATCGCCGCAAGGTCGAGCGCTACACTAGCGCGACTGCGGCCCGACGAACCGATGCATCGGCAGCGGCACATCGCGGGCAAACTTCTGAGCCGCATCGATATGGCCACGCACCTGTGCATGACCAGCGCGCAACCGGTCGATGTCCTGGCGCACCTGCGGCATCAGGCTGGCGACTTCGTCGCGCAGCGCTGCTTCATCCACCGTCACCGCGCGGCCCGCCTCGACCACCACCCGCCCGTCCACGATCACGGTATGCACCGAACGACCGGATTCGGAATAGACCAGCTGGCGAACCGCACTGTTATACGGCACCCAGGCCGGATCGGACAGATCGAGCAACGACAGGTCGGCGCGCTGCCCGACCTTCAACTCGCCGATCACCCCGGCAAGACCGGCACTGCGCGCCCCGCCCCGGGTCGCCGCAATGAACGCCTCGGCAGCAGTCACGCCGTTGGCTTCAGGCGAGCTCACTGCCGCCAGCAGGCAGTACAGCTTCATCACCTGGAACAGGCTCTGTACATCGCTGCAGCTGCAGTTGTCGCAGCCCAGCGCAATGTTCACGCCGCGCGCCCGGTAGCCGAGCATCGGCGCCACACCGCTTTTGAGCTTGAGATTGGACAGCATGTTGAGCACGACATGGGTGCCCGAGGCGCCGATCAGGTCGAGCTCGGCCTCATCCGGCCAGATGCCATGCGCGATGGTCACATGCGGGCCGAGCAGACCGGTCGCCTGCATCAGCTTGACTGCCGAACCGCCCCAGGCCTGGAGCTGCTCGAGCGCGAACACCCGCTGCATCCGGGTTTCGTAGACATGCGTATACACCGGCAGCGCGAGCCGTCGCGACAGATCAGCGACCGACTCGAGCAGACCGGGCGAGCAGCGCTGCGGCGCCGAGGGCGCGAGCGCCCAGCGCAGCAGCCCCCCGCGCGTCCCGATGCGCCCGATCTGGCGTTCGACGAACGCCATCTGCACCGCCGGATCATCGCGCCCGGTGCCGATCACCGACTGCAGTTCGGCGGGGAGGCGTTCCGCCAGGTAGGGGGTGGTCTCCAGTTGCGAGCGGTCGCGCACGGTGATGCCGAACACCACCCGGATGCCGGCCTCGGCATAGGCATCGACGATGGTATCGAGCACCTCATCGCTCATCGGCGAGAAGCTCGACATGTCCTGCACCGTGGTGATGCCGTTGCGCAGGCACTCGATCGCGCCGACCAGGGTGCGCACCCGAACCTCGGCCAGCGAGCGCTTCGCGCCCAGCGGACCAGCGAGCACGCCCCAGTGCTCCAGCGACAGATCCTCGAACATGCCGCGGGCCAGCACATCATGCGAGTGGTAATGCATGTTGAGTAGACCGGGGATGACGAGCATGCCGGATGCGTCGATGACCCGCGCTGCGGCCGTTTTGAACGCGCCCCCGGGCGAAGTGAGCGCGCCCCCGGGCTTATCGAGCGCGCCCCCGGCCGCAGCGAGCGCCCCGCCGGCCGCCTCGCCGACCGCCACGA
This sequence comes from Burkholderiales bacterium, assembly GCA_038205245.1. Classification (GTDB taxonomy): domain Bacteria; phylum Pseudomonadota; class Gammaproteobacteria; order Burkholderiales; family CAIKXV01; genus CAIKXV01. Next base: position 34,602 of record JBBRCD010000031.1, read on the forward strand.
TCACCCCGTCCCGGATCAGCAGGTCACACACCGGCGGTTGGTCCAGGTCGCCGCCGGCATCCAGCACCCGGCCACCACGGATCAGCAGAGCTTCCTGTTGCATGTGCGCCATCCTCGCCTATCAGAAAGACACAAAAAGGGGTCAGGGTCGATTTTCGGGCATTACGCGCATGAAGGGGACGGGCATGGCAGCTGAAAATCGACCCTGACCCCTTTTTCTGCAATAATCCGGCCCAACGCGCCTGTAGCTCAGTTGGATAGAGTACTTGGCTACGAACCAAGGGGTCGTGGGTTCAAATCCTGCCAGGCGCGCCATCTCTTTCAGGGTCAGGCGCTGCGCCTCGCCCGGATCACGCGAGCGGTGGTGATTGCGGGGTTGACCGCAGGGGTGATCGACCTTTCGGCGCTGGCCACCGCCGCGGTCGTGATCACCATCGTCCCGGGCCGAAGAGCGAAATGCTGGCTGCATCGGGGTTAACGTCGGCTTCCGGGCCACGATCGTGCTTGTCTGCGGTGCGGCCTTCGGCGCCGCGTTGTTCATTCCATCCGACGTTGCCCGCTGGCTGCTTGCGGCGACGATCCTGCGGGTGCCGGTCGTGGTCCACCTGCCTCGCGCCGCGACCTGGGCGGCCTTTGACGCAGCGATGCAGCGTCACCTGCAGTCGCCGCGCCGATCGAAGGTATTCAACCTGTTGATGGCGTCGCTGCCGGTCGGCACGGCAATCGTGTTACGGCTGCGGTAACCGCCCCACCGACCTTCGCCGACCATCGCAGGCCGCAGCCCTCGCCGCTCGCGCCGTCACCTGCCCCTTCTGCTAGCATCGCTCGAAACACCAATGAAGCTACTTCAAGGGGATGACACTGTGACGAGCACGATCGGCATGACGCCGGGGCGCGAGTTCGCTGGCAAGGTGGCTCTGGTCACCGGCGGCGCACGCAACATCGGTCGCGCGATCTGCCGCGCGTTTGCCGCCGGCGGCGCTTCGGTGATGATCAACGCCAACAGTTCGCGCACCGAGGCTGCGCACACCCAGTCGATGATCGAGACCGACGGGGGCACCGCGGCGGTGCATATCGCCGATGTCACCGACCCGGCCGCGGTCGCGGCACTGGTGGCGGCCACCGTCGAGCGCTTCGGGCGCATCGACATCGTGGTCAACAATGCCGCGGTGCGCGCCGAGACGCCGTTCGCGCAGATCACCCTGCCCGAATGGCAGCGGGTGATTGCCACTGTGCTCGATGGCGCGTTTCTGGTCACCCAGGCAAGCCTTCCGCACCTGATCGCATCGGGCAACGGCGCGGTGATCAACATCGGTGGCCTGACCGGCCACAAGGGCGCGATCGGTCGCGCCCATGTGATCGCCGCCAAGGCTGGGCTGGCCGGCTTCACCAAGGGACTCGCACTCGATCTCGCGCCCCAGAGCATCACCGTCAACTGCGTGGTGCCAGGCACCATCGACACGGTGCGCGGGTTGCCCGGCGCGCCAGCGCGACCAGAGCATCGCAACACGCTGCCGCCTCTGGGCCGGCGCGGCGTACCCGAAGAGATCGCGGCGATGGTGCGCATGCTGGCCGGGCCGGATGCGCGCTACATCACCGGACAGACACTGCACATCAACGGTGGAGGCTGGCTCCCATGAGCACATCTACAGGCAAAAAAGCGGCGACCATCTCGCCGATGATGACCACGCTGGCCGCCTATCTGGCCGCAGCACCGCGCAAGGCACTGCCGGCCGAAGTGATCGAGAAGACCAAGCATCACCTGCTCGATACCCTGGCCGCGATGGTATCGGGTTCGAAACTGCTGCCCGGCGAGCGCGCGATCGGCTTCGTGCAGCCACTCGGTGGCACGCCCGAAGCCACGGTGATCGGCACCCGCATCGTCACCACCGCGATTAACGCCGCAATGGCCAACGGCATGCTCGGCCATGCCGACGAGACCGACGATTCCCATGCCCCGTCACTGACCCACCCTGGCTGCGGCATCGTGCCGGCAGCTCTTGCGATCGGCGAACGCAACCGGGCCTCGGGCCGGGCACTGCTGCGGGCAATCGCCGTCGGCTATGACCTGTCCTCACGGCTGACCATGTCACTCGATGCCTATCAGTTCCGCGAGGACGGTCACTCCACCCACAGCTTCGGGCCGATGTTCGGCGCGGCTGCGGCGGCCGGCTCACTGCTCGGGTTCAACCCGCGCCAGACCCGCCACCTGCTCTCCTATACCGCGCAGCAGGCCTCGGGCGTGTCCTGCTGGATGCGCGACCCGGACCATGTCGAGAAGGCGTTCGACTTCGGCGGCATGCCGGCACGCAACGGAGTCTATGCGGCACTGATGGTCGACTCCGGCATGACCGGTGTCGAGGATGTGTTCTCCGGCGAGCGCAACTTCTTCGTCGCCTACGGCCGCAAACCGCAACCGGCGACGCTTGTGCGTCGTCTTGGCCGCACCTACGAGATCATGAACACCAATATCAAGCGCTGGTCGGTCGGTTCGCCGATCCAGGCGCCGCTCGATTCGTTGCTGGCACTGATCGGCAAGCACGGGGTGCGCGCGGCCGATGTCGAGAGAATCGAGGTGAAGGTCGCGCGCCAGGGCGCGAACACGGTGGACAACCGCGACATGCCGGACATCTGCCTGCAGCACCTGGTGGCGGTGATGCTGCTCGATGGCACGGTCACCTTCGTCTCCTCGCACGATGTTGCGCGCATGCGCGACCCGAAAGTGCTGGCGCTGCGCAAGAAGGTCACCCTGATCGGCGATGCCGCGCTCACCCGGGCCATGCCCAGTCGGCAGGGCATCGTCACCCTCACCCTCAAGGACGGGCGCCGTCTCACCCATCACACCAAGGCGGTACGGGGCACCGCCCAGAATCCGATGAGCCGGGCCGAGGTCGATGCCAAGTGCTTCGACCTGCTGGCGCCGATCACCGGCAAGGCAAGGGCCCGGCGGCTATGCGATACCGTTTGGACGATCGACCGGCTGGACAATGTGCGCCGGTTGCGTCCGCTGCTGCAGGTGGGCTGAGCCTTGCGCACTCACGCTATTGCATCGATTCCGGGCGACGGCATCGGCAAGGAAGTGATCCCGGCCGGCCAGCGCGTGCTCGAACACCTGGCGGCGAAAAGCGGCGACTTCGCCTTCAATTTCCGCGCCTTCGACTGGGGCAGCG
>JBBRCD010000032.1:0-37481 GCA_038205245.1 Burkholderiales bacterium
AGCGCCGGGGTATTGGGCATGGCGCGGGCAAGCCGGGCATACCCGCCGAGCCAGCGTCCGAGGTCGACGGTGCGGATCCCGGCGGCGATGGTCAGCACCAGTTGACCGGTCAGCGCCGGGCCGAGCGACCGCGCCACCGCATGCACCTGTTGCGGCTTGACCGCCAGCACCACGCAGTCGCTGCCAGCCACCGCGGGGTGTGCGCTATCGAAGGTGGCGATGCCAAAACGGGTCTCCAGCCGCTGCCGCTGTGCGGCCTCGACCTCGACCACGGAGAGATCCCGAGAGACGACACCGCTCTTCAACAACCCGCCGATCAGAGCGGAGGCCATGTTGCCCCCACCGACGAAACAGACCTTCATCGTTCAAGCTCCAGAAGAGGTTGCGGATCGACCGGTAGCCGCCGGTTCAACCCAGGACCGGGTCGATGGACGCGGTTGTACGCGCGCCGAAGACCGCAGTACCGACCCGTACCCACGTCGCGCCCTCGGCGATCGCAGCCTCCAGGTCGTCCGACATGCCCATCGACAGGGTATCCAGCGCGAGCCCCTGATCGATCAACTGCTGGCGCAGGTGTCGCAGGCGGGCGAACGCCGGCCGCTGCGCCTCGAATCCGGCAGCCGGCGCCGGAATGCACATCAGGCCCCGCAACCGCAGCCTCGGCAGCGCCGCCACCGCCAGGGCGAGCGAGGCCACGTCAGCCTCGGTCACGCCCGCCTTGGTCGCTTCTCCGCTGACGTTGACCTGCAGGCAGACCGACAGCGGTGTGCGCTCCACCGGGCGCTGCTGGGACAGCCGCTGGGCGATCTTCAAGCTGGATACAGAGTGCACCCAGTCGAAACGCTCGGCCACAGGACGCGTCTTGTTGCTCTGGAGCGGACCGATGAAGTGCCACTCGATCGGCGTGTCTTCGAGCAGCGAGATCTTGTCGATGGCCTCTTGTACGTAGCTTTCGCCGAACGCCCGCTGGCCGGCGGCCCACGCGGTACGCACGGCAGCGACCCCGACCATCTTGCTGACTGCGAGCAGGCCGACCGAGCGCGGATCGCGCCCGGCCTTGACCTCCGCCTGCGCGATACGCTCGCGAACAGCTTGCAAGTTATCTGCGATGGCTCCCATAATTAACGCGCCGCGTCAATGACTTGAGAACAGGGTGGCAGCAAGGCCGGAACTGGCACCGGGCACCAGGCCAGGACGCCGGGTCGCGCAAGCGCCGAACGTATATCTCGACCGCCGCATGCATAGCGGCCTAAAGGACGGTTCATTACAGCCGATCTACACCCGTGGTGATGGGTATCCGTGTCGCAGAGCCATTTGGTGGCGCGTCATCCGCTCCGTCGTCCGTCGCGCCGTACGTCGTTTCCGTCATGACCACGGTCGGTACTGCAGTCGAAACCTCAACGCTTGTCTCGGTCGACAACTCAGTCGACGCTTCCGGCGGTGCGGGTCTGGTTCATATTTTTCAAGCTCAACCCCCGGGAAAGTATAGTGGACATCTCAGAACTGCTCGCATTCGTTGTCAAGAACAAGGCCTCGGACCTGCACCTCTCGGCCGGATTGCCGCCGATGATCCGGGTGCATGGCGACGTGCGCCGGATCAACCTGCCGCCCCTGGAGCACAAGGACGTGCACGGCATGGTCTACGACATCATGAACGACCAGCAGAGGAAGACGTACGAAGAGAACCTCGAGATCGACTTCTCGTTCGCGATCCCGAACCTGGCGCGCTTCCGGGTCAATGCCTTCGTTCAGCAGCGCGGGGCTGCCGCCGTGCTGCGCACCATTCCGTCCAAGGTGCTGTCGCTGGAGGAACTCAAGGCGCCACCGATCTTCGCCGAGATCTCCAACCAGCCGCGCGGCATCGTGCTGGTGACCGGTCCGACCGGTTCCGGCAAGTCGACCACGCTGGCTGCAATGGTCAACCATATCAACGACCATGACTACGGGCATATCCTCACCATCGAGGACCCGATCGAGTTCGTGCACGAGAGCAAGAAGTGCCTGATCAACCAGCGCGAGGTCGGGCCGCACACGCTGTCGTTCTCCAACGCCCTGCGCTCGGCGCTTCGCGAGGACCCGGACATCATCCTGGTCGGCGAGTTGCGCGATCTGGAGACGATCCGGCTGGCGCTCACCGGCGCCGAGACCGGGCACCTGGTCTTCGGTACGCTGCACACCAGTTCGGCCGCCAAGACCGTCGACCGGATCATCGACGTGTTCCCGGCGGCCGAGAAAGAGATGGTGCGCTCGATGCTGTCCGAGTCGCTGCGTGCGGTGATCTCGCAGACCCTGCTCAAGACTAAGGACGGCTCCGGCCGGGTTGCCGCACATGAGATCATGATGGGCACTCCGGCAATCCGTAACCTGATCCGCGAGAACAAGATCGCACAGATGTACTCTTCGATCCAGACCGGCCAGACCTTCGGCATGCAGACACTCGACCAGAACCTGCAGGAGCTGGTCAAACGAAACATAGTCTCTCCAGCAGAAGCCAGGATGAAGGCGGCGAACAAGGACAACTTCCCGGGCTGATGCCTATCCTCACCTCGCAGTTGCCTTTCATCGGCCCGCCGGCTGCCCGGCAACTGCTTCCCGGCGCCGCGCGGTCGCACCCGCTTCACGCATAGCCAAGCAAGGACCCGACACTCATGGAACGCGATCAGGCCGTCAAATTCGTCCACGAACTGCTGCGGGTATTGGTCAGCAAGAAAGCCTCCGACCTGTTCGTCACCGCAGGCTTCCCGCCAGCGTTCAAGCTCGACGGCAAGGTGGTGCCGGTGTCCAACCAGACGCTGACTCCGACACATACCGCCGATCTCGCCCGTTCGATCATGAACGACCGGCAGGCGGCCGAGTTCGAAGCCACCCGCGAGTGCAACTTCGCGATCAGCCCGCCCGGCATCGGCCGTTTCCGGGTCAACGCCTTCATGCAGCAGGGTCGGGTCGGCCTGGTCCTGCGGGTGATTACCTCGATCATTCCGAAGTTCGAGGACCTGGGGCTGCCAGTGGTGCTAAAGGATGTGGCGATGACCAAGCGCGGCTTGGTGATCTTCGTCGGCGCCACCGGCTCGGGCAAGTCGACCTCGCTCGCCGCCATGGTTGGCTATCGCAACGAGAACAGCTATGGCCACATCATCACGGTGGAAGATCCGGTCGAGTTCGTGCACGAGCACAAGAACTGCATCATCACCCATCGAGAGGTCGGCGTGGACACCGAGTCCTGGCATACCGCGCTGAAGAACACGCTGCGCCAGGCGCCTGATGTGATCCTGATCGGCGAGGTGCGCGACCGCGAGACGATGGACTACGCGATCGCGTTCGCCGAGACTGGCCACCTGGCGATGTGCACCCTGCATGCGAACAACGCCAACCAGGCGCTGGACCGGATCATCAACTTCTTCCCGGAAGAGCGCCGCGCACAACTGCTGATGGACCTCTCGCTCAATCTGAAGGGCATCGTCTCGCAGCGCCTGATCCCGAAACGCGAAGGCAAGGGCCGGGTGGCTGCAATCGAGATCCTGCTCAATTCGCCGCTCATCTCCGATCTGATCTTCAAGGGCGACGTGCACGAGATGAAGGAGGTGATGAAGAAGTCGCGCGAGTCCGGCATGCAGACCTTCGATCAGGCGCTGTTCGACCTGTATGAGGCCGGTCACATCACCTACGAAGACGGGCTGCGCAATGCTGACTCGGTCAACGATCTGCGGCTGCAGATCAAGCTGCATGGTTCAGATTCGAAGGACCGTGACGTGATGGGTGGCATCGACCACCTCAACATCGTATGAGCCTGCCGGGGGTAGAGGCTGGGGACAGACCCTGAGGGTCTGTCCCCTTGTTCGCTCTTGTTCGGCGGCCGCGCCCGATCGACGGTCTCACGTGCGTTTGTTCGACCCCGCCACCATGGCGAACTCGAACAGGCGGCACTCGATCGCGCCGTTGTAGAGCACCGTACGCTTCGATGCCTTGAGGCCAAGCTGGCCTGGCAGCTTCATTTCAGGCGAGATCAGGTAGGCGGTCCAGCCAGCGTAGAGCGATTTCAGTGCGGTACCGAGCTGCGGATAGAACAACTCGAGCGACTCGCGGCTTTCCATCCGGACGCCGTAGGGCGGGTTCGCCACCAGTATCCCCGAGGGCGCTGGGGCGGGTCGCCGGCGGACGTCGGCCACCTCGAACTGCACCACCCGCTCCACCCCGGCACGCACGGCGTTCGCTCGCGCGGCGACCACCCCCGCCGCCTCGCGATCCGAGCCGAAGACCGTCACCTGCCGCCGGCCCTGCTCGATGCGCGCCCGCGCTTCGTCGCGCAGGCGGGTCCACAACGGCGGGTCGAAATCGCGCAGGCGCTCGAAGCCGAAGCTTCTGTCCAGCCCGGGCGCATGTCCGATGGCAATCTGCGCGGCTTCGATCGCGATGGTGCCGCTGCCGCACATCGGGTCGATGAACGGCGTGCCGGGATGCCATCCGGACAGCGCCACCAGGCCGGCAGCCAGATTTTCGCGCAGCGGCGCCTCGCCAGCGTCCTCGCGCCAGCCGCGCTTGAACAACGGGTCGCCGGACAGATCGAGGTAGACGGTCATCGCGTCCACTGTAAGGAACACCTGTACCCGAACGTCCGGCGACTGGGTGTCCACGGTCGGTCGCTCGCCCTGCTCCGCGCGGAACCGGTCGCAGATCGCGTCCTTCACACGCAGGGTGACGAACTCCAGGCTCTTCAGCGGCGAACGGATGGCCGAGACATCCACCCGCAGCGTGCGCTCGACAGTGAACCAGCGCGGCCAGTCGATCGATTTTACGAACGCATAGATGTCCTGCTCGGTGCGGTAGCTGCCCTCGCCCAGGCTGCACAGGATGCGGCTCGCCAACCGGCTCTCGAGATTGGCCCGGTAGCCGACAAGGCGATCGCCGAGGAAGCCGACGCCGCCTGCCACCGCAGCCGCCCGCCGTGCGCCGAGGTGAGCGAGTTCTGTCACCAGGACGTCCTCCAGACCGCGCGGGCAGGGTGCAAAATAGCGCGTGTCGACGCTGTTCATGCCCGGCTCCGCAGCGGTGGCTGACGCCACTTTCCACACCACTGAGCACGCCACTTCGCGCACCACTTCGCGTACAACTCCACGCACCACTTCCCACACCACTCTGCCACGGCGCCCCCAGGATGAACAATCTCGCTCAGCTGCTTCAATATCATTCAGGCACGCCTGACAAAGTGCTGTACCGGCAATGCGATAGCGACGGCGCGGCATCAGCGTGGCGCGATTATACGGTCGCCGAGGTGAGTGCCCTGGCGGCACGCTGGCAGGCGGCGTTCCGGTTGCGCGGCTTCGAGAAGGGCGACCGGATCGCGATCTGCCTGAAGAACTGTGTGCAATGGGTGGCAATCGACCAGGCAGCCCTGGGACTCGGGCTGGTCGTGGTACCGCTCTATGTGATCGACAACGCAGAGAACATCGCCTGGTGCCTCGGCAACTCGGACGCGCGCCTGCTGGTGCTGGACACGCCGCGTCCGCTCGCCCGACTGCGCGAGCTGATGCCGACACTGCCTGCGGTAGTGTGCATCGAAGGCGGTGACGGGCCTGAACAGGTCGACCGCTTCCTGCCGTTGACCGCGCCGGCGTTCGAAGTGCAGGCGCTGGAACCGGACACGCTCGCCACCATCGTCTACACCTCGGGCACCACCGGCAGGTCGAAGGGGGTGAAGCTCAGTCACGGCAACGTGCTGTGCAACGTCGAGGCCTCCGCCGCGGTCATTGCGATACACGACACCGACACCACCTTGTCGGTGCTCCCGATGTCGCACATGTTCGAGCGGACCTGCGGCTACTACCTGATGTTGCGCGCCGGTGCCTGTGTGGCCTTTGCGCGCGGTATCCAGCAGCTTGGCGACGATCTGGCCAGCGTGCAGCCGACCCTGCTGATCGCGGTGCCGCGGCTTTTCGAGCGCTTCCTCGCGCGCATCGAGCAGACGCTGTCAGGCTCGGCGCTCAAGCGCACCTTGTTTCACGCCACGATCCGCTACGGCTGGAAGGTTTTTCTCGGCGAGGCGAACCTGTTCGAGCGGCTCGCCTATGCCCGGCTCAAGCCGCTGGTCGCCGGCCCGATCCTGGCCAAGCTGGGCGGGCGCCTGCGACTCGCCGGCGCGGGCGGCGCGAAGCTGGAGTTGCATATCGCACAGACCTTCATCGCACTGGGCGTGCACATGATCCAGGGCTATGGCATGACCGAGGCCTCGCCAGTGATCGCGGCCAACCGCGAAGACGACAACGACCCCAGCTCGGTCGGCCAGCCGCTCGATGGCGTCGAGTACCGGCTGTCGGAGACCAGCGAACTGCTGGTACGTGGCCCGTCGGTGATGCAGGGCTACTGGCGTAACCCGGAGGCGACCGCACAGGTGCTGTCTGCCGACGGTTGGCTCAACACCGGCGACATCGTCGAGATCCGCGACGGCAGGATCTACATCCGCGGGCGTTCCAAGGACATCATAGTGCTGTCCAATGGCGAGAAGTTCCCGCCCGAGGAAGCCGAAAGCGCGCTGACCGGCGACCCGGTGTTCGAGCAGGTGATGCTGGTCGGCGAGGGGCGCCACTTCGTTTCGCTGGTCGCGGTGACCCAGGAAACCGACGAGAAGAAGCTGGTGCGCCTGGCCAACCAGCGGCTGACGGCGTTCCCGCGCTATGTTCGGGTGCGCCGGGTGATCCAGACCACAGAACCGTGGACGATCGACAATGGCATGCTCACCCCGACGCTCAAGACAAAGCGGCCGGTGGTGATGCAGCGCTTCGCTCATTCGATCGAGGCGGTGTACGCCAAGGACGATGCCGACTGACTGCTGATCGCGCGCCTCCGGATCACGGGCCGAACTCACCGACCAAGCACCAGCACGATCTCGAACTCGATCCGGTCCCAGGGGTTGCGCGCTTCGCGCAGGCGCGAGATGCGTGCTTCGAGTGCGGCACCCAGATCGATCTGGCGTGCCACCTGCGGGTTGTCGCGCCGCGGTACATAACCGAGCATGAGCCCCCGCCAGTCGACGCGAATCGCGTTCGCGTCGTGCGGGTTGAGCGGCTCACGGATCAGCGACAGTGCGTCACCGACACGCATCTCGCGCCACAGTGCGTCGCCGGCATGGAACTGAAAGCCCGCCAGCGGCGAACTGCGCACCAGGATCATCGACTCGATCTGCCTGCGCGGCGGCGCTGGCGGCTCGTCTGCGGCAGCCGCCTCAGCGCCCAGGCCCCACAGGCAGCAGCCCGCGAAGACAAGCTGGGTCAGCGTAGGCATCAGGCGCCGCATCACGGCCCGCGTCTCGTCCGCCCCAACTGCGCCTGAGCGCTGCGCTCAGAACGGCTTCAACACCGCCAGCAGCACGACCGCGAACAGCACCAGCACCGGCAGTTCGTTCATCCAGCGAAAGAACACATGACTGCGCTGTTCACGGCCAGCGGCGAAACTTCCAACCACACGCCCGCACCACCAGTGATAGCCGACCAGCAGTCCGGTCAGCGCGACTTTGGCATGCAGCCAGCCGCCGCGGAAACCATAGCCCAGCCAGAGTATGAGCCCGAGCACCACCGCGAGAACGCCCAGCGGTGTCATGAAGCGGTACAGCTTGCGCGCCATCAGCAGCAGCCGGTCGCGCTCGGCCACGCTGTCGGCCGGCACCATCGCCAGGTTGACGAAGATGCGCGGCAGGTAGAACAGCCCGGCGAACCAGCTGACGACGAAGATGATGTGAAAGGCTTTGATCCAGAGCATGGCGGCGCGTCGATCAGGCAGGCGGGACGATCAGCGTAACAGCCGACGTCGCGCCAGTACCAGCGCGATATTGAACCCGAGCACGCCGTAACCTGCCAGCACCGCGAGATGCAACGGGATATCTGCCGGCACCACACCGGCGAGCAACGGCCGCGCGATCGCCACCGCATGGGTCAACGGCAGCACCGAGGACACCGACTGCAGCCAGCCGGGCAGTTGCTCGATCGGAAAGAACACCCCGCATAGCAGGGTCATCGGGGTCACCACCAGGGTGAAGTAGTACATGAAGAAATCGTAGCTCGGCGCGAGCGCGGTCATGATCAACCCGAGCCCGGCAAAGCACAGACCGATCAGCAGGGCGAGCGGCACCAGCCACAGCACCAGCCAGGATTGCGCCAGGCCGAGCGCCCAGATCACCGCGAGGATCGCGACCGCCGAGAACAGGCTCTTGGTCGCGGCCCAAAGCGCTTCGCCCAGGACGATGTCGTCCAGCGAAAGCGGCGCGTTCAGGATCGCATCCCAGGTGCGCTGGATCTGCATGCGCGAGAACGCCGAGTAGAGCACCTCGAAGGTGGCGGTGTTCATCGTGCTGTAGCACAGGGTGCCGGCAGCAAGGAAGGCGATGTAGGGCATGCCCTGAACCTCCGGCAACAGGCTGCCCAGACCGTAGCCCAGCGCGAGCATGTAGAACGCGGGGTCGGCGAAGTTGCCGAGCATCGACGGGATGGCGAGCTTGCGCCAGACCAGGAAGTTGCGCCGCCACACATGCAGGCTGCGCAGGCTCGGTTGCGGCAGGCGGATATGGGAGGATGGCATGGGTCGGTCGAACGTCATGAGGTGTGCGTCATAAGGTGTACGTCAGCAATCCTGCGTCATCAGTCCCGCATCTCCCTGCCGGTCAGCTTGAGAAACAGGTCCTCGAGATTGGCTGGCCGGTGCAGGTGGCGCAACCCGGGAAAGCCGGCGAGGCTCGCCACCAGCGGCGCGGCATCGTGGGCGTAGCAGAACACGGTCTCGCCAGTACGCTCGCAGCGCTCGCTGTTCGACTGCGCATGAGCGCCAGCCCACTGCTCGACGCCCTCGCCATAAACCTCGACCACCTGAGGTTCGATATGCTGCCTGATCAGCACGCGCGGGTCGCCCGTGGCGATCACCCGGCCCTGATCCAGCACCGACAGCCGGGTGCAAAGGCGCTCCGCCTCTTCCATGAAGTGGGTGGTCAACAGCAGGGTCTTGCCCTGGCCAGTCAGCTGTTTGAGGCGATCCCAGATCACATGGCGAGCCTGCGGGTCGAGGCCGGTGGTCGGTTCGTCCAGAATGATCAGGTCAGGGTCGTTGACCAGCGCACGCGCCAGGGTCAGCCGGCGCTTCATGCCACCGGAGAGCGCCTGGATCTTCGCGTCCTCGCGGCCGGTGAGATTCGCGAACTCGAGCAGATCGGGAACTCGCGCGCGGATCGCCGCATCGCTCATGCCGAAGTAGCGGCCGAATACCAGCAGGTTCTCGCGTACGCTGAAATCCGGGTCCAGGCTGTCGATCTGCGGCACGACGCCGATCCGCATTCGCGCTTCGCGCGCCTGCGCCGGCAGGGCGAGGCCGAACATGGTGATCGACCCGGCGTCCGGCTCGGTCAGTCCGAGGCAGAGCTTGAGGATGGTGGTCTTGCCGGCTCCGTTGGGACCGAGCAGCCCGAAGCACTCGCCGGTTTCGAGCGTGAGATCGACACCAGCCACCACCTCGCGCCCGCCATAGGACTTACGCAGGCCGACGATCCGTGCAACGGTTACCTGTGGGTCCGGTTGCTCCTCGGCTACCGCGCCCGCCACCCCGGTCGTTGCCGCCGCTGACGTTGCCGCCGCTGACGTTGCTACCGCTGACGTTGCTACCCCTGACGGTGCCACCCGGGTCTCAGCCATTTCGGTCAGTCAACTCCAGCGCTGGCCAGCGCGCGGCGCACCAATCGCGCCAGCACCGGCAGCTTGCCATGAAAGAAATGGCCGGCTCCAGGCACCAGTGCGATCGGCAGTTCCTGCGGACGCGCCCAGTCGAGCACCGCGCGCAGCGGTACCACGTCATCGTCCTCGCCATGAATCACCACGGTGCTCGCTGACACCGTGGCGACCTCGAATCGTCCTACGGCCGGCGCGACCAGAACCACCAGCCGGTAAGGCTGCCCCTCGGCCTCAGCGCGTGCGGCAAGCCGGCTGGCGACGAAACCGCCGAACGAGAACCCGGCCAGCACCGCCGGTGCGTCGCCGTAACGCGTGCGCAAGCTTGCCATCACCTGCAGCAGATCGTCGGTCTCGCCGTTGCCCTCGTCATGCACACCCTCGGACTCGCCAACGCCGCGAAAGTTCGGCCGCGCAACCAGCCAACCGGCGTCGAACAACGCCCGCGCGAGTGTGGTCACCACCTTGTTTTCGTTGGTGCCGCCGAACAGCGGGTGTGGATGGGCGACCAGCGCGACGCCGCGCCGGGTATCGCCCGGATCGTTCACCTTGACCTCGATACGGCCGGCAGCACCGTCGACGTCGAAGCGGCTCAGGGTGGAGGGCTTCATCCGGACTCAGCGCGGCATCGCGGTGTTGGCGTCAGGTGCGCCCAGGGACACCACGACTGGCGTAACGCACTCAGATCCGCAGCCGCTCCACCGGGCGTCCGTTCACCAGATGCTCGTCGATGATCTCGTCGATGTCCGCGCGGTCGACATAGGTGTACCAGACGGCCTCCGGGTATACCACCATCACCGGTCCTTCGTCGCAGCGATCGAGACACCCGGCCATGTTGACCCGCGCCTTGCCAGCACCGGACAGACCGAGTTCCTTCACCCGCTTTTTGGCGTAATCGCGAACCTCGGAGGCGTGCTGATCATTGCAGCACGAGGCGCCACCATCGCGCTGGTTGCAGCAGAAAAACACATGATGGCGGTAGTGGCTTGTCGGAAGGCTTGTCGGAAGGCTCATCTGGACCTCATTGAAACCTGATTGAAACCTGATTGAAACCTGATCGGGACCTGATCAAAAACTCATGGAAACAATCGGCGGAAGTTGCTTCCATTATAGCGAACCGGCGCGACCCGCCGCCGCGGACTGCAGGCTGCGCAGCAACCGCAACAGATACCACGCCGCCGCGATCGGCCAGAGTTCCGCAACCGTGCGTGCCAGTCCGGTGTAGTTGAGCAGCTGGCCATAGGTCCAGCGGAACGGCCAGAGCGCGAGCCCGGGCTGGGTCGGATCGTTGAACAGATGGGTCGACACGAATGAGCAGGCCAGTGCGCCGATGCCAAGACGGATCACCGCGGTGCGCGGCAGGGCGAGCATCAGTGCCGCAACCGCCATGCCCAGGGCGATGCCGATCACCACTTCAGCCGACAGCCAGATGAACACCGCCCGCGCCTTGAGCATCACCACGGCCACGGCGAGCTTGATCGACGCGGCGGTGGCGACCAGGGCACACATGGCGATCAGCGCTCGCCAGCGCTGGCGCATCAACGCCATCACGAACAGGCTGATGGCGAGCGTATTGATCGCCACTGCCGCCGCCGAGGGCAGCGAAAACTCGCGCGGCGGGATGAATCCGGTGTTCGGGATCGGCAGCGCATCTGGCAGCGACAGCACTGACAGCAGGGGCAGCGACGGATCGACCTGGGTCAGGAACCAGATGGCGAGCAACGCGAGCCCGGGCTCGACGATCCGCCCGGGCAGGCACCAGCGTTCGCGCAGTTCATGAAAACGCGCCCACAGCGGCATGCGTCCAGTGCGCACCGCGAGCAGCGCACCCAGGGCAGTACCGGCGGCGTTGAGCAGGAGGTCGACCTTCGACGCGACCCGGGTAGGCAGGTACATCTGTCCAGTCTCCAGGCCTAGGCTAAGCAACGTCCCTGCCACCAGCACCAGTGCCATGGCCAGTGCCGGACGCATCCAGCGCATCAGTGCCAGGGTCAGCAGCAGGCCGAGCGGCACATAGGCGAGCATGTTTACGAACATGTCGAAGTACTGCCAACGGCGCGGCCACGGTTCCTGCAGGAATGCCAGCGGCGGCAGTCCGGGGGTGGCCCAGCCGGTGAATGGCGACAGGCTCGCGTAGACGATGACCAGCAGGTAAGCTCCGCCGAAATACCACGCAAGCCGGCTTTCCCTGGCCCTCGCGAGCCGGAAATCGGTAACGACATGCGTAACGACTTGAGCGTCCGGCACTGCAGGATTCATCGATGAAATTCTATGACGTTTTCAACGGCGACGCGGACGGCGTGTGCGCGATGCACCAGCTGCGCCTGGCCGAGCCTCGAGAGTCAATCCGGGTCACCGGTGTGAAGCGCGACATCGAATTGCTGTCCAAGGTCGCAGCCGCGCGCGGTGACGAGATCACGGTGTTCGACGTCTCGCTGGAAGTCAACCGTGAGGCGCTTGAACGTGCATTGGATGTGGGGGCACGGGTGCGCTGGTTCGACCACCATTTCGCCGGCGCGATTCCGCAGCGGCCGGGGTTTCGCGCGCATATCGATGGCTCGCCTGACACCTGCACCAGCCTGATCGTGGATCGCTTCCTGAACGGAAAGTATCGCGCCTGGGCCGTGGTCGCCGCGTTCGGCGACAACCTGCGCGAGTCCGCCTGGCGCGCTGCCGAGCCGCTCGAGATGAACGAGATGCAGATGCTTACCCTGCGCACGCTCGGGGAATGTCTGAACTACAACGCCTATGGCGAGTCGATCGATGACCTGCATTACCCGCCAGACGAACTGTATGAAACGCTTCGCTACTACGAAAATCCGCTCGATTTCGCAGTCGCTGAACCGGTGTACGAGGTGCTGCGCACCGCCCTGTCCGATGATCTGGTGCGCGCCGCCGAGATCGCACCCCTGCTGATGCGCGAGTCGGCTGCTGCCTTCCTGCTGCCGGATGCGGCCTGGTCGAGGCGCATCTCCGGGCTGTTCAGCAACCAGCTTACGTACGGCTTTCCGATGCGTGCGCATGCGGTGCTCACCGTGCGCCCGGGCGGCTATCTGGTCAGCGTACGCACGCCAGCCAGCGTTCCGGTGGGCGCCGATACGCTGTGCCGCCAGTTCGACAGTGGCGGCGGACGCGCCCGCGCCGCGGGCATCCAGCTGCTGCCAGAGAATGAATTGGCACGCTTTCTCAGCGCTTTCGAGCGCGCGTTTTCGGCGCGCGGGTAGTGAAATGAAGCCGTCGCGTCGCAGCCGCATGGCGACGATGACGCTCGCGGCGGCACTGTCGATCGCGTTCGGGGGCTGCATCGGCACCGGCGGCAGCTGGATACGCGAGAGTTTCGATCCTGTGCTGTTCGCCGCCGACGACATTGCCTGTCTGAACGAGATGTATGCAGTGCGTGCCGCCAGCTCGATGCGCGCACCACCGAACTGGCACATTCGCGACTATTGCCTCATCCGCCGCGGGTACACCCTGGAGATGACGCCGATAAGACCTCCTCTCTAGGCACTTCAACCAGCTAGCCGAACACCGACAACCCGGTACGCGCAGCGAATCGCTCGAGTGCCTCGCGCCCCAGGAGCGAGTTACCCGTCTTGTCCAGCGGCGGTGACCACACGCACAGGCTCAATTCGTCGGGCACCACGGCAATGATGCCGCCACCAACCCCGCTCTTGCACGGCAGGCCGATCAGGAAGGCGAACTCGCCTGCGGCATCGTAGGTGCCACAGGTCAGCATCAGTGCGTTGATGCGACGTGCCTGGCTTTCGCTCACCAGCGCGCCGCGCCCGTCCGGCCAGGCGCCATCGCGGCACAGAAAGCCGGCAGCACGTGCGAGCTGAATGCAGTTCATCCGGATCGAGCACTGGTGAAAGTACACATCGAGCACTGTGGTCACATCGTTGTCGAGCTTGCCGAAACTCTTCATGAAATTGGCAAGTGCGACATTGCGATACCCGGTCTGCGCCTCGGAACGCGCCACCTCCTCGTCGAAATGCACTGGCTCGCCGCAAAGATCGGATAGCAGTCGCAACATCTCCGCCTTGGGATCGGCGAACTGGCTGACCAGCCGGTCGGCCAATGCGATCGCCCCGGCATTGATGAACGGATTGCGCGGCACACCGCGCTCGGTCTCCAGCTGGACCAGTGAATTGAAAGAGTTGCCGGAGGGTTCGACGCCGATGCGCTCCCACAGGCTCGCGCCGATCGCGCGCATCGCCAGCGCCAGGGTGAACACCTTGGAGATACTCTGGATCGAGAACCCGACCGCCGCATCGCCGGCGGTCGCCTCGGAGCCATCGGCGGTACGCAGCGCCAAGCCGAAATGTGTCGCAGGCACGCGCGCCAGTGCCGGGATGTAGGTAGCCACCGCGCCTTCGCGCCCGTACCGCGGACGCAGTTCGTCGACAATCGAGTCCAGCACTGCCTGATAGTCCACCTTGGACCTCAGCCTGCAGGTGACGCCGGGAAGAACCGGTTGGGCGCGAGAAAGAAGGCGAGCACCAACGCCCCCTTGGGCGAGCGCACAGCATGCCGGCTGCCAGCCGGGCGCCAGACGAAGTTGCCCGCGGTGCACTCGCCTTCTTCGTCCTCGATCGCGCCCTCCAGGATGAACGACTGCTCGATCTGCACATGCTGATGATCGCCAAGCACCGCGCCTGGCTCCCAGCGAAACAGCGCGGTCAGCAATCCGCTCGCCGGGTCTTCGAGCAACACCTTCATCCTGATCTTCGGCGAGGGCGTGTTGCGCCAGGGTAGCGCATCGACCTCGACCAGACGGGAGGCAAGGGCAGACAGGTGAGCATGCTGGGCTGGCAGATCCGGGGTGACGGCAGGCATCGGAGTCTCGTCAAGGGGCAGGGAAGGCGGGGCGCGGCGCGGCAGCGGTCCCGGGCAGCGCAGTCGCGCACCGGCGCGCGCGCGGTGTATTGTGCGGCATCTTCCACCGACCGTTAAGACCGGCGATGACCGACACTTCCAGCGCCATCCCCACCTGCGCGGCGCACGACCCGAACCCGCGTGCGCCGAAGCAGGCCTTCCCGCCACTGGCCTGCGACACCCATGCCCATGTCTGCGGGCCGGGGTCGACCTATCCATACTGGTCCGAGCGCATCTACACCCCACCCGATGCCCTGCTCAGCGAATTTCGCGCGATGCTCGACTCCATCGGCTGCGAGCGCGCGGTGCTGGTTCAGCCCAGCGTGTATGACACGGACAACCGGGCCATGCTCGCTGCGCTCGCGCAGGACTCGGTCCGGCTGCGCGGGGTGGCGGTGGTGCCCTTCGATGTAGACGCCGGCGAGATCGAGCGCCTGAATGCCGCTGGCGTGCGCGGCGTACGCTGCAATATCGTCGACCTGAAGACCGGCAAGGGACAGTTGCCGCTGGACGCACTCAGATCGCTGGCCGACAAGGTCAAGCCCTACGGCTGGCATGTCGAGTTCCTGATGCATGTGAACGAGTTTCCCGATCTCGACCAGCAGCTCGCCAACTTCCCGGTGCCGGTGGTATTCGGGCACCTCGGTTACGCACCCACCAGTACGGGCACCAGTGATGCCGGCTTCAAGGCGCTCATGCGCCTGATGAAGGATGGTGCGGCCTGGGCCAAGATGACCGGACCGTACCGGCTCACCGCCTCATCGATGCCCTATCCCGACACCGACGCGTTCGCCTTCGCGTTGGTCGAAGCCGCCCCGCAGCAGTTGATCTGGGGCAGCGACTGGCCCCATGTGATCGTCAAGACCGGCATGCCCAACGATGGCGATCTGGCCGATCTGCTGATTCACTGGGTGCCGGATGCCGCGGTACGCAACCGTATTCTGGTCGACAATCCCGCCAGGCTCTACGGGTTCTGATCGGCGCCGCTCAGGTGCCACGCTGGCGCGCGACGCTCGAAGCGGGCAGAACTTTGGGGACAGACCCTGAGGGTCTGTCCCCTTCCTGAGCAGGCACTCGGCGCTGGCACTCAGAGCTTCAACCCATGCAGGAAGTCTGCCCGCTGGCGCGCGCCACTCATCAGAAAGCCGAGGTCGCCACCAGCCAGGATGAAGCGCATGCCCAGGCCGATGTACTTTTCCATCAATGCAGGCTCGTAGACGCCCCCCATCCCGGGATGGATGCCATTGCGCCGGCAGGCGTCGATCACTTTGCGATACGCCGCTTCGACCCGTGGGTCGGTGAACTGGCCGGGGATTCCCATCTCGCAGCACAGGTCGTTGGTGCCGATCAGGATCGAGTCCAGCCCGGGCAGCGCGGCAATCTCGTCGGCCAGGGCGATCGCAGCGGGAGTCTCGAGCATCACACAGACGAAGGTCTCGGCGTTCGCCCCGGCGGTCGACTCCGCCACTGGTACGCTGCGATAGCCGTACTGCGGCAGCGCGCCCATCGCCGAGCGGTGCCCGACCGGAGGGTACTTGCAGCAAGCCACGGCGTACCGCGCCTCCTCGACGCTGTCCACATGCGGCACGACGATGCCCTGGGCACCAGCATCGAGCAGCCTGGACGCATGATGGTGCTCTTTGCCCGGCACACGCACGATCGGCGTGATGCCTACTGCCAGCGAGGCCATCGCGATCTGCGCCGCGGTATCGACGTCCATCGAATTGTGCTCCATGTCGATGAACAGCCAGTCGAAACCGCAGGTCTTGCCCAGCGTCGCGATGTCGACTGTCCTGGCGAGGCGAAGGCCCATGCCGATCGCGAGTTTCCCGGCGGCGAGCTGGTGTCGGGTATGGTTGGGGACTGCACTCATGTTGTCGCCTTTCCAGTAGTCGGGTTACGCTTCCCGCCACCTGACGTGAAGCGCAGGAACGCATTCCAGGAGGAACAGAACCATGCCGATCCGCCGCCGGGCAATGATGCTCGCTTTGCTGCTCACCGCCCCGGGCACGACGACGCTGCTGAACGCCCAGACCTACCCGGCCAAGCCGGTACGCGTGATCACGCCCTGGCCGGCCGGTGGACTGACCGATGTGGTCGGCCGCCTCGTGTTCCAGAAGATATCCGAGAACCTCGGGCAGCAGTTCCTGGTCGACAACCGCGCCGGTGCCACCGGCACCATCGGCGCGGACATTGTAGCCAAAGCGCCACCGGACGGCCACACGCTGATGGTGCACTCGATGGCGCATGTGGTGAACCCGTTCATCTACAAGTCGCTGCCCTACGACACGCTGGGTGATTTTGTCGGTATCGGCATGCTGGTGAGACAGACCGGTCTGCTGGTCGTGCATCCGTCATTGCCGGTGAGGTCGGTCAAGGAACTGGTCGCGCTGGCGCGGGCGCGCCCAGACCAGTTGTTCTACGCGACCGCTGGCAGCGGCAGCTTCTCCCATCTTGCCATCGCATTGCTCGGATCGATGACCGGCACCAGGCTGGTGGAAGTGCCATACAAGGGCGGCGGACCAGCGACCTCGGCCCTCATCTCGGGTGAGGCGCAGCTATCGGCCCTTTCGCCAGCCTCGGTGTCCAGCCAATTGGCAGCGAAGCGGCTGCGGCTGCTCGCGGTCACCTCGGACACCCGCCTTTCCGCGTTCCCGGACACCCCGACGATCGCTGAGGCCGGAGTGCCCGGCTACGAGTACGCCGGCTGGGTTGGCGTGTTCGCGCCGGCGGCGGTCCCGAAATCCATCGTGGAGCGGATGAACACCGAGATCGCCCGGGCGATGGAAAGCCCCGACACCCGCAAGCGGCTGGACGAGTTCGAACCCTGGACGACCACCCCGGCGCAGATGGCTGCCCGGATCCGGCAGGACTTCGACAAGCATGCGAAGCTGATGAAGACGGTGTCGATCAGATCCGACTGAGCCGGACACGATGAAGGCGGGCCGCTCGGCGATTTATCAATCCGGCTTGATCCCGCTTGCCTGCACCACCTTCGTCCAGCGCGCGAAGTCCTCTTTGATGAAGGCGGCGAACTCCTCGGGAGTGCTGCCGACCGGGTCGACACCCATCTGCGCGAATCGCTCCTTCACCTGGGGCGTGGCGAGCGCCTTGACCACCGCGGCGTGCAGCCGCTGGACGATCGGTGCCGGCAGCGCGGCGGGTCCGAGCAGCCCCGTGGCGTTGGCGATCTCGAAATCCTTGATGCCCGCCTCGCCGAAGGTCGGCACCTCGGGAATCATCGCCATGCGGGTGCGCGCCGACACCGCCAGGGCGCGCACCTTGCCGTTCCTCGCGTTGTTGCCGGCAGTGCTGCCCTGGTCGAACAGCATGTCGATCTGATTGCCCATCACTTCGGCGGTCGCCGGTGCACTGCCCTTGTATGGCACATGCACGAACTTGACCCCAGCGAGCATCCGAAACAGTTCGCCGAACAGCTGGTTGGACGATCCGGTGCCCCCGGAGCCCATGGTCAGCGTGCCCGGCTTCTCACGCGCAAGCTTGACCAGATCGGCGACCGACTGCGCCGGCAGCCCGGTGCGCACGCTCAGCACGAACGGGGTGACCTGGATGTTGCTGATCGGGGTGAAGTCGCGGATCGGGTGATACGGCGCGTTCGGATACAGCGCCGGCGCGACGCTGAAGGTGCTGTTCGACCCCATCAGCAGGGTGTAGCCATCCGGCGGCGCCTTGGCGACCAGCTCGGAGGCGATCATGCCGCCTGCACCGAGCCGGTTCTCGACCACGATCGGCTGGCCGAGCGCGTCCTGCATCGGCGGGGCGGTCAGCCGGGCAGTGAGGTCGACATTGCCGCCGGCTGCGAACGGAACGACCAGGCGGATCGGCTTCGCCGGCCAGGACTGCGCGACTACCGGCGCAGCGGGTGCCAGCAGGGCGGCGGCGAGCAGGATGGTAGCGAGCGAGACCGAAACCGCAACGTAGTTTTGTGCGTCTGCACCCGGTGCGTCTGCACCCGGTGCGTCTGCGCCCGACGCGTCTGCGCCCGACGCGTCTGCACCCCTCGCGGTACGAACGGGGACGATACGAGCCCGCGACCTCGGGCCGGCAACAACCAGTCGAAAGTACATATTTTCTCCTCCATTGACGGCGCGCTCAGGCGCGCTCAGATGTTTTCGGCAATCCAGTCGGCGATGTAGTCGACCCCGATCTGCCGGTTGTCGAGCTGCACATGATAGGTGCCGCCCTCTTCCTCGGTGAACACCTTCAGGTGCTTCCTGCGCGAACCCAACGCATCGAACAGCGTGTGTGCCGAAGCCACCGGCACCACCTTGTCATTCTCGCCATGCACGATCAGGAACGGCATCGTGATGTCCTGCGCGATATCGGCGAGCGAGAACCCACGCGCCTTCTCGATGGCTGCATCCAGCGTGTCGGTGCCCATGATCCAGCGGAAGTGGAAGGCCGACTGCGGCGTGGACTTCGGGTCGGCGTCCTGCCGCCGCTTGATCTCGAGCTGCCACGCATGCAGGTCCCAGTGCAGCGCGGCGAAAGCGACACCGGCGGCATAGCGCTTCTCGAATGCCGCCACCCGCCCGGCGTAGTAGCCGCCGAAGCTGTACCAGCCACCGGCCGGGCCGCGCCGCAGACCAACGATGTCGATGTCGATGCGCGCGGGCTGGTCCATATCGTCGACCGGTATCAGAGGTTTGATGTGCTGGAGTTTGCGCGGGGTTAATGCTGCGTCGGCGATCGCTAATGTTGCCGTGAAAAATATTCTCGAATAACCGATTGAAAACTCCGAGGTTTCCTGGTTATGGAGTACATTAAGGATCTTCTCAAAGATCGTTTCATAACCCTGTTCATGCGCCCGCAGAATCAGGCCGCTAGAGATCGGTTGCTGACCACGCTAGCCCGGCGCGCGAACGTCAGTGCGTCCGAGTTGGCTGAGGCGCTGGGCGTGAGCGTGCCAACGCTGCACAGAATGCTTCCGGCGATTGCGGAGCAACTGGCAATCGCCGGTCGGGCGCGCAGAACGCGCTACGCGCAGCGACGGACACTACGCGGCCGTCTGACTGAACTGCCGCTGTATCAGGTGGATAAAACCGGTCGGGCAGCGCCGGTGGCGCCACTGGTGCCGATCCGTCCGCGCGGCAGCCTCCTGCGGTTGCCGCCTTCGCAATGGCCGCTGCTCACTGAATCCACGGATGGCTGGTGGCAGGGCCTGCCCTATCCGATCTACGACATGCGACCTCAGGGATACATGGGGCGACAGACCGCACGCGCCGAACATGAGCGCCTTGGGGTGTCGATCGACCCGGATGAGTGGAATGATGACGACATCCTGCATGTGCTGAGTCAGGTCGGATCCGACATGAGTGGCAACCTGATCCTGGGCGACGCAGCAATGGAGCGCTGGCAACTGGGCAAGTTCAGTGCAGCCGCGCCGATCAAACCGCGCGGGTTGAGCAGCGCCTATGCGCGCCTTGCCGATCGCGCCGTGGCAGCTGGCGCACCCGGCTCGAGCACCGCAGGCGAGTTCCCCAAGTTCACCGCGATGCGCGAACGCCCCGGCAGCGATGCTGTACATGTGTTGGTCAAGTTCTCTGGGGCTGATGGATCAGCGACCGTGCAACGTTGGGCGGACCTGCTCGTCTGTGAACACCTGGCCTTGCAGCACGCTGCGACGCTGCCCGGTATCGACAGCGCGCACAGCCGGATCGTAATCCATAATGGCCGGACCTTCCTTGAGACCGAGCGGTTCGACCGCCATGGCGAGGCTGGTCGCAGCGCTCTGATCAGTCTTTCCGCAATCGATGCCGCGCTGCTGGGCGAAGGATCGAGCGACTGGTGTCGGCTGGCCAAACGTCTGGCGCTCTCGGGGCTTCTGTCTGCCCACGACTTGCAACGCATCGAACATCTGTGGTGGTTCGGACGACTGATCGCCAACGCCGATATGCACACTGGAAACTTGAGCTTCGGACTGGCGCCGCAACCCCCCGCCATGTTTTTGCTTGCCCCTGCCTACGACATGCTGCCGATGCTCTACGCGCCACTGCCGGGCGGTGAACTGCCTGCACGCCGCTTGGTGCCGGTGCTGCCGATGCCGGAGCAACGGGCAACCTGGCTCGCAGCCTGCACCGCCGCGCTGAGTTTCTGGAGCGAGGCCGCCATTGACAGCCGTATCAGCCCGGCGTTCAGGCTCGAATGCAGCCTCAACCATGCAACCCTGGGCGCGCTGGCCGCAAAGCTCTGAGCAGGCAACGGCTACAGGAGGCGAAGACCCGGCAAGAATCTTGCATTGTTGCAGAGGCCCTTGCAGAGTTCCCCAACCCGTCGCAATTGAAGGAGTCACCCGGATGAAATTTGTCTCATTGCAGCCTGCCGCCGTGATCGCGCTGCTGGTCACCGCCGTCCTGGTGGTGCCCGCGTTTGCACAGCCCGCCTGGCCGTCCAGACAGATCCGCTTCGTCGTGCCGTTCCCGCCCGGCGGGCCCTCCGACGTGGTCGCGCGCATCGTCGCACCACGACTGCAGGATCGACTGGGCCAGCCGGTGGTGGTCGACAACCGTCCCGGCGCGGGCACGCAGATCGGCACCGAGTTCGTCGCGAAGTCGGCACCCGATGGCTACACGCTGTTTCTCGGCTCGATCGTGCACGCGATCAATGTCGGGCTGTACGCGAAGCTGCCGTACGACCCGATGAAGGACTTCACCATGATCACGGTGCTGGCGGCCACGCCGAGCCTGCTGGTCGTGCACCCCTCGCTGCCAGTGAAGTCGGTGGCCGATCTGATCGCACTCGGCAAGAAGCGTCCGGGCGAGCTGTCCTTCGCCTCATCGAGCAACGGCAGCTCGAACCATCTCGCCGGCGAACTGCTGAAAACCATGGCTGGCTTCCAGATGCAGCATGTCCCCTACAAGGGCAGCCCGCAGGCGCATGTCGATCTGCTCGGCGGCCATGTGCAACTGATGTTCGACAGCATGCTCTCGGTGCTGCCGCTGGTGAAGTCGGGTCGACTGCGCGCAATCGCGGTAACCAGCGCGAAGCGCTCTTCGGTGCTGCCGGAGGTGCCGGCCGTCTCGGAGACCCTGCCCGGCTTCGATGTGGTCGGCTGGCACGGCCTGATGGCCCCTGCCGGGCTGCCCAAACCGGTCATCGATCGTCTGTACGCAGAGACGGTGAAGGTGATCAACGAGCCGGAAACACGCGAACGCTTCCTGCAACTGGGCGGCACGCCGGGCGGACTGCCGCCGGAGGAGTTCGTTGCCTACGTACGCGCCGAGATCACCAAATGGGGTAGGGTGATCAAGGCCTCTGGCGCCCGGGTCGACTGATCTTCGTCGCGGCACCGTCGCGGCAACTCAGGCCGCGCGCGAAGCCACAGCACGCCCGGTGATCTGCTGCACTGCGGCCCAACCGACCTCCATGTCGGAAAGTGCAGCCAGCTCATGTTCTGCGATGGTGGCGAGCAAGCGGCCGGCACGCATCAGTTCGCGCTCATAGCGCAGTTCGCGGAACAGTTCGCCCGATCGCTCCATCTGCCGGGCTGCGCTCGTCACGGCGGTCGACCCCAGCCCGCGCAAGTCGAGTTCGGCTGCCACCCGGCGCAGGTAGCCGGCCGCCGAGGCGCGACCCATGACCCCATGATTGGGGATTTGCGCTTCGGCGAACAATGCGCGCAACGTGCCATCGGGTACCTCCACGTCGGTGAGCCGGCCTTCGATCACCGCCTGCGCGCAGCGCGCCATGCCGGGCGCACCGGTCTCCCAGTGCGGGATCATCCACTGGTTGCCGAACAGCGCATAGGGCTTGGGATACTCGCCCCGCAGGATTTTCAAGTTGCGCCGGTAGCTGTGACGGATCGAGTCTGCGATATCCCAGCGCGGATCGCGCCCGGGTTCGATCCACACCATGCAGTACGGGCCATAGCCATCATGCAGGCTCGCGCCGTCGTTCCACGGGTGGTGATGCGGCCACGCGGCATACTGTCCGTCGCGGCGCTGATCGGCGGCCGCCCAGGCCCTGGAAAACGCCTCGATGGGGCAGGTGAAGCGCGCATGTTCAGCCGCGTCATTGGGCTCCCACAAGGTGACCGTGCCTGCCTCATCGTCGTAACCGGCGACCACCACATGGTGCCCGAAGCCGTACTTTGCCTGCGGCCGCTGCGATCGGATCGCCACTGCCGGCGAGTTGGCCTCCGCCCACTGACTGATCACGCTGAAGTGCAGTCCGACCTGCACCGGCACATCACGATCGACCAGCGCGCGCACACGCGCCCACGCCTCATCGAACCCGCCCTCAGGGTCTTCTTCCCAGCGGACATCGAAGCCCATCGCTTCGCCCAGGTACTCCCACAGTTCGTGGAACGGACCCTTGCCGCCGTTGAACGCCGGTGCACCCCAGGCCGGACACCAGCGAAACGAGAAACCATCGCCAGTCGAACCATCAGCGAACAGCAGATCCGGTTCACCATGGAACCGGGTCATGCCGAGCAGCCCGGTCTGATAGCAGCGCCCGGCATTGACCTGTTCCGGATAGCCCTTCGGGCCGCACCAGATCATCGGGAAGAAGGACTCGGCGTAGCGATCGATCTGGTGGCGGGCCATGACAGTCTCCAAAGCGGTCAGAACGCTCGAAGGTAGCATGCAAGAGGCCGTGCACTGGAGCGGCCGTGCACTGGCGCCACCGGGTTGACGGAGATCAAGGCCGGGCGCTCGGTTGGACCTACACTGGCGATCCGTTGGATGCGCATGGGCCGATGAAGCCAATTTTGGACTCAGTGATGCATTGTCTGGAAAGCCTCGAGTGAACAGCCCGGCAGACACCCTGCCGTGGCTGGGCATTGCCGTGGCCGGCGGCGCCGGACTGCTGATCGGGCTCGAGCGCGAGCGGCGCAAGGCGCAACCCGGATACTCGGCGTTCGCCGGGGTGCGTACGTTCAGCGCAGCCGCGCTCGCCGGCGCCATCGCGCAAAGCCTCAGCGAGCCCTGGCTGGTCCTGATCGGTGCGGCATTCATCGCCGTGCTGATCTCGATCGCCTACCTGCGCTCATCGCGCACCGATGCTGGCATCACCACCGAGATTGCGCTGTTCGTCACTTACCTGATCGGCGTGAGTGCCATCGAGCATCCAGGGTTCGCTGCCGGCGTGTCGGTGGCGGTCACCGTCCTGCTCGCTGCACGCAACCGCCTGCACCAGTTCGCCACTGAACTGCTGAGCGCACAGGAACTGCGCGACGCGCTGCTGCTGGCCGCCTCGGCGCTGATCGTGTTGCCGCTTGCGCCGTCGACACCGATCGGCGCACTCGGGGGCGTCGACCTGCGCCAGGTCTGGAGTGTGGTCGTTCTGCTGCTCGCCATCCAGGCGGCCGCGCATATCGGGCTGCGCGTCCTCGGCACCCGCCATGGGCTGTCGCTGTCGGGGCTCGCATCCGGCTTTGTCACCAGCACCGGCACCATCGCGGCACTCGGGCTGCGCGCAAAGCAAGAACCAGCGCTGCTGCAGGCCTGCGTGGCCGGTGCGCTGCTGTCGTGCGTGTCGACCTTCGTGCAGCTTGCGCTGTTGATCGTTACGTTGAATGCGCAGGCGTTCAGCGCCAGCCTGCCTGTGCTGATCGGCGGTTTGTGCGGTGTGCTGCTGGTTGCCCTGCCCTGGCTGCGAACCGGCAGCGCCGAGCCACAGCCGCCGGCGCATGACCGGCGCGCGTTCAGCCTGTACAAGACGATCGGCTTTGCCCTGCTGCTCACCGCAGTGACCGTGATCACCGGCTGGATCGTGCAATCGCTGGGCACCGGTGCCGCGATGATCGCCGTGGCCGCCGCCGGCTTGGCCGATGTGCACGCCGCCTGCGCCTCCGCCCTGTCACTGGCAAGTGCGGCGGCCATCGCCCCCGAGATGCTGCAGCCGATGATGCTGGTCGCGATCAGCACCAACTCCCTGAGCAAGGTGGTCGCGAGTTTCGCCGGCGGGCGGGCCTATGCGTTCAGGGTTGCGCCTGGCGTGGCAGCGATCGCCGGCGCGGCCTGGCTGGCCTGGGCAGTGTTCGGGTAGCGCAACCACCGAGGCAGCCTCCAGGCTACCAGCCGTTGATCAACTGCCAGGCAAACAGTCCGACCAGCGCGGCGGCGATGATCGCCAGCAGCAGCGTCTGTCGGCGCTGCTGGCGGATCAGTCGGCGCAGCTCCAGGGTCAGCGCGTCGTCACGTCCTGGCTTGAGCGCCTGGGTGATCTGGCGGGGAATCTGCGGCAGCGTCATCGCCCAGCCGGGCGCTTCCTCCTGCACGCTGCGCACGAAAGCGCGCCAGCCGATCTGCTCGCTCATCCAGCGTTCCAGATAGGGCTGCGCGGTCTTCCACAGATCGAGCTCGGGATCCAGGTCGCGGCCCAGGCCTTCGATGTTGAGCAGCGTCTTCTGCAGCAGCACCAGTTGCGGCTGGATCTCCACGCTGAAACGGCGCGAGGTCTGGAACAGACGCAGCAGCACCTTGCCGAACGAGATCTCCTTCAGCGGCTTGTCGAAGATCGGCTCGCACACCGCGCGGATCGCGCTCTCGAATTCATCCACCCGCGTGTCCGGTGGTACCCAGCCGGCTTCCAGGTGCGCCATCGCCACCCGCTTGTAGTCGCGGCGGAAGAAGGCGAGGAAGTTCTGCGCCAGGTAGTTCTTGTCGACATCGGTGAGCGTGCCGACGATGCCGAAGTCCAGCGCGATGTAGCGGCCATCGGCGCCGACGAAGATATTGCCCGGATGCATGTCGCCATGG
The DNA here is from genome assembly GCA_038205245.1 of Burkholderiales bacterium. GTDB lineage: Bacteria > Pseudomonadota > Gammaproteobacteria > Burkholderiales > CAIKXV01 > CAIKXV01. Next base: position 25,298 of record JBBRCD010000032.1, read on the forward strand.
AAGAAGCCGTCGCGGAACACCTGGGCGAAGAAGATCTCCACGCCGGAGCGCGCCAGCATCGGGATATCGATGCCGGAGGCGCGAATCTCGTCGATGTGCGAGATCGGAATGCCATGCATCCGCTCCATCACCATCACGTCAGTGGCGCACCAGTCCCAGTAGATCTCGGGCACCACCAGCAGCGGGGAATCCAGGAAGTTGCGCCGAAGCTGGCTGGCGCTCGCCGCCTCGCGCATCAGGTCCAGTTCGTCCAGCAGGTGTTTCTGGAACTCGGCCACCACCTCGCGCGGCCGCAGCCGCTTGCCATCCGCCCAGACCATCTCGATCAGGCCGGCCGCGGCGTCGAGCAGCCCGAGATCGTTCTCGATGATCTTGACGATGCCGGGACGCAGCACCTTGACCGCCGCCTCGCGGCCGTCCGGCAGAACCGCGAAATGCACCTGGGCGACCGAGGCACTGGCCACCGGTACCGGATCGAACGATGCGAACACCTGATCGACCGGCTTGCCATAGACCCGCTCCAGCGTCTCGAACACCTGGGCACTCGGAAACGGCGGCACCTGGTCCTGCAGACGAGCCAGTTCGTCGGCGATGTCGGTCGGGATAAGGTCTCGGCGGGTCGACAGCACCTGCCCGAACTTGACGAATATCGGGCCGAGCGCCTCCAGTGCCATGCGCAGGCGCGCACCGCGCGGGGCATCGCCCCGGTGGCCCTGGGTCTTGCGCAGAAGCGGGCGCAGCGCCCGGAACCGCTCGTGGCCGAGGACGAAGCTGTCCAGACCGTAGCGGTAAGTGACCTGCAGAATCTTGAAAAGTCGCAGCAGCCGCATCGGTCGATCAGCCAGGACGCGCGATGCGCGACGTCAGTTGCATGTCGATTCAGTATAGCCCAGCGCCCGGGCCTCCCGGCGAGGGAACGCTATGACCGTGTGGCCTGCCTGGTGTCGAGCAGGGCGATCCGTTTGGCCAACCGCTCGACATCGTCGCGCAGATGATCTACTCGGTCGACAAAGCCGCTGACTTCATCGGCGCGCGCGAGCACCGGTTGCTCTTCGGTCAGAAACTGACGGGCCGATCGGGCGAGCGATTGCGCCATCTCGCCTGGCCACTGCGCGGCGACTGCACCGGCACGCGCCAGCCGATGGGCCGCGATATCGCCAAGCACTCCGCTCAGATCTGCCTCGACATCCCAGCGCAGATTGGCGAACAGGTACTCCAGATCGGCAGCGAGCCCGACGTTTCCGGTCACAGTCACGCCACGCCGCGCCTGCGGATCGCGCGCCAGAAGCCGGGGCAGCAGCGCGACTGGCACTGAAATGGTGACAGCAGGCAGCCGATCGGCCGCTGGCTCGAACAACCCGGCGTCACTGACCGCGACCTCGATCGCGCCTGGGCCGATCTCGAGCCGGATAGCATCGCCCGCATGCGGGGCAAGACGCGCCGTGGCCCAGGTCTGGGCGGACAACAGGTGATTCAGCGCGCCGATGATCGCCGGTTCTATCGGAAGCCGCATTCGGATCGTGCTCCAGAAGCGCCTGCAGGCAGCGAGCGCAGGCAGCAATGAAGGGTACAGTGCAGAAACGAAAACGGGCGGATCGCTCCGCCCGTCTCGCTTATCTGGCAAGGCCGTGGATCAGGACGCGTCCTCGACCTGCTGGATACCGGCGATCAGCCAGCTGGAATTGCTGTCGGCCACGTTCTTCTCGACATGCCAGACTTCGTCCACTGGCTCCGGATTCGCTGCATCATCCTCGCGGATCAAGCCGGTGAAACGCACGCTGGCGATCATCTTGTCGCCTTCGGTCACCACCTGCATCAGCTGGGCGTTGATCGACACGACTTCGGTGCGCTGGGCGATATCGCCACGTTCCTGCATCTGCATCGCCACCGAGGCATAGACCTGCGGGGTCGTGTAGTCGCGGACGTCGCTGAGGTCCTTGGCGTCGTTGGCCGCCTGCAGCCGGATGAACGACATCTTGGCATTGCGCACGAACCCCTGCACATCGAAATCCGCCGGGATGCGGCCTTCGGCCACCGCCGGTGCCACCGGTGCGGATGCGCCACCCGAGGACATCGGCAGCTGCGACTGGCCAGTCTGACCGTTGCTCATCCGGTACTGGGCCGCCGGCTGGGCACGGGCACGCAACATCCGGAACACCAGGAAGGCGATTCCGGCCAGCAGCGCGAACATCATGAAGTCGCCGGCACTGAGGCCGTCGAACGCGCCGCCGAAGAACATCGCGGCGAGCAGGCCACCGGCCATCAGGCCAGCCACCGGACCGAGCCAGCCCGGCATCGAACGGCCAGCGGCGCCTGCTGCGGCAGCCGGTGCAGCTGGCGAACCGGCAGCCGGGTTGCCCTGGGCCTGCGCCGGGGTGGACGGCTTGCCCGGCTGCACTGCCTCGCGCTGGGTGCCGACGTTGTTGCCGCCACCAAAGCGTTTCTTGGCCTCGGCATCGACGCTCACCGCCACCAGGCTCAGTCCGATCACTCCCGCAGCCACCCACGCCATCAGCTTGTTCATGGTCACTCCCCGCAGAGACGGCTTGCGCTGACGTTCAGCCCAACCCGCAATTCGAAAATATACTGATCAAAATCACCGGAATCCGACATCTGAAATGCCAACGCGATTCACATGCGATGTTATGGGGATTTCGACAGCGAAACGCAAGTTTGGTTCCCCTGTCCGGCAAATGCTGTCAGGCTTCGAATGCTTGACGGCGCCCGTGCCGCAACCCTGGGGTCAGAGCCGGAATCCACGGTGCAGCGCAACAACACCGGCGCTCAGGTTGAAATACTCGACCCGCTCGAATCCAGCCGTCTCGATCATCTGCTTCAGGGTCTCCTGATCGGGGTGCTTGGCGATCGATTCCGCGAGATAACGGTAGCTCGCGCTGTCGTTGGCCACCAGCCGGCCCAACGCCGGCAGCATTTGCATCGTGTACAGCCGGTAAAGGGGGTCCAGCGGCGCCCAGATACGGGAGAACTCCAGGATGAGCAGCCGCCCGCCCGGGCGCAAGACCCGGAACATCTCGGCCAGCGCGCGCTCCTTGTGGGTCATGTTGCGCAGACCGAAGGCCACGCTGACACAGTCGAAGCTGCGATCCGGGAACGGCAGCCGTTCCGCATCGCAGCGCACCACTTGCAGCAGGCAACCCGCGTCCAGCATGCGGTCCCGGCCGCGGGCGAGCATGGACGCGTTGATATCGGTCAGCAGCACGCTACCCTCCGGGCCCACCCGCTCCTGGAATGCACGGGCCAGATCCCCGGTGCCGCCGGCGATATCGAGCACCCGCTGCCCGGCGCGCACACCGCTCTGCTCGACCGTGAATCGCTTCCAGAGCCGGTGCATGCCAGCCGACATCAGGTCGTTCATCAGGTCATAGCGGTCAGCGACCGAGTCGAACACGCCCGCCACCCGGCGCGCCTTCTCGCGCTCGGGCACCGACTCGAAACCGAAATCGACCTTTTCGTTCATCCTGCGTCCCGGGATACGACTGTCGGACCAGCGGGCGGAAGCGGGGCCAGCCCCCATGCGCAGCCTGTCCCCTCGCCGCTGCTAGCGTACTGGATCATGGCCTCGATCGCGGGTCGCCCCGGCCGCGTCCAGTCTCTGCAGGTAGCGGGCCCACATAGTGTCCTGATTCTGACCATAATCGTAGAGCAGCGCCCAGGAAAACAGTCCAGTGTCGTGGCCGTCGGAGAAGTTCAGCTTTACCGCATAGGTACCCACCGGCTCGACGCCGGTGATGGTCACCTCCCGCTTGCCTACCTGCAAGGTGCCCTCGCCCGGACCATGACCGCGGACCTCGGCCGAGGGCGAGTGCACTCGCAGGAACTCGCATGGCCAGGCAAACCCACGCCCGTCGGAAAAGGTCACTTCCAGCCGGTTCGAGGCCTGGTGCAGGGTGATTTCGGTCGGTACAGGCGCAGGACTGGACATGGTCGCGATCGGTTTCGGTAATGTCGGGCAGACTGAACGAGATGATAACCGCCAGACGAGGTCATGCAGCCGTCACACAGTATTCATACAATGTCGACTTCGCTCGCTTCGAAAGATTCCCATGCCCGCCACGATACTGGTTGTGGAAGACGAACCTGCGATCCAGGAACTGATTGCCTACAACCTCAAACAGGCTGGTCACCAGCCGTTGCGGGCCGACAGCGCGGAACATGCGCTCAACCTGGTGCGCACCGCACTGCCCGACCTGGTCCTGCTCGACTGGATGCTGCCCGGCCAGTCAGGTATCGAGTTCGCCAAACGGATGAAGTCGGACAAGCGCACGCGCGAGATCCCGATCATCATGCTGACCGCGCGCGCCGAGGAGCAGGACAAGCTGCTTGGACTTGAAACCGGCGCGGACGACTACATCACCAAACCGTTCTCGCCGCGCGAGCTCAACGCCCGGATCAAGGCCGTCCTGCGCCGGCGGGCACCCGAGATGACCGATGACACGGTAGAGATCGGCGGGCTGCGCATCGACCCGTCCAGCCACCGGGTGGCGGCTGGCGCGACGCCGGTGTCGCTCGGGCCGACCGAGTTTCGCCTGTTGCACTATCTGATGACCCATACCGAGCGGGTGCACTCGCGGGTGCAACTGCTGGACCAGGTCTGGGGCGACCATGTCTTCGTCGAGGAGCGTACGGTGGATGTGCATATCCGCCGCCTGCGCAAGGCGCTCGAGCCGACCGGCCATGACAGCCTGATCCAGACGGTACGCGGCAGCGGCTACCGGTTGTCCGGCTCGATCTGAGCGGCCGGACCGGACCGGGCTCGACCTCACTACCGTTGACCTGCCGACGCGCGCTCAGCCGGCGCTCGCCGTAGAATCGGAGCGCCTGATTCGGACGACCAATTCGGAGGTACGTGAGTGCGCGGATTCTGGCAACAGCCGCTGGCGTGGGCCGCGCTCTGGCTGGGCCTGACCGCCCTCGTTGCTGCGTACTTCGGCCCGGTGCCGGCGCTGCTTGGACTGGCGGTCTGGCTGGTGTTCCAGCTGTGGCGGCAACTGCGCAGTGTGTCGTCGCTGGTGCGTTGGCTGGACGACCCTTCGAACAAGCCGTTGCCTCACGGGTCGGGCGTCTGGGAAGACGCCTTTTCCTGCCTCGCCCGCTTGGTGCGCTGGCAGAGACAGAGCGAGACCGAGCTGCGCGGCGCGCTCGAACGCTTCCAGAGTGCGACCGCTGCGATGAACGAGGCGGTGATCATCCTGGATGAACTCGACCGCATCGAATGGTGCAATCCGAGTGCCGAGCATTTCTTCGAGATCGACTCGGGGCGCGACATCGGGCGCCAGCTCACCTACATCGTGCGTCAGCCGCAGTTCGTCGAGTACCTGCTCGCGCAGAGCTTCGCCGAGCCGTTCCTGTTGCGCGGGGTCCGTGGCGGCGACACCACGCTGTCGGTGCAGCTGGTGCCCTACGGCAACCGGCAGAAGCTGGTGATCAGCCGTGACATCACGCGCTGGGAGCGCCTGGAGTCGATGCGTCGCGACCTGGTCGCCAACGTCTCCCATGAACTGCGCACCCCGATCACCGTGCTGGCTGGCTTTCTGGAGACATTGAACGATCAGGTCGCGCCCGACCCGAAACTGCAGCGGCGTGCGATGGAGCTGATGACCCAGCAGACCAGCCGGATGCAGAATCTGGTCGAGGATCTGCTGACACTGTCCCGCCTCGAGAACGCGCGCGGACCGGCAAGCGAGCAGCCGGTCGATGTACCTCGGCTCGCGCATTCGCTGCACCACGAGGCCCTGGCACTGTCCGCCCGGCGCCACCGCATCGACATCGACATCGACGAACACCTGTGGCTGGTCGGGGCGGAGAACGAACTGCGCAGCACCTTCCTCAACCTGATCACCAACGCGATTCGCTATACGCCGCCGAAGGGCACGATCACCATCAGCTGGCGATCGCTCGACGACGGAGGTGCGGTCTTCTCGGTGCGCGACACCGGCATCGGCATCGCGCCCGAGCATATCCCGCGGCTCACCGAGCGCTTCTACCGGGTCGACCGCAGCCGCTCGCGCGAGACCGGCGGCACCGGACTGGGGCTGGCGATCGTGAAGTACGCGCTGTCGCACCACCAGGCCCATCTCGCGATCCAGAGCGAACCCGAGCAGGGCAGCCTGTTCAGCGCAGTGTTTCCCGCCCGCCGCGCCGCGCGGGCGCCTACGCCGGCGCCCGCGGTAACTGCGTTGACGGCCTGACCGGGTAGCGCTGCGCGAGCACCCCAGCTACCGCCTGCTCGAAGCTGGCTGCAGGCATTGGCAACCCAACCGGCGCGCCACTGCGTGCGCCACTTCGCGGACCCGCCCAGACCGGATCCGGAAACTGCGGGTCGCCGCGAAAGCGCGGGATCACATGCCAGTGCAGGTGCGGGGTCATGTTGCCCAGGCTGGCCAGGTTGATCTTGTCCGGGGCGAGCAACTCGCGCAGCGCCTGCTCGGCCGTGATCACTACATCGAACAGGTGGGTGCGATCGATCGGCGAGAGGTCGCTCATCTCGCGTACATGCGCCTGCCATACCACCCGAAGAAAGCCGGGATAGTTCGCGTCTTCTATCCGGACCACGCGCAAACGGTCGTCCTGCCACAACAGCACACCGCCGGGTCCGGAGCACAGTTCGCACGCTGCAGTCACGGTCATGGCGTAGTCATCGGGTGGTAGGGCTGAGGGGAACAGACCCGAGGGTCTGTCCCCAGAAGTCTGTTCATCGGGCTGAGGGGGACAGACCCTCGGGTCTGTCCCCAGAAGTCTGCTCATCGGGCTGAGGGGACAGACCCTTTGGGTCTGTCCCCCGCGAGAGTCTGTCCCCTGGAGTCTGTCCCTGAGGGTTACCCGCTGCGCTAGCGTTTCTTCACCGGCGGCAGATCGGTACAGGTGCCCTCGGCGACCTGCGCTGCCAGCCCGATCGACTCGCCCAGTGTCGGATGCGGATGGATGGTCTTGCCGATGTCCACCGAATCGCAGCCCATCTCGATAGCCAGGGCGACCTCGCCGATCAGATCGCCGGCATGGGTGCCGACGATGCCACCACCCACGATGCGATGGGTCTGCGCATCGAACAGCAGCTTGGTGAAGCCCTCGTCCCTGCCGTTGGCGATAGCCCGGCCCAACGCAGCCCAAGGGAACAGGCCCTTGTCGATCGCCCGCCCTTCCCTCTTCGCCTCGTCTTCGGTGAGACCGACCCAGGCCACCTCGGGATCGGTGTAGGCCACCGACGGGATCACCCGTGCATCGAAGAAGCTTTTGTGGCCGGCCGCGGCTTCGGCAGCGACATGGCCCTCATGCACCGCCTTGTGGGCCAGCATCGGCTGGCCGACCACATCGCCGATGGCGAAGATGTTCGACACGTTGGTGCGCATCTGACGGTCCACCGCAATGAAGCCGCGCGCATCGACGTTCACGCCAGCGCGTTCGGCGGCGATCTTGCCGCCGTTGGGCGAACGACCGACCGAACTGAGGATCATGTCGTAGCGCTGCGGCCCGGCGGGCGCCTGCGCGCCCTCGAACGTTGCGTACACGCCGTCCTTCTTCGCCTCGACCCCGACCGTCTTCGTACCGAGCAGTATCCGGTCGAAGCGCTTCTCGTTCATCTTCTGCCAGACGCGTACCAGATCGCGATCCGCACCGAGCATCAGGCTGTCCATCATCTCGACCACGTCCAGGCGGGTGCCCAGGGTCGAGTACACGGTGCCCATCTCCAGGCCGATGATGCCACCACCGATCACCAGCATCTTCTTCGGAATCTCGCGCAGCTCCAGCGCACCGGTCGAGTCGACGATGCGCGGGTCCTGGGGCAGGAACGGCAGACGCACCGGCTGGCTGCCGACCGCGATGATCGCAGCGCCGAAGCGGATCGTCTTCTTCGCCGCCGCTGGCGTGTCGTCGGTACCGGTGGTCTCGGTCACTTCGACATGGCGGGCATCGATGAACTGGCCGATGCCACGCACCACGGTGACCTGGCGCGCCCTGGCCATCAGCGCCAGCCCACCGGTCAGCTTGCCCACCACCTTCGACTTGTGGGCGCGCAGCTGCCCGAGGTCGATCTTCGGGGGGCCGAAACTGATGCCGATGCTGTCGAAGTGCTTCACCTCGTCCATCACCGACGCCACATGCAGCAGCGCCTTGGACGGTATGCAGCCGACGTTCAGGCAGACCCCACCGAGTGTCGGATAGCGCTCGACCAGGACGACGCGCTTGCCAAGATCGGCGGCGCGAAACGCGGCTGAATAGCCGCCCGGCCCAGCGCCCAGCACCAGCAGGTCGCAGTCCAGATCGGCTTTGCCGGTGAACGCGGCCGCTGGCGCGGTGGCTGCGGGGGCTGCGGGGGCTGCAGCGGGTGCGGTGGGTGCGGCGGGTGCGGCGGGTGCGGATAAGGGTGCGCCCCCGGAGGGCGACTGTGCGGCGACGGCAGCGTCCGCGGCAGTTTCCGCCACCGGCGCTTGCGCCGGCTCCGCCGCTACCTCGAGCAGCAGAATCAGGCTGCCCTCGGACACCTTGTCACCCACCTTCACCGCGAGCTCCTTCACCACGCCGGCTGCCGGCGACGGCACCTCCATCGTCGCCTTGTCCGACTCCAGCGAAACCAGCGGGTCTTCCTTCGCGATCGTGTCTCCGGGCTTGACCAGGATGTCGATGATCGGCAGGTTCTCGAAGTCACCGACGTCGGGGACTTTCACTTCCATCAGCTTTGCCATCGGCGGAGTGTTCGCTTTTCTGTTGGGTTGCGATTGGTCGTCCTGGTTGCGCAGTGCGAACGCAAGGTCGTGTCCCCGGCCGCGGCTCAGCCGCGCACCTGCCCGTCGCCCAGAACGATCCACTTCTGAATGGTCAGGCCCTCCAGGCCGACCGGACCGCGGGCATGCAGCCGGTCGGTCGAGATGCCGATCTCGGCGCCGAGCCCGTACTCGAAGCCGTCGGCGAACCGGGTCGAGGCATTGACCATCACTGAACTCGAATCGACTTCGCGCAGGAAGCGCCGCGCATGCGACAAATCCTCGGTGACGATCGCATCGGTGTGCTGCGAACCGTAGCGCGCGATATGGTCGATCGCCTGATCCAGCCCGTCGACCACACGCACCGCAAGGATCGCGTCCAGATACTCGGCATACCAGTCGTCTTCGGTCGCCTCCAGCATGCCCGGCACCAGCCCGCGCGACTCGGCGTCACCGCGCAGCTCGATCCCCTTGTCGCGATAGATCGCCGCCAGCCTGGGCAACACCGCAGTTGCCACCGACCGGGCCACCAGAAGCGTCTCCATCGTGTTGCAGGTCGACAGCCGCTGGGTCTTGGCGTTGTCCGCGATGCGCACCGCCTTGTCGAGGTCGGCCGCGTCATCGATGTACACATGGCAGACGCCGTCCAGGTGCTTGATCACTGGCACCTTCGCCTCGGCCGAGATGCGCGCGATCAGCCCCTTGCCCCCACGCGGCACGATGACATCGATGTACTCGGGCAGGGTGATCATCTGCCCGACCGCAGCGCGATCGGTGGTGCTGAGCACCTGTACGGCCGTCTCCGGCAGCCCGGCTTCGCGCAGCCCCTCGTGCACGCAGGCGGCAATCGCCTGGTTCGAATGGACTGCTTCGGAACCGCCGCGCAGCACCGCTGCGTTACCGGACTTCAGGCAGAGCGAGGCGGCCTCGACGGTCACGTTCGGTCGTGATTCATAGATGATGCCGACCACGCCCAGGGGCACCCGCATGCGTCCGACCTGGATGCCGGACGGACGATAACGCAAGTCGGTGATCTCCCCCACCGGGTCGGCAAGTGCGGCAACCTCGGCCAGCCCCTGCACCATGGTATCGATGATCTTCGGCGTGAGGGTCAGGCGGTCGATCGACGGCGTATCCAGCCCGGCGCTGCGCGCCGCGGCGATATCGAGGGCATTGGCGGCGAGCAGCGCGGCGGTGTTTCGCTCGAGGGCCACGCCGACGGCGAGCAGGGCCCGGTTCTTGGCGGCGGTATCGGCGCGCGCGATCTGCCGCGCTGCATCGCGCGCAGCCTGACCGACCGATACCATGTATGCCCGAACGTCCATTGTGTGTGCACCGATGCCCATGAATCGCGAAACCCGAGCCGGATTATGGGCCTTATCGGATTTTCGCTGAGCCGATTTTCACTGAGCGGATTTCCACTGAGCGGGGGTTCTGCCAAGTGGGTTTCCGCTCAACGCCCGCGCGGCGTGGCCGACAGGCCCAGGCAGAGGGCGGTCACCAGTTCCCAGGCGCTGCGCCTGCCCAGTCCCTTGGACGCGCGGTCGACTTCGCTCACTGCGCGCAGCGCGCGCCGGGCGCGCCGGGCATCGATGCGGTTCAGCGCCGCGGCGATCTGCGCCTCCCGATCGCGAAACACGCCGGCCTCGCGAAACGCCTGCGCGCGCCCCCGCCCGGCAGCCAGCGCATCATGCACGATGACCAGCCGGCGCAGGTCCTGCGCCAGCGTCCAGGTCACCAGAGGCAGTGGCGAGCCCTCGGCACGCAGTCCATCGATCATCCGCACCAGTTGCGTCCGGTCACCTTCGAGCATCGCCTGCCCGAGCACGCGCAGGTCGAACCGGCTGACATCGAGCACCGAACTGCTCACCTGGTCGAAGCTCAGTTCACCCGGCTCGAAGGCGAGCGCGAGCTTCTCCACTTCCTGATTCGCCGCCGACAGGTTGCCCTCCACCCGATCGGCAATGAACTCGAGCGTCTCGGGCGCGACCCGCTGTCCATTGACCGCCAGCCGTCCGGCAATCCATGCCGGCAGCCGTTCTCGCGCCAGCGGCTCGGCCATGACCAGCACGCCGGCAGTTTCGAGCGCGCGCAGCCACGCAGCCTTCATTGCGCTCCAGTCGAGCGCCGGCAGACTGATCAGGGTCACGGTATCGACGGGCAAGCGCCTGGCGTACTCGGCCAGCGCCTGTCCGCCTTCGCGTCCGGGCTTGCCGGTGGGAATGCGCAACTCGACCAGACGGCGGGTGGCAAATAGCGACAACGAGTCGCCTGCCGCCTTCAGCGCCTCCCAGCGAAACCCCGGTTCGTTGGTGAGCACCGTGCGCTCGTCATACCCGTCCTGGCGGGCGCGGGCGCGCACCGCGGCCAGCGCCTCATGACCGAGCAGCGGCTCGGCAGCGACCACGGTGTACAGCGGTGCCAGCGGCCGTTTCAGATGGCTGGCGAGATCATCGGCAACTATGCGCATGGGTTGGCAGTCACACCGAACGTCAGCCTGAACGTCAGCGCGAACGTCAGCGCGAACGTCAGCCCGGACCCGCGCCGGTCAGGACGCCGCCAGCCGCACCGTTGCGAGCCGCCGCATCAGCTGCTGTACCGCGTCGGTCTGCATGTCGCGCACCAGCAGAATCTCCTCCTGCTCCTTCGCCAACACCTGTGAATCGTCATAGGTGATGTCCCGCCTCAGCACCACTTCGCTGGTCGGCATGAACTCGCGGCCCTTGCCGTCATGCACCCGGAACGACACCCGATAGACAAGCTGGAACTCGCGGACCCGGCCGGCGCCCGACAGCGACAGGATGCGCCGCTCCTGGGAAATACCGGTGATCTGCAGAATGCCCTGGGCAAGCTTCGGATCGTCGACGATGCGCACGGTGCGGTTGGCCAGGATGTTGCGCCTCAATTCGACCGCGAACGGCGTGTTCTCGGCACCGGTCACCGCCATTGTTTCGAACGGAATGTTCGCCGCGCCACGCAGCTTGAATCCGCAACCGGCGATCAGCAGGACCAGCGCCACGATGGCGAGGCGGGCCAGCGGGTTGGGGCCGTGGGACGGTCGGGTCGAGTGAAAGGACGGGGCGTGGAACGACGGGGCGTGGAACGACGGGGACTGGAACGACGGGGACTGGAACGACGGGATCATGGCTTCCTCCGGGGCGCAAGCCGGCGCGGGCCGGTCACTGCAACATGTGCACTACTGTAGCCTGAGTCCGGGTTGCCGACGAGTGCCAGTCTCTTGCAGTCCCAGTCTCTTGCAGTCACACGGCGGCTCATACGACGATGTTGACCAGGCGCCCGGGTACCGGCACGACCCGCTTGATCGGCGCATCGCCGATCGCCTTGTGTACAGTTTCGCTGGCGCGTGCGATCAGCTCTATCTGCGCCTTGTCGGCCGCCGCCGGCACCCGCAGGCTGCCGCGCAGCTTGCCATTGACCTGCAGCATGAGTTCGATCTCGTCCTG
>JBBRCD010000033.1:0-37455 GCA_038205245.1 Burkholderiales bacterium
CCTCGCTCCAGGTGTCGTGCCAGAAGCCGGGACAGACCCTCAGGGTCTGTCCCCAACACCGAGCGCTCGAACTACGGGGACAGACCCTCAGGGTCTGTCCCCAACGCCAGCGGCCCGAATCTCGGGGACAGACCCCGAGGGTCTGTCCCCTGGCCCCTCAGGAGCGGGGACAGACCCTCAGCATCTGTCCCCTGGACGCTTCTGCAGCCCGCCTCAGTCGCCGATCTCGAGCATGTTGCGCTGCTGCGGGGTGCCGATGACCTTGCGGCGCACGAAGCGCACCGCGAGGAGGACCGAGATGCCGACCACCGGGATCGCCAGGCCGGTGCCGAGGTCCGGGTTCAGGGGCAGGCCGGCGGCCTCCAGGGACTTCATCAGGTAGCTCACCAGACCGATCACGTAGTAGGTGATCGCTACCACGGACAAGCCCTCGACAGTCTGCTGCAGCCGGAGTTGCAGGCGCGCCCGGCGGTCCATCGAGGCGAGCAAGGTCTGGTTCTGTTTCTCTCGCGCGATGCTGACCCGGGTGGACAACAGGCTGCTCGCGCGGGCGACCCGTTCAGACAGCTCCTGCAGCCGGCGGGACAATGATGCGCAGGTGGCCATGGCTGGCGACAGGCGGCGCGCCATGAACTCGCCGATGGTCTGCAGGCCGGGTAGACGCCGCTCGCGCAGGTCGACGATTCGTGCATTGACCAGATCATGGTAAGCGCGGCTCGCGCCGAACCGGTACTGGGTCGAGGAGATCGCGCTCTCGACCTGGGCCGCCACCCGGGTCAGTTCACCGAGCAGCGTCTCGTCCTCGCGGTCTTCGCGTGCCATCTCGCCGGTCAGCACGGCGAGCGCGCGCTCGATCTCGACCACCCGCGGCGATTCTCGCCTGGCGATCGGCAGCGAAAGCAGGGCGAGCACCCGGTAGGCCTCGATCTCGAACAGCCGCTGCAGCATGCGGCCAACCTGATAGTCGTTGAGTTCCCGGGCCAGCATGAGGAAACGCACGAAGCCGTCATGCTGGATCTTGAAATCGGTGAAGGCCAGACCCGCACCATCACCGATCTCGGCGCCGATGACCGAGGCCGAGCCGAAGTACTCGGTGAGCAGCCTGGCATCGAGCGCCTCGGCGGGCGCATCCATGACCTGGGCGTGCGTGGCCACGATCACCCGGCCCGGGATAGCGCGCACCCACTCCTGCGGCAGGAAGTCGATCGCCGGATCGCCGAACGGGCGCGATGGCAGTCCGGGCACCAGGACGATGTAGGTGGAGAACTCGCCATGCCGTTCCCAGGTCAGCTGAAATTCGCCGATCGGTACGCTGAACTGGTTCAGGTCCTCGCCCGGGGGCGAGCAGCCGAAGCGTTCGCAAAGCGTGCGCAGGTGACTGCGCTCGGCTTCACGCTGGTTGTTGTCGACCTGGATGGCGAGGTAGGAGGCGCGAACCGGAGTCTCGATCGGCTCGTAGGGCCGCGCATGCACCTCGTTGGCGGCGAGAAAGCGGTCGGGAAGGTCGGGGGGCAGCTGGATCATTGCTGCACCATAGCAAAATCCTGACCATCGGCAGCAATGCGCTGCAATGACCACGGCGCAATCCAGGCCGGGTGTTGTATCCGCGTAAGCGCAGACAGGAAGCGCCTGGACGCGATAGCATCGCTTCACTGGCTGCCCGGAGGATGGTTTTCTGACCGCTGAACACGCGTCGCCCTGCACGGCTGATCGGACGCCTGCATCGCTTTGGGGCCCCGGCCTGCTGCGCGGCATCGCGCTGGGCGCGACCCTCTGGTTGCTGCCAGGCCTCGCCCCGCAGTCGGGGGCACAGCCGACAGCGCAGGCCGACGAGGTCGAAGTCAGCCCGAGCGGCACGGTGAAAGCGGTGCGTCAGTTCACTGCCCGCTATTCGCGGCCGATGGTCGCCTTCGGTGATCCGCGGCTCGCTGACCCGATGTCGGCAAGTTGCGCGGTACCCGGGCGCGGGCGGTGGGTCGACACCCGCACCTGGGTCCATGACTTCGAACGCGACCTGCCCGGCGGCCTGAATTGCCGGTTCACCCAGCGCGATGACCTGCGCGCGCTGGACGGCACGGCGATCGGCGGGCGGCGCGAGTTCGCGTTCTCCACCGGCGGACCGGCGATCATCGCGGTCGACCCGCGCGCCGGCAGCGAGGACATCAGCGAGGATCAGGTGTTCGTGCTCGCGCTCGATGCGCAGACGACCACTGCGAGCGTGCTGGCCAACGCCTATTGTGCGGCCACCGGTGTCAATGAGCGGATTCCGCTGCGCATCGTTTCCGGCTCGCTGCGCGCGGCGATCCTGGCACGCAGCGAGCCGTCGGCGATCGACCGCAACGAGGATGCTGGCGATCGCAGCGAGGCGCCACCGGATGCCCGGCTGCAGTCCAACCGCTTGCTGGTCCGCTGTACCCGCACCCTGCCTGGCGACAGCGAGATTCGGCTGGTCTGGGGCAAGGGCATCCGCACGCCGGCGGGTGTCGCCAGCGAGGACGACCAGACGCTGGTGTTTCGCACCCGACCCGAGTTCCGGGCGCGCTTTACCTGCACCCGCATGAATCAGTCGGCGCAATGCATACCGGTGCTGCCGATGCGGCTGCAGTTCAGTGCGCCGATCTCGCCGGCGATGGCGAGCGCGGTCCGGCTGCGCGGGTCCGATGGCCGGCTCTATCGGGCTTCACCGGACGGCGAGGCGGCCGCGGTCAGCCCGGGTGCGGCTTCTACCGCTGCGGCCGAGGCGGGCCTGGTCGCCCGGCTTGGCCAGTGGTGGGCGGCGCTCACCCGCTGGCTGCGTCCGAACTGGCATGCGGCGAGTGTCGAGTGGGTCGAGTTCAAGGGGCCGTTTCCGGAGAAGGCGACGTTCAGCATCGAGCTGCCGTCGCGGCTGCGTGACGATGCCGGCCGGCTGCTCGCCAACGCGGCCAGCTTTCCGCTCGAGGTACGCACCGACGAGGACCCGCCGCTGATCAAGTTCGCCGCGCGCTTCGGCGTGATCGAAGCCAATGCCGGCGCGCTGCTGCCGGTGACCGTGCGCAACATCGATGCCGATGTCAGCGCGACCTCCTCATCTTCTCCAGACACTGTGCAGGGCACCGAGGGCAGGTTGCTGCGGGTCGACAATCCCTCGCCACGCGAATTGGTGACCTGGATGGAGCGGGCGAATGAGGGCGGCGCTGGGGACGGTGCCGAGCCCGGGCAGCGGTCGATCCTGCGCAGTGCGCCCGGCGCACGCGCGCTGGTCCTGCCACGCACCACCGGTCCGCGCGAGTTCGAGGTGATCGGGATTCCCCTGGGGGAGCCCGGGTTCTATGTGGTCGAATTCGCCAGTCGCCGGCTGGGGGCTGCGCTGCTCGACACCGAACAGGCGAAGGCGCAGCGGGATGCGCTGGACCGTGCCGTGTCGGCCGGCAAGCCGGTGCCGGTGTTCCCGCCGGCGGCGCCTTCGCGCGACCCCTACTTCGTGCCGGCGACTGCGCTGGTGACCAACCTCGTCGCGCACTTCAAGCGCGGGCGCGAGGGCTCGCTGGTCTGGGTCACCTCGCTCGATCGGGGCGAACCGGTCGAGGGCGCACGGGTGCGAGTGCTTGACTGCGATGGCACGGTCTACCATGACGCAGTTACTGATCGGGACGGGATCGTGCGCGTCGACCGGATGCTGCCTGCGCCTGAACAGCTGCCCGGCTGCGCCAGCCGGCATGACCGCCAGTTGATGGTGACTGCCAGCCGCGAACGCGACTTCACCTTCACCCTCGCCAACTGGGACAACGGCATCGCGCCCTGGCGGTTCAACCTGCCCACGGGTGAGTACGAGGGTCCGTACTCGATTCATGCGGTGCTCGCCCGTTCGCTGGTGCGTGCAGGCGAGACCGTGCACATGAAGTTGTTCGCCCGCGAGCGGCGTCGCAGCGGCTTCTCGGTGCCACCGGTCGGTCTGCTCGAGAGCCGACTGGTGATCGAGCATGTCGGCAGCGAGCAGAAGTACGAAGTGCCTACGCAGTGGCAGAACAATGGCAATGCGCTGGCGCAGTGGGCGGTGCCGGCGGACGCCAAACTGGGCACCTATCTCATCCGCAGCTTCGACCAGATGCCGCGCGCTGGCAGCGATTTTGGCAGGGAGGTTGGCAGCCGCGGCGAGATCCGTGGCGAGACCCGTGGCGAGACCCGCGCCGACTCCCGCAGCGACACCCGCAGCCGTACCAACGAGCGGGTGATCGGCGAGTTCCGGGTGGAGGAGTTCCGCCTGCCGACGATGCGGGCAACGATCAAGCCGCCGGCCGAGCCGCTGATCGCGGCCGGCGAAACCAGCGTCGATGTGCAACTGGCCTATCTCTCCGGCGGGCCAGCCGGCGGGGCGGCGGTACGGCTGCGCACTGCGGCAACATCCCGCGCGGTGAGCTTCCCGCGCCATGAAGGCTTCGTGTTCGCCAATGGCGATGTGCTGGAAGGCGTGATCGGCAGCCGCGTCGACAGCTCGCGCCTGGACGAATACGAGGACGCCACGCCGGAGGGGCGTTCAGCGGGGGCCAGTGAGCCGGACGCCGGCGGCCTGCAAGTCGCCAGCATGCAGTCCGCGCGCCTGGATGCCTCCGGCGGCGCACGGCTGCGTGTTTCGGGCCTGCCGGCATCGACCCTGCCGCAGGATCTGCTGTTCGAGCTGGAGTATCGGGATGCCAACGGCGAGACCCTGACCTCGACCGCGCGTGCGGCCTGGTGGCCGGCCGCGGTCGTCGTCGGGCTGCGTGCCGAGAACTGGGCAGTGAGCCGGGACCGGGTGAAGATGGCGGCGCTGGTGGTCGATCCGGCGGGGCGGCCGCTGGCCGGGGTGCAGGTCACGGTCGACCTGCTCAAGCGCCAGACCTATTCGCATCGGCGGCGGCTGCTAGGCGGCTTCTACGCATTCGAGAGCTATACCGATGTGTCGCGCATCGGCGCCCTGTGTTCCGGCCGTACCGATGCCGGCGGCCGCCTGGAGTGCGAGGCCCGCGCGCCCGCAGCTGGCAATCTGATCCTGCGCGCGCGCGCGGTCGATGCCGCCGGGCGCGCCAGTGTGGCCAACCGCGAGGTATGGATCGCCGGCAAGGAGGAGTGGTGGTTCGACCCGCAGGACAGCGACCGGATGGACGTGCTGGCCGAGCAGCCGCGCTATGAGCCGGGCCAGACTGCGCGCTTTCAGGTACGCATGCCATTTCGCTCGGCGAAAGCGCTGGTCACCCTGGAGCGGGAAGGGGTGATCGAGGGCTTCGTGCGCACACTGTCCGGCACTTCGCCCGTGATCGAGGTGCCAGTCACGCCGCGGTTTGCGCCGAACATGTTCGTCTCGGTGCTCGCGGTGCGCGGCCGGGTAAGCGATGTGCAGCCCACCGCCACCGTCGATCTGGGCAAGCCGGCCTACCGGCTGGGCATCGGTGAAGTCGCTGTGGGCTGGCGTGCGCACGAGTTGAAGGTCGAGGTGAAGCCTGAGCGCGCGTCTTACCGGGTACGCGAGACGGCACGGGTCGCGCTCAAGGTGCTGCGTGCGGACGGCTCGGTGCCGCCGGTGGGCACCGAGATCGCACTGGCCGCAGTGGACGAGGCGCTGCTCGAGCTGGCGCCGAACGAGACCTGGGCGTTGCTGCGCCAGATGATGGGCAGGCGCGGCCTGGAAGTGTTTACCGCGACCGCGCAGATGCATGTGGTCGGGCGTCGTCACTTCGGCAAGAAGGCGGTGCTGCCCGGCGGCGGTGGCGGACGGCAGTCGGCGCGCGAACTGTTCGATACGCTGCTCGCCTGGCGCGGGCAGGTAGTCCTGGATGCCAATGGCGAGGCTTCGGTCGAGGTGCCGCTGAACGATTCCTTGTCATCGTTTCGCATCGTCGCCATCGCCTCCGGTGCCGAGCCAGGGAACGCCGGTCTGTTCGGCACCGGCAGCACGACCATCGTCACGACGCAGGATCTGATGCTGTTGTCCGCGCTGCCGGCGCTGGCGCGCGAGGGCGACCGCTTCGATGCGCAGGTGACGGTGCGCAACGCCTCGGACCGGCCGCAGCAGGTCACGCTGAGCGCGACGGTGACCGCCGAGCCGCTCGCACCCGCGCTGCCACTGCCGGCGCAAAGCCTCGCGCCGCAGGCGGTCACGCTGGCGCCGGGCGAAGCAAAGCAGGTGCGCTGGCCGTTTACGGTGCCGGTCGGCGTCGAGCGGCTGCGCTGGGAACTGGCGGCGAGTGTATCGGCGTCCGCTTCCCTCACTGCCTCGACCGATCGTCTGCGTATCGTTCAGCGTATCGTGCCTGCGGTGCCGGTGCGCACGTTGCAGGCCACGATCGTGCAGGTCGAGGCTGCAGGCAGCGAGCCGACAACTATCCCGGTGCAGCGCCCGGCCGACGCGCTTGCCGACCGCGGCGCGATCGAGGTGTCGCTGGCGCGCAGCCTCGCCGGCGAGTTGCGCGGTGTACGCGAGTACATGCAGCAGTATCCGTACACCTGTCTAGAGCAGCAGAGCTCGCGCGCGATTGCCCTGGGCGACCGTGCCGCCTGGGACCGGCTGATGGCTGCGTTGCCGGCCTATCTCGATCGGGACGGCCTGGCCCGGTTCTTCCCGGTGATGCGCGAAGGCAGCGACGTGCTGACCAGCCATCTGCTGGCGATCGCGCATGAAGCCGGCTGGCCGGTACCCAAGCCCGCGCTGGAGTCGATGACCCGCGCGCTGGAACGCTTCGTTCAGGGCCGGCTGAACCGTGCTTCGGACCTGCCGGTCGCCGACCTGGTGCTGCGCAGGCTTGCGGCCCTGGATGCGCTGGCCAGAAGCGGGGTCGCGATCGACCCGTCCTGGCTGGAATCGATCTCGATCGAGCCGCAGCTGTGGCCGACGTCGGCGCTGCTCGACTGGCAGTCGCTGCTCGCGCGCACGCCCAAGCTGCCGCAGCGCGAGGCGCGGCTGGATGAAGTGGGGCGCCTGCTGCGCGCACGACTGAGTGTGCAGGGCAGTGTGATGGGGTTGTCGGACGCGAAGACCGATCGGCTCTGGTGGCTGATGATCTCCGGGGATGTCAACACCAACCGGCTGCTGCTCGCGGTGATGGACGATCCGCGCTGGCGCGACGACCTGCCGCGTATGGCGCGCGGCGCGCTTGTTCGCCAGCAGCGCGGCCGGTGGGACACCACGGTGGCCAACGCCTGGGGTGTATTGGCGATGGCGAAGTTCGGCAGCCGCTTCGAGAGCCAGCCGGTCAGTGGCAGCACGACGGTAAGCACCACCAGCGGCGTGACCCCGACACCGGGTGTTGCCCCGGCTGCCGGGGCCGGCACGCGAACGGTGGATTGGGCGGCCGCAGCGGCAGACGGATCAAGGCAGGTCAGCCTGGCGTGGCCTGGCGATGGCGAGGGCGCGGGCAAGGGCGCGAGCAAGGATACCGGCCCGCGCACGCTGATCTTGCGCCACGAAGGAACCGGCCGGCCGTGGGCCACGGTGAGCAGCCGCGCCGCGGTGCCGCTGCGTGAGCGGCTGGATGCCGGCTATCGAATCGAGCGCACGGTCAGCGCGGTCGAGCAGAAGGTGCCAGGGCGCTGGTCGGTGGGCGACCTGATGCGGGTGCGTCTGTCGATCGAAGCGCAGACCGACATGACCTGGGTTGTGGTCAGCGATCCGGTACCGGCTGGGTCGACCATCCTGGGCTCCGGGCTGGGCGGGCAGTCGTCGCTGGCGGCGAGTGCGGCCAGTGCGGCAATTCGCCTCGACACCCAGTCACGCGCCATCCTGGTGTTCGAAGAGCGCTCGTTCGAGGGCTGGCGCGGCTACTGGCGACTGGTACCCAAGGGGCGCTTCGCTGCCGAGTATGTAGTGCGACTCAACCAGTCAGGGCGTTTCGAACTGCCGACGACACGGGTCGAGGCGATGTACGCACCGGACGTTTTCGGCGAACTTCCGAACGCCGCAGTCGAGGTCCAGCAGTGAGGCGGGCCCTTGACGCGCGGGTCTTGCTGGCACGGGGACTGGCGGCGGCAGCCCTACTGCTCTGCGTTTCCTGGCTGGTCACCCCAGGGTTCGAGACGGTGCGCGCGAACACCACACCGAGCGATCGCTGGCTGCTCGATCGGCATGGCGAAGCGTTGCATGTCCAGCGGGTGAACGACCGGGTGCGGCGTCTGGAGTGGACCGCGCTCGCCGACGTCTCTCCGGCGCTGCGGCAGGCGATCATCGCCACTGAAGATCGGCGTTTCGAACAGCACTTCGGCGTCGACGTCCTGGCGATCGCTGCGGTGCTGCGCGCCCGGCTGGCCGGCGAGCCCGGTCCGGTGCGTGGCGCGAGCACCCTCACCATGCAGCTGGCCGGTCTGCTCGATCCCGCATTGCTGCCGGCGCACGGCCGCCGCTCGCCCTGGCAAAAGGTGCGGCAGCTGGAAGCGGCACTTCGCCTCGGTGTTCACTGGCATCGGGATCAGGTGCTCGAGGCCTATCTGAACCGGGTGTCGTTTCGCGGCGAACTGCAGGGCGTGTCCGCAGCGGCACGTGGACTGTTCGACAAGTCGCCGTCGGCCCTGGATGACGCCGAGAGCTGGCTGCTGGCCGCGCTGCTCGCGCGTCCGAATGCACCGGCGCGGTCGGTGGCGCAGCGCGCCTGCCGGCTGGCAGAGCGCAACTCGGCCAGCGTCTCCTGCGATCGCCTGCTGGCCCTTGCCAGCCGGCGGCTGACCTCACCGCCGTCGATCAGCAGAGGGGTCGCGCTGGCGCCCCATGTCGCGCGCACGCTGTTTGCAGACAAGGGCGCAGCAGGGACAGTGTCTGCAGACCTGCGGCCGGTGCTGTCCACCCTGGATCGGGATCTGCAGCGTTACGCGACTGATCTGTTGCGCAGCCAGCTCGAGTCGATCGCCGGGCGCAACGCGCGCGATGGTGCCGTGCTGGTGGTGGACAACGTGACTGGCGAAGTGCTGGCCTATGTCGGCAACAGTGGTGAGCGGGCGAGCGCGCCGTTCGTCGACGGCGTGCAGGCGCAGCGGCAGGCGGGCTCGACGCTCAAGCCGTTCCTCTACCAGATGGCGATCGAGCGGCGCCTGCTCACTGCAGCCTCGCTGCTGGACGACTCCCCGATCGACCTGGTCGCGGCGAACGGGCTCTATGTGCCGAACAACTATGACCGGCGGTTCAGCGGCTGGGCCAGCCTGCGCAGCGCGCTTGCCGGATCGCTCAACGTGCCGGCGGTGCGCACCCTGATGCTGGTCGGTGCCGACCCGTTCGCTGACCGGCTGCGCGCACTCGGCTTTGCCGACGTCAAGCAGAGCGGCGAGTTCTATGGCTACTCGCTGGCGCTGGGTTCGGCCGAGGTTCGGCTGTGGCAGCTGGTCAACGCATTTCGTACGCTGGCCAATGGCGGGGTCGCCTCGGCACTGACGATGACGCCCCCGACGTCCACCTCCACTTCGACCTCGACGGCGACCGCAGCGGCCTACCGGCTGCCCGCACAGCAGCGTGTGCTGAGCGAAGCCTCGGCGTTCATCGTGACCGACATGCTGGCCGACCGGGCCGCCGGCGCGCGTACCTTCGGTTTCGCCAGCGCGTTGTCGACCCGCAGCTGGAGTGCGGTGAAGACCGGCACCAGCAAGGACATGCGCGACAACTGGTGTGTCGGCTTCTCCAGCCGGTACACGGTCGGCGTCTGGATCGGGAACTTCGATGGATCGCCGATGCATGATGTGTCCGGCGTGACCGGTGCCGCGCCGGTGTGGCAGGCGCTGATCGATCACCTGCATCGCGGGTCGCCATCGCAGCCGCCAACGTCGCCTGCCGGTGTCGAGCAGGTGGTGACCCGGGGGCAGACCGGCGGCGCAGCGGCTCCCGAATGGTTTCTCGCCGGCACTGGCATGGCGACGGTGGAACGGGCGGCCCGGGCGAGCGCCGCGCGCATCGTCTATCCGGGCGCGGGGTTGGTCATCGCCCTCGACCCGGACATCCCCGAGGCCCGACAGCGATTGTTGCTGTCGGCCGCGCCAGTGTCGCGCGGCCTCACCTGGCAACTCGAAGGTGCGACGCTCGGCCCGGCAGACAAGGCGTTTGCCTGGCGCCCGGTGGCCGGGCGGCACCGCCTGCGGCTGGTCGGCGCCAGCGGACAGGTCGTTGACGAGGTGACGTTCGAAGTGCGCGGCGGGGGTAGGTCGACCACCGCGCCGCCCGTTGCGTCGACTGCCGCAGCGGCCCGGGTCGCGCTGGGTGGCGTGCTATCCTCTTCGCGTTGACATCGTCGCACCCGCCTTGCCGGTCCCGACGCTTCAGATCTGTCAGTCTTGTTACCCGTCCTGTTCTCCCTTTCGTCCTCAGTTTCGTCCTCAGTTTCGTCTTCAGTTTCGTCCTGACACCTCCGCATGAACGACCCGATCACACCTCCGCAGGCCGCTGACCACGATATCGTTCCCCCGGCGCGATCGACCGCCGAAGCACCGTACTACGAACCGCAGGGGCGCGAGGTCGAGATCTTTCAGGCGGCCTACAGCAAACGCCTGCCGGTGATGCTCAAGGGTCCGACCGGTTGTGGCAAGACCCGTTTCCTCGAGCACATGGCGTGGCGCCTGAACCGTCCGCTGGTTACCGTGTCCTGCCATGAAGACCTGACGTCATCCGATCTGGTCGGGCGTTTCCTGCTGGAGGGCAACGAGACGGTCTGGCAGGACGGTCCGCTCACCCGCGCGGTCAAGGTTGGGGCGATCTGCTATCTGGACGAGATCGTCGAAGCGCGCACCGACTCGACGGTGATCATTCATCCGCTGACCGACCACCGCCGGCGTCTGCCGCTGGAGAAGATCGGCCGTGAGATCAGCGCGCATGAGGATTTTCTGCTGGTCATCTCCTACAATCCGGGCTATCAGACGGTGCTCAAGGATCTGAAGCCCTCGACCAAGCAGCGGTTCATCGGTCTGAATTTCGATTTTCCGGCCGAAGAGACCGAGCGGCGCATCCTGGTCAACGAAGTCCCCGGGCTCGACGCCGACAGCGCGGCACGGCTGGTGTCGATTGCGCGCAAGGCGCGTTCACTGAAAGACCACGGTCTGGACGAAGTGACCTCCACGCGCGCGCTGGTCTACGCGGCCAACATGATCAGTGCCGGTCTGTCGCCGATCGAGGCCTGCCAGGTCGCGATCATCAATCCGGTCACCGATGACATCGAACTCGCTGCGGCGCTGCTGGAAATCGTCCGCGCCCATTTCGAGTAGCGGTCTGCGCGCCGCACCCTCGGTGGCCGGGCGCCTGGCGCTCGTGCGATGAATTTCTTCGCCAATCTCGGGCTGGATCTGCCCATGCTGATCCGCGAGTACGGTTATCTGTTCATCTTCGTCGGAACCTTTCTCGAGGGCGAGACCGTGTTGGTGCTGGGCATGATTGCCGCGCACCAGGGGCTGCTCGACCCGCGCCTGGTCGCTGCAGTGGCCATGCTCGGCACCTATTTCGGCGATCTGGCCTACTACGTCACCGGGCTCTGGTTCGGCCGGCCGTTCCTCGACCGGTTTCCGAAGCTCGACGCGAAGGTGCAGCGGATCAAGGGCTGGATCGTGCGCTACGACATCGCGATCATCATCATCAATCGCTTCCTCTACGGGTTGCGGATCGCAGCGCCGGTTGCGCTGGGCATGAGTGCGGTGCCGGTCTGGCGGTTTCTGGTGTTCAATATAGCAGGGGCTGCGATCTGGACGCTGGTGATCGGTGGCGCAGGCTATCTGTTCGGCAGTGCACTGGAGGCGCTGCTCAAGGATGTCGAGCAGCATGACCATATCGTGATCGGCCTGATCGTGCTGCTTGGCGCCGGACTCTGGATCGGGCGCTATGTCTCGCGCCGGGTGATTGGGAGAAGTTGAGATGACCGAAGCAGCGGTGCCCCCGGGCGGCGGGTTGGCGCAGGACGGATCTGGCGCGCGGCCGACCGGTACTGCGGCGGACGGTACCATCGTGGCCGGTGCGACAGTGACCGGTGCGACAGTGACCGACACGCTGCGCCAGGCGCTGGAAGCACTGGCCACGCTGTCCTTCGTTGCCCATCGTGACGCCCAGGCGGTGCTGCCGTCGATCGCCGCGCATGGCGATGTGGTTGCGCTGGAGTGGCTGGCCGCCTGCCGGCGTCTGTTCGAGTTCGACCGGGATGCCGGGCGCGCCTTCACCCGCGCCACGCCCGAGGTCGCTCAGGCGTCCGGGGTGGTGCTGCCGTGGACCCGGCAGGCGTTGCGCTTTCTCGACTATCAGGGCTCCTGGAAGTCGGTGGACGGCTTCATGGGCAATCTGGCTAATGCCTATACCGCGCTCGGACTCAACGGCGAGATTCGCTGGGCGGATATCGGCTTTGCCTGGTGCGGCCGGCATGCCGACAGCGGCAGTGCGTACTTCAACACGCCGGTGCGCGACCTGGCGGGCCGGCAGGGTGTGTCCGGTATCGAGCAGTTGAGCGCCCCGGCCGAGGAACTGTTCACCACCCGCCGGCTGGCGCTGGCCACCTTTCTGCCCGGGGCGATCCGGGTGCGCGCCCTGCTCGGCGCCGGCGCGATCGCGCCGTGGGCGCGGCGCGGCATCGATGTACTGACCGCCGACCGGTTCCGCGGCGAGGCCTACTTCCGGCTGGAGTCGGAGGAGAGTCTGCGTCTGCTGCTCGATGACCTGCCCGGCTTCCGGGCACAGCAGAACGAGCGTTTCCTCAAGATGCTGCTCACAGCCTGGTATGGTGTAGCGTACGAAGTGCATGACAGCGGCTGGGCGCCGGACAAGGGCCGTGCGTTCGTCGAGACCGACGGCCGGGCGCTGCTCGCCCCGGTCACCCTGCCAGATCGTGAGCACGCGGTGCTCGGCGTGCTGCATGTGGCAGGCCATCTTCAGTTCGGCACCTACGCGGTGGCGCCGCTCAAGCAGTTGTTCGCCCAGCTCGGCCTGGATGCCGAGATCACCGAGGCGCGGGCGATTTCCTGGGAGCCGCTGGTCGCCCAGTTCGGCGATGACGCAGTGCGGTTCAAGCTGCTGTTCGACATCTGCGAAGACCTGCGTGTGGATCATGCGATCTCGATGATTGCCCCGACCCATATGCGGCGCATGGCCCGACTCGCGGCGCTGGTGCCGATGCCTGAAGGGGCATCTCGTGCGTACTACGAGCTGGCGCTGTCCACATTGCAGTTCGCGCTCGGCCGCGGCCATGCGTTGACCGGTCCGGCGGTGGCGGCGTTCGCGCGTCTGCTCGAACCGGACGCGACCGTGATCGATGCGTTTCGCATTGCACGCGCGCTGTTGCCGCAGCTCGACCTGCCGAATCCGGCTACCCCGGAAGAGGTGCAGAACGCCTACCTGCCGGGCCGCTCGCCCAACCTGGGTCATGAGGTGAAGGCGGCGCAGGGGCCGGGCAGCCAGAGCGAACGCAGCGAACAGAAAGAGTCCGAGTCCGGTGAAGGCGAGGGCGAGCCGGACGAGGACAGCGAGTCGGTCGAGCAGGAGACCGGGCCGCAGGATGCCGAGGCCGACGACAGCGGTGGCGCAGCCGCGCATGCTCAGTCTGCCGCCAACCGCAAGGGCACCGGCCAGACCCGTGCTGGCGAGCGTCCCACACAGCAGCAGGACAAGGGCAAGGGTCCGGACCGCGGGCTGCCCTATCCGGAGTGGGACTATCGCGAGAACCGTTACAAGGTCGACTGGGCCTGGGTCGCCGAGAAGGTGCTGGCCGAGTCCAACCCGGCCGAGGCGCAACGGCTCGCCGAACGTCATTCCGGCACGCTCAAGCGGCTGAAGAAGGCGATCCAGTCGCAGAAACCGACCCGACCTGCGCCATTGACCCGGCAAATGGATGGCGACGATCTCGATCTGGAAGCGACCGTCCGCTATGTCACCGAGCGCGCTGCGGGGCGATCGCCCGAGGCCCGGGTGTACAAGCGGCGCGCGATCCGCAACCGCGATGTGGCGGTGACGCTGCTCGCCGATCTGTCCACCTCGATCATGCAGACCGTGGCCGATGGCAACGGGCGGCTGGTCGACACCATACGCGCTGGCGTGATGCTGTTTGCCGAGAGCATGGAGGAAGTCGGTGATCCCTATTCGATCGCCGGCTTCTGTTCGAAGTATCGGGACAACGTCAACTACTACCGGATCAAGGACTTCGAGCAGCCCTACGACGATCAGGTGCGCGCCACCGTCGGTGGTCTGTCCGGGCGCCTGGCCACCCGCATGGGGGCCGCGATCCGCCATGCGGTGCATCGTTTCGAAGGTGTACAGACGCCGCGCCGCCTGCTGCTGCTGCTCTCCGATGGACGTCCGGAAGATTATGACGATGGCGGTGACCGGCGCTACCTGCATGAAGACACCCGGATGGCAGTGAAGGAAGCGATCAACGCGGGCGTGCATCCGTTCTGCATCACCGTGGACACGCTCGCCAACCAGTATCTGCCGCAGATCTTTGGCCGTGGTCACTATCTGGTGCTCGATGATGTCGGCAGCCTGCCGGCGAAGCTGCCGGAGATCTATTTGAGGTTGCGTCGATAGCGGCCGTGCGCGCCCGGCACGACCCATGACGCGATGAGCGCACTGGCGATCATCGCTGCCCTGCTGCTCGAGCAGTGGCGTGGCGCGCGGCTGCCTGCACGCTGGACGGTACGCGCCGATCTGCTCGCTGCGCACTGGGCGCAGGGGTTCGATGGCGGGCGTGCCTGGCATGCATGGCTCGCCTGGACCACGATCACGCTGGGCGTCGCGATTGCAGCCGGCATCGCAGGCTATCTGCTCGGCCTGGTCAACGGTCTGCTGCGGGCGGCATGGGTGATCGGCATCCTGTGCCTGTGCATCGGTGTGCGCGATCTGCGCCTGCGCTACCTCGCCGTGCGCAATGCGCTGCAGTTGCGCCGCCTCGATCTGGCCGGCGCAGCGCTCGCCGACTGGACCGGTGCACCGCTGGTGCCGGTGGGCTCGGCGCTGCCGGCCTCGACGCCGCAGACCATCGCCAGCCAGGCGATCGAGCGAGCCTTGACGCTGTGCACACACCAGTTGTTCGGCGTGCTGTTCTGGTTTGCGCTGCTGCCTGGCGCCAGTGGTGCGCTGCTGTACCGAACTGCGCAATGGCTGGCCACGCGCTGGGGTGCGCCGGACCTGGCCAGTGCACACCCGGGCTTCGCGGAAGTGGCCGGGCAGGCGATGCAGTGGCTCGATCAGTTGCCGTGCCGGCTGGCGGCCGGCACCTTCGCGCTGGCCGGGGACTTCACCGGGGCGACCGAGGGCTGGCAGGGTGCTGCGCGCGAACGCGCGAGCGCCCCGAGGGTGGCCATGGTCGCAGCCGCACTCGGCGCACTCGGGCGGCCGACGATGGCGGCAGTGATGCCCGGTCAACCGGCAGCCGATCATTTCGATGGTGCAGGCTGGGACGCCGACTCGTACGCGCTGGCCATTGCGCAGATGGACCGCGCCAGCGCGCTGGTCTGGCGCAGCCTGCTGCTCTGGCTGGCCGTGTTCGTGCTGGCGGGCGCGGTTCTCTGAGCCCGGTACAGAGACGGTGTGCGGCGATGAATCAGGCGTGACGCGCGCTCTTCGGCATCGCGTGACCTGCAGCAGAAATCGCCGGCATCGGCCCGATCGCGCGCAGGTGCGCAAGTGCGCCGCGCCCAGACTGCCTGCAGCCGCCCTACAATCTCGGCGCGCGGCCCCTGCCCGCGGATGACCCTACCGGAGCCGCTGCTTGGAACAACTGCACAACCTCGAGACCCCGGCGCTGCTGCTCGAGCGCGCCCGGATGGACTACAACATTCTGCGCATGCAGACCCAGGTCGCCAGTCTGGGTTGCCGGCTGCGTCCACATGTGAAGACCAGCAAGAGCCTGCCGGTGGTGCAGGCGCAGATCGATGCCGGGGCGCAGGCGATCACGGTGTCCACGCTGAAGGAGGCGGAGCAGTTCTTCGAAGCCGGGGTGCAGGACATCCTGTACGCGGTGGCGATCGCACCGAACAAACTTGCCCATGCGCTGCGCTTGGGTGCCCGTGGCTGCAGGCTGTCGGTGATCGTCGATTCGGTGGCGGCAGCGCACGCGGTGGTCCGGGCCTGCGCCAGCGCTGACGCTGGCGAAATGTTGCCGACGCTGATCGAGATCGACAGCGATGGGCACCGTTCCGGCGTGCGCCCGGCCGATCCGGTGCTGCTCGACATCGGCCGGGTGCTCGATGCCGCAGGGTTGCTCGCTGGCGTGATGACCCACGCCGGCAGCTCGTATGATCTCGATACACCGCAGGCGCTGGCAGCGATGGCGGCGCAGGAGCGCGATGCCGTGCTCGCCTGCGCCCAGGCGCTGCGCGAGGCCGGTCTGCCGTGCGAACGGGTGAGTGTGGGCTCGACGCCCACTGCGCTGTCGGCCACCGATCTGACCGGTGTCACCGAAGTGCGCGCCGGCGTCTATGTGTTCTTCGATCTGGTGATGGCCGGCATCGGCGTTTGTGGTGTCGACGATATCGCCCTGTCGGTGCTCACCAGCGTGATCGGGCATCGGCCGGACAAGGGCTGGCTTATCGTCGATGCCGGCTGGATGGCGATGAGCCGCGACCGGGGAACGCAGAAGCAGAAGATCGACCATGGCTACGGGTTGATCTGCGATGTCGACGGCGCGCCGATCACGGATCTGTGGATGAGTGGCGCCAACCAGGAGCACGGCATCGTATCGCTCCGTGCGGGCGCGCCAGCGTCCGATCTGGCGGCCCGGTATCCGATCGGCTCGCTCCTGCGGGTGCTGCCCAATCACGCCTGCGCCACCGGCGCGCAGTTCGATACCTATCGGGTGATCGAAGGCAACCGTATCGTCGCCACCTGGCCACGCTTCTCCGGCTGGTAGTCGGCGGCGCGCTGCCGGCCCGGTCTGTCGTCGCTGGCCGGTCGCTCACGTTCAGTGGCCGACGTTCAGCCGTCCCGTCGTTCAGTCGTCCGTCGTTCACTCGCTTATTCGCGTTCCGCAGCCACGCAAACGTCTACCATCGACTTCCAGCAGTACGCTGAGGGCGAACCGCTCGCCGCTCATGTCATCGACACAGGCATCGGGCAGCACAGTGATCCGGTAATCGCGGCCCGCAGACTCCGCCTGGTTGCGGCTGCTGCCCGGGACCGGGCCGGGTGCTGGAGCCAGATCGGTCCAGATCGAGCGCCGTGGCCCGGCTTGTTCATCGAGCAGCACCCGGTTGCCTGGTCCGATCTCGAGCAGCCAGCCCGGTTCGTTGCCGCGGCCGCGGAGGGTGACGCCACGGGCGCGTGCGTCCTCGATCAGCGAGAGCGATCGCACTTCGGTGCAGCGCAGGCCCGCGCTGCGCGCCATCACTGCGCGAGTACCCGGGCGATGAACGCCTTGACCATCTCATGGGCTGCATCGGTCTGCGGCCCCGGGTCGGCGACCCAGATATGGCCGCAGCCAGGGAAGATGGCGAGTTCGCACTCGCCGCCGGCCGCACGATAACTTTGCGCGAACTTCTGCTGGATCGCCGGCACTACGTTGTCGTCGAGCTCGCCCTGCATGACCAGCATCGGCGGCAGTTCGACCGCCTCGCTGCGGTCCAGAATGGCCTGCGGGCTGGCTTCGTGGATCGCCTCCCAGGGTCTGAAGAAGGTCCGCGTGTTCTCCATCATCTCTTCGCGGTTGTTCTGCTCGGCCACCTGAAAGCGTGCCACCGGGTCGCTGATCGGAGAACGGGTGGCGACATAGCGCACCGTGGCGTCGAGTTGCGGATGCGTGACGAGCGGCAGTGCCCCATAGCGCGTATCGCGCGGGCGCATGCCGAGCAGTTGCGCCAGATGGCCGCCGCTGGAATTGCCGAGCACGCCCATGGTGGCCGGGTCGCCATGCCACTGCGCAGCGTTTGCCTTCAGCCAGCGCACGCCGTAGTTGGCGTCCTGCACCGAGGCGGGATAAGGTGCCTCGGGTGCGAGCGTGAGGTCGATCGCGATCACCAGCATTCCGCTCTCGGCCAGAGCCAGATCCATGGGCGCGTTGGCGAGGCGGTCCTTGTTGTTCCACGCGCCGCCATGCAGATCGAGCAAGGCCGGGAACGGGCCTGGCCGCTGCGCGTCCGGCTGCGGCTGGTAGACGCGCGCCATCAGCGTGCGCATCGGCGCGCGGGTTGGCGTGCCGGTCGGCGTGCCGGTCGACGCACTACGGAACTCGATGTCCCAGGTGCGTACTGCGAACGACGCATCGGGACGATAGGTGCTGGCCATGGCGCTCTCCTCTTGTCGGCCGCCGATGGCCGCTCTCACCGGATTGTCGCGCAGTTTGCCGGGCGCGATGCGCCCGACCCTTGCCTGACCGACACCCCTATCAACACTGTTTGCGGGCGCCGGATGGTGCATCCTTGTCTATGCCGTGCCCGATGAGGCATGCCCGACGGGACATGCCCGACCGGGTCGCGCCTGGCCACCAGACTGGATAAGGAGGAAGCCATGAAACGCGAACGCCCCGCCTCTGGCCAGGAATCGGTGTGGGATTATCCCCGGCCGCCCGCCCTCGAGCCGCAGGCGGGAGAGGTCCGGGTCGAGTTCGCCGGGGAGTTGATCGCGCGCAGTGAGCGCGCCTGGCGGGTGCTGGAGACCAGCCACCCGCCGACCGTGTACATCCCGCGCGAGGATGTGAACATGGCGTTCCTGCATCCGGTTGCGGGTGGCCAGAGTCGCTGCGAGTGGAAGGGCGCGGCCAGCTACTTCGACCTTCGGGTCGGTGCACGCCTGTCCTCGCGCGCCGCCTGGAGCTACCTGAAACCGACGCCTGCCTTTGCCGCCATCGCAGATGCGCTGGCGTTCTATCCCTCCCGAGTCGATGCCGCCTTCATCGGTGAGATGCGGGTGACCGCGCAACCCGGGGACTTCTATGGCGGCTGGATCACCCCGGCAGTGGTCGGACCGTTCAAGGGAGACCCGGGCACCCTTGGCTGGTAGGAAAAAGGGCAAAAACGGAAAGGGGCCAGGGTCACTGCGCGCTACTACCCGGAGTGACCCTGATCCTTTTCTGCCTTTTCGCTGAGGCAGGCGGCGGGACTGGCCGGCCGCCTGCTTCGGTTACGACTTTCGACAGAGGGTCAGACCGATGCCAGCTTTGCCAGCAGGTCGGCGCTCTCGGGAATGGTTCCCGGGGCGTAGACATGCGAGTGCCGGATGATTCCCTGCGCGTCCACGATGAACATCGCGCGCGCATCCATGCCGCGCTCGTCGTTGAACACGCCGTAGGCGTGACCGATCGCGCCGTGCGGCCAGAAGTCCGACAACAGCGGGAACGGCAGTCCGCCGAGTTGTTCTGCCCAGGCCTTCAGGCTTGGGACCGGGTCGGCGCTGATCTGCAGGATTTCTGCGTCAAGCGCCTGAAACTGTGCGTAGTTCTCACGGAACCCGCTCACTTGATTCTTTCATCCGCCGGTGAAGGCAAACGGCAGGAAGGTCACCACGAGGCGCCGACCCTTGAAGCCGGACAGGGTCAGAGTGGTGCCAGTGTGCGAAGCAAGCGAGAATTCAGGCGCGTTCGCGCCGGGTTGAAGTGCAGCCATGGGGTGATCTCCTCATGCAGGTTGCGGTGCGGAGTGCACCGCAGCCGCATCCTACCCTGTCGGTTGGCCTACCGGGCAGCCCTTGACCGCCCGTCATGCGCCGGTCATCCCGCTGTTGCAATCTGTTCGCGTCCAGACTTGAGGCGACATTCCTCCGGACACCTCTGCCGAACAATCATTCCAAACGACGAGGCGACATGACCGACCGAGCCGGTGAATCCGAAGAGCAGATGATGCAGCGGGTGTATCTCGACCTGATCGACAGCTATGACGAGGAGCTGGAGATGGAGCTCGACGACCGCCTCATCGATGGCGACAGCGGCGGCCGCACCAGTGAGGAGAAGGAACAGCGGCGGCTGTACTTCCGCGAGCTGTTCCGCCTGCAGGGCGAGTTGGTCAAGCTGCAGGACTGGGTGGTGGCCAGCCGGCACAAGGTGGTTATCCTGTTCGAGGGGCGCGACGCTGCCGGCAAGGGCGGCGTGATCAAGCGCATCACCCAGCGGCTGAACCCGCGGGTGTGCCGGGTCGCGGCGCTTCCGGCGCCGAACGACCGCGAGCGCACCCAGTGGTACTTCCAGCGCTACGCGTCTCACCTGCCGGCCGCCGGCGAACTCGTGCTGTTCGATCGGAGCTGGTACAACCGTGCCGGCGTCGAGCGGGTGATGGGCTTCTGCAGCGATGAGGAGTACGAGGAGTTCTTCCGCTCTGTCCCCGAGTTCGAGAAGATGCTGGTTCGCTCCGGCATCCAGTTGATCAAATACTGGTTCTCGATCACCGATGACGAACAGCACTCGCGTTTCCTCGGCCGTATTCACGACCCGCTCAAGCAGTGGAAACTGAGCCCGATGGATCTCGAATCACGGCGGCGCTGGGAGGCGTACACCAAGGCCAAGGAAGTGATGCTCGAGCGCACCCATATTCCCGAAGCACCGTGGTGGGTGGTACAGGCGGTGGACAAGAAGAAGGCGCGGCTCAACTGCATCGCGCACCTGCTCGCGCAGATGCCTTACGCTGAAGTGCAGCATGCGCCCATCGACTTGCCGCAACGCATCCGGCACGAGGACTATCACCGGCAGCCGGTGCCGCCGGAGATGCATGTGCCGGAGGTTTATTAGCAGGCGGGGCAGGGCGGCTCCGTACACGAGCTTCAAGTCCCGACGCAGCAACGCCATGGGGACAGATACAGGAAGGGGTCTGTCCCCGCGCCGGGCTTAGCGCCTACCGCGGAGTTCGACGATGTCCGCGAGGTTGGGAGGAAGCCTGACGTATTGACGCAGATCCCTTTCTCAGTCCGCCCTCGCCCCCGACGTCTTCACCACGCGGGTCCACCTCTCAGACTCGCCCCCAATGAATGCCGCGAACTCTGCCACCGTTTGCGTACTCGGTAACGCGCCCTGCGCCGCCAGCGAAGCCGCGAACTCGGTGTTCTTGAGCACTGCAGCCAGATCACCGCGCAATTGCGAAAGCGTGGCTGCCGGCACGCCCAGCGGCGTGAACAGCCCGTACCAGTAGTCGACCTCATAACCGGCGACACCGGCCTCTATCGCGGTCGGTATATCAGGCAGGGCCTGGGCGCGCACGCGCGATGACACGGCCAGTGCGCGGATGCGTCCGGCCTTGATCAGCGGCACGGCGGCAGGCAGCGACGAGAACATCAGCTGCACCTGTCCTCCGGCCAGATCAGCAAGCGCGGGCGGTGCACCCTTGTAGGGCA
Organism: Burkholderiales bacterium; assembly: GCA_038205245.1. Lineage (GTDB taxonomy): Bacteria > Pseudomonadota > Gammaproteobacteria > Burkholderiales > CAIKXV01 > CAIKXV01. The sequence continues at coordinate 21,197 of JBBRCD010000033.1, forward strand.
CATGCACCCATTCAAGGCCCAGCATCGAGCGGAACAGTTCGGCGGACAGATGGGTGATCGTGCCGTTGCCGGCGGAGGCAACGGTGAGTTGCTTCGGCTTCGCGCGGGCAAACTCGATCACCTCGCGCAGTGACTTCGCCTGGAACGCGGGGAGAACGACCGCGACCAGCGGCGTTGTGGCGACCAGTCCCAGGGGTATCAGATCGCGCACCGGGTCGTAGCCCAGCTTGGCGTAAAGTGATGGATTGATCGCGATCTCGGAGGTCGATGCGAGCACCGTGGTGTAGCCGTCCGCCGATGCGCGTATCGCGACCTCGGTGCCGATCGACCCGCCAGCCCCGGGTCGGTTGTCGACCAGCACCTGCTGGTGCCAGCGGTCAGTGAGCCGTTGCGCAAGGAGGCGGCCGATCACATCGGAGCCGCCGCCCGCGGGGAACGGCACGATGATGCGAACCACCTTGACCGGGAAGGCCGGTGCCGCGGCGCTGGTCGTCGGTTGCGCGTGAGCGGCGAACGCAACGATCGACAGGACTGCAGCGGTCGCTGCCGTGCAGGGCAGCGCGGCGCGGTTACATAGGCGCTTCCCGTTGCCGGTCATTCGCCGAGCAGCAACGCGCGCGCTGCGGGACGGTCGTCGATCACCTGCGCGAGCTTGTCGATGCCATGGTCGAGTGCCGCGGCGATCTGCTCCAGCCCCAGACGCTTGCCGTCCGGATACATCATCAGTCGCACCGCCGGTGAACTTCCGGGCATCGACACCGCACCGATGGTGAGCACGCCATCCTGCTTCAGCATCTGCATGGCGACCACGCCCGCGGCTTCGACCGCGACCAGTGCCGGCTTCTGCACGTTGCCGCGCCGCTCGAGCGCGATGGTGACCACGTCGTCGCCGGCAATCGACACGCCGGGGCCACCGATATAGGCGCGGCCCTTGCCGTACTCGGTCTCCAGCATGCCGACCAGCGATTCGGCCAGCATGCCGGCTTCGCGCACTGCTGCCGGATCGAAGTTGCGCAGCGCATTGGCCACCCCGACATACTGTCCCGCCTGTGCTTCGAGCCCCAGTTCGTACGCGCGAGCGCCGATCTGCTCGACCAGATCCTTGCGGCCGACGAACACCCCTGCACGCGGCCCCGCCACATGCTTGTCTGCGCTGCACACGGCGATGTCGACATCCCCCACTTCGAACGTGCGCGGCTCCTGAAAGTAGGCGATGCGCGAGGCCATGTGGGCATCGTCGACATACACCAGCGTGTGTTCGGCGCGCGGCAAGCGCAGCGCGCCCTGGAACTGGTCGAATGGCAGATGCTTCTTCGACGCGGTGATCGGCGTGATGATCAAAAGCCGCGGCGCACCGTTGGCCTGCCAGGCAGCAGCAAGTGCCTCCAGCGAATAGAACTCGGTCATTACTGCACCGGCCATCGATATCGGGCGGCCGGCGGAGGGGTGGGTGACGCCCCCGGCCGGGGCCAGCGCATAAACCTGATCGCCCGGCGAGAGCACGGTGGTCAGGGTGATGAAGCTGGAGGCCGACACCCGGTTGAGGATCAGCGCGGCGTGCTTGTCCGGGTTCGCGCCCATGTGGCGCATGGCCAGTGGTTCGGTATGGCCTTCGAACCGCTCGAAGAACGGCACATGGCTGGTCAGGTGGGATACGTCGCCGGCCTCGATGCCGCTGCCGCGGTTCATCCCCGACAGGTCGTAGACGCTGTCCTTGCCCAGGCGCCGAACGCGGTCGCCGACCATGTGACGCGCGCGGATCATGCGGCGCACCTCCTGCTCGGTGCCTTTGAGGATCGTGCCGCGGGCATAGCGGACAATCGGGTCCACCGGGTTGCCGAAGCGGTCGGTCTGGGTCGGGGTAGGCGCAAGGTTCGGGGTAAGGGTAGGGGACCGGGTAGGGATCGAGGTCGACACGGTATCGAGCATGATGACTCCACTTGTGCAATGGTGATGCAAGCCATCGTAGCGAGTCGTGGCATATTCCCGAACTGAAATCTCGGAATAGCGATATTCCTTCAGTTCATGTTGCGGAGGGCGGTCGATGGACCTACGACATCTGCGCTGCCTGCTGGCGATCGTCGACCAGCGGTTCAGTTTGACCCGGGCGGCGGCTCAACTTCATCTGACGCAGCCGGCGATCAGCAAGCAGCTCGCGCTTCTGGAGCGTGAACTCGGCCTGCGCGTGCTCGAGCGCGCAGGCAAACGCCTGGTCGGACTGTCCGCCCCGGGGCTTGCGGTAGCCGATGAAGCCCGCCGAATCCTGCAGCAGGTGTCCGACCTGGGGTCGATCGGCGAGGCCCGTCGCGGCGAGCCGAAGGGTGAACTGGTGATCGCCACCACGCATGTCTACGCGCGCTATGTGCTGGTCGACCCGGTGATCGCGTTTCGCGCGGCGTATCCGCAAGTGCGGCTGCTGCTTCGCCAGGCCGATCCGGAGCGGGTGGCACAGTGGGTGGCGGCCGGCGATGCGGACATCGGCATCTGTGCCGACCCCAACCCCGTCGACCCGAGTCTCGAGAGGCACGCGGCCTACAGCATCGGCCGCATTCTGGTGGCACGCCGCGGTCACCCGATCCTTGCTGAACGGCGGCTGTCGCTGCGCGCGATCGCGCGCCATCCGGTGATCGGCTTCGAGCAGCGCTATGCCGGCGGTGTCGGGCTGGTCAGCGCTTTCGAGCGCGCGGGGCTCGCGCCGGAGATCGTGATCCAGGCGACCGATGCCGATGTGGTGAAGGCCTATGTCGCGCGCGGTGTCGGCATCGCGGTACTGCCGTCCGTGGCCTTCGACGCGGCGGTCGATTCGGAACTGGAGGCGCGCGACGCCAGCCGCTGGTTTGCGCCGGTGGTGGCGAGCGTGGTGGTGCGGCGTGGGCGCTACCTGCGCCGGTTCGTGCATGACTTTCTTGCGCTCGCGGCGCCGCAGGTGATGCTCGAGCGGTAGGCGGCGCGCAGACTGCCATCTCAGCCGAGCTCGATCTGCTCGAGAATCAGGTGCTTGCCCCCTTTCTCAATACTGCAACAGTCTTCGATCGGTGAGCAGCACCTGTGCAGATCCGATTCCGATCCGCCAAAAAGCGTCATGCCGCGGATTGATCAGATAGTTGTGTTCGCCTGGCACCACTGCACTGGGCATTGCCAGGACGGCGGTGCGGCGACTCGCAACCCAGTCGCTCCCGATTTCCTGCAATGCCTCTCGCGCCATGGTGTTGCGCCATTCCGCGGGTAGTTGCCCGGCGTTCAGGCGCTCGATGTCCATGCCATCCGGGATGACTGCCGGGATAGATTCGACCAAGCGTGTCCAGCACGACCTCAGCCCCGATGTCGGTATCCATCAACGACAGCGGCGCCTCGCCGTTGAGTGAATCGTTCGCCGTCTTCATCCAGTCGAGCGCGCCAGTGAAGTCCTCGAACACGAGGCTGGCTCGCGAAAGAGCGCGCGCGAGGCGAACCACTTTCGCCGATTCCTCGCTGTTGAGCATACCCTCGCGGCGCCGACGCGCAAGAGTGCGCAAGGGTATACCCAGCGCGCTGGCAATCTCCGACTGGCTGATCTGCAGCGTTTCACTGAGTGCGTCGAGCGCGCGGGTCGGAATCCCGGTTCGGACCACGGCTACCCAGTCGAGAACGCTGCGCGGGTTGGACGGCAGCACACTGCGTCCGCCAAGAAGCTTGCCGGGCGACGGCGTAGTGGCGCGGCTGGTTATGGCGGTTGAAATGGTCCGGACCCGGGTGGCCATCTGGCACTACCGATGCCGCACTATGGCACGCCTCGGCCATCACCAGTTGTGAAGCCGGTATCGATCTGGCGGACGCCTTGCATCACGCAAGCTATCGCGCCTGCATCAGCGTGGCCTTGTTCGACGATCGAAAGTTCGTACGAAGGGCGAAGCGCCTGAGCCTGCGGCCGCCAGTCACGCTGCCAGTCACGCTGCCAGTCACGCCGGTTCAACCGAGGTAAAGGCATTCTCCGCGGATTCGTGCGTGCGGCGTCCGCGCGCCAGCACAGCGAATGGGACAGGTTCTTCTGCTGCACATAGGCCCGGTCCCACTCATTCCCAGCCCGACCTACGCGCCGCCCTCAGGCATCGCCATGCCGAGGCCCCGATCTCGCGCACGTGTAAAGGCCAGATGCGCCAGCGCCACATCCTGGCTGGCCATGCCCTGGGTGACGATCAGCGCACGCTGTTTCGGATCGGTGCGGCCGGGATGTTTACCGCCGACCACTTCGGCCACTGTCGCATCGACCCAGCCCGGGCCATCCGCGCCGAACAGCTCGATCAACTCCTTGTTCAGTTGCTCGCGGCTGTCGACCACGAACAGATCGGCCTGCTCGGCGAAGTCACGGCCCGGCTCTGCGGTGTCGAGCGTGGCGACGACCGTGCCGGGCGCGATCCAGCCGGCCTCGAGCAGCGCCTTGCCGCTGTTGGTCGCGGTGAGCACCAGATCGGCGCCGCGCACCGCCGACTCGATGCTGTCCATCGCCTGCGCCGGCACCTTGTACTTCGACTCGGCCAGCCTCGCCAGCGCCTCGCGCGTCTGCGGCCGGCGCGACACCACCCGTAGCTCGCGCAGCTTGAACAGCTTCGAGTAGTACTCGAGCGCGGTGGTGGCCAGATTTCCGGCGCCGACCAGCGCCAGAACACCGGCCTCGGGCAACGCCAGCCGGCGTGCGGCCATCACGATCGAGGCGACGGTGCGCTGCGCATAGCTCCAGGTCTCGTCGACGAAGGCCAGCGTGCGCGAGGAGGCCGCATCGACCACCACCACATAACGGGTGGCGTTACGCGAGTTCTCGTCGGTCGCCAGATGCGCCACCACGCGGAAGCCGGCGATGCCCAGGGGTTCCAGGATGCACGCCTTGAGGTGATAGTGGTTCTCGTGCGCATCGCGCATGTTCATGTTGCGCGGTGCCGGCCAGCGTATCTTGCCCTCGGCATCCCAGGCCACTACGCGCTCGATCTGCTCGATGACGTCCTGCGATGACAGCAGCGACTGGCACTGGCTTGAAGTGAGGTAGATCGGTGAAGACATGCGGGTACACCTCGGGCAGGCTCGTTGAGCGTCATTGTCGCGCGCCGGGGCTGTTCCTGCCAGCCTGGCAGTGCGCGTCCGCTGCAGCATGCTCGCCCTGATGCAGTCGCCGCTGTGCGCCTGGCAAGCGCTCCAGTGGTGGGTGCCTGCGCATCGGGGGGCAGGCGCCCTGTGCTAGGCTGCAGCCAAGACATTTGCTGTGTCCGACGCGCCCGAGCAGCGCCGGCTTGCACTTGGGTTGGTCGCCGAAGTACCCAGCCCTGCAGAAGGACGATGATTGATGAGCTCACACGGATGAGACCCCGCCGGCTTGGCGTGCGCATCGAAGGATTCGAGACCCTGGATGAGGCGCGTGCACTGGCGCGCGAAGCCGAAGCCGCCGGTGCCTCCAGCGTGTGGATGACCCAGCATCTGGGCGGTCGCGACTCGCCCACGCTGGCCACCATCATCGCAGCGGGCACGTCGCGGCTGCGGGTGGTGCCGTCGAACATCTCGCCGTTCATTGCGCATCCGACCCCTACGGCGATGATGCTGGCTACCCTGGCCGAGTTCGCCGCGGGGCGGGTGGCTGCCTCGATCGGCATCGGCAATCCACTCGATCTGTCGCAGTCGGGCGCGCGGGTGTCCGACGCCGAGGATGCGGTATGCGATTTCGTCGGCGCCCTGGACGCGCTGTTCGAGCGCAAACCGGTGACTGCGACCGGGCGCACGTTCAGGCTGGATGGGGCGACGCTGTCGGTGGCCGCCGGGGTGGCGATTCCGATCTATGTCACCGCCCTGGAGCCGAAGATGGCGCGGCGGGCGGGGGCGACGACGGCTGCGCTGCAACTGTCTGCCGGTTTTTCACCCGCGTTCGCCGCCTCCTGTGTGCAGGCCTTCGACGGCGGTGCCGCCCAGGCCGGCATCGATGCCAGTGCACGGCCGCGCGCCTGCTTCGCCTACTTCGGCACCGACGAGCGCGCTTCGTTCGAGGGCGTGCGGCGCAAGCTGGCCTACCTTTTTCGTAACCGGCTGATGGCCGAGAACATCCGGTTGTCCGGCCTGCCGATCGATCAGGCGGCGATCATCGACTGTGTGGCGCGGCGCGATCTGGATGCAGCGACACGGCTGGTGCCGGACGAGGCGGTGGAGGCGTTTGCGGTGACCGGTTCGCTGCACACCTGCAGCGCGACCGTGCAACGCTTTTTCGAGGCCGGCATCGACGAGATGCTGATCAATGTCGGGTCAACCGCTGCCGAGCGCGCGGCGGCTTTTGCCCTGATTGCGCAGGTCAATGGCGCAGCAGGTGTGCAGCGACAAAGCGAGCAGTGACGATGAGGAACATATGATGATGAAGATCTACGGGCGGCGCAGTTCATCGAACGTACAGAAGGTCGTGTGGTGCTGCGCCGAGATCGGGCTTGCGTATGACCAATTCGACATGGGCCGCGAGTTCGGCGGCAACAAGGAGCCAGCGTATCTGGCGATGAATCCGAACGGGATGATCCCGACCCTCGTCGAGGACGACGGTTTCGTGCTCTGGGAGTCGAACTCGATCCTGCGCTATCTGGCGAAGAAGCACGGCCCGCCGGGCTTCTATCCGGCCGATGCGCGGCAGGCGGCGATCGGTGAACAGTGGATGGATTGGCAACTGAGCAGCCTGAACATGGTCTTCAGCCCGATGTTCAACGCACTGGTGCGGCAGACGCCCGAGCAGCGCGACCCGGCGGCGATCGCGAAATCGATCGCCGACACCCAGCACCGTCTGGCGATGATCGACCGGCATCTTCAGCGCTCGCGGTTCGTTGCCGGTGATGCGTTCACCGTCGCTGACATCCCGATCGGTATCTATGTCTATCGCTGGTATTCCTTCGACGGACTGGAACGGGCAAGCCTGCCCGCGTTGGAGCGCTGGTATGCCGATCTGCAGAAGCGTGCTGCATATCGCGATCATGTAATGGTCGGGCTGAAGTAGCGCCTGCTCAGCCGATAGCGGAGTCCTGGCATCCACCGCGTCGAGGCAGAATGCGAGCGCTATGAACAGGAACGCGGGGACACGGACGGGGGGACAGACCCCGGACGTGGCACAGACCCTGAGGGTCTGTCCCCTGGCTCCGTGTCCTCTGGCCGCAGGCGGCCCGCGCCGTAGTTGTTCGACGAACTGCCCTAGGTGCGCGCACCCAGGGCTGCGCCAGCCTGCTCGCGCATACCCGGCTTCACGTTGCCGGTGATCGCGATCGCCGGCCCTGCAGCCAGCATTCGCTGGAACAGCGTGCGCACCTGGTCCAGGGTCACCGAGGCGATGCTGACCAGGCGCTCGTCATGCGGCCGGATTCGCCCGAGGGCGAACAGGTCGAGCGCTGCGTCCTCGACCACCCGGCCGGCGCGCTCGAGTGTGCGCAATCGGCCCACCGTGACCTGATTGCGTGCACGCGCCAGCTCCTCGGGGTCGATCGAGGCTGCGTGGGCAGCCAGCATCGTCTCCAGCGCCACGACCAGTGGCGCGAGGTTGGACGGCGAGGTCGAGGCTTCGATCCGGAACTGGCCCCAGCTGTCCATCACGTCGGCCGAGCAGTCGGCGTGATAGACCAGTCCGCGCCGCTCTCGCAGCTCGTGCAGCAGTGGCGAACTCATGCCCTCGCCGAGCAGGGCGGCCGCGATGAGCGCGATCGGGTCGTCATCGCGCAGCGACCCGATCGGGAATCCGAGCACCAGATGGGTCTGGCTGCTGCCGGTGACCCGGCGCGACCGGGCGCCGCCCAGCCAGGTCGGGGGCGCGATGACGTTCTCGTGTCCGCGCGGCATCGTGGCGAATGCGCTGGACATGGCGTGCAGCATCGCCTCGCGATCGATGTCACCGATGGCGGCGACCACGGTGTTCAGCCCGGAGTACTGGTTGGCGACATGGGCGACCAGATCGTCGCGGGTGAAACGCGCCAGCGTCTTTCGGGTACCGATCACCGGGCGGGCTACCGAGTGCGTGCCATAGCTCGCCTGATCGAACAGCCGGTAGGCGGTCGACATCGGGTCGTCCAGATCGTCGGCGAGCTCGGCCAGGATCACCTCGCGCTCGCGCTCGAGTTCGGCCTCGGGGTAGCTCGCATGGCGGACGATGTCGCCGAGCATGTCGACGAACTCACCGGCATGCTGCGGCATCCCGTACATGTAGTATGCCGTGTGATCCTTGTCGGTGTGCGCGTTCACGTCGGCACCCAGGCGCTCGGCGTCCAGGTTGATCCGGCGCGCGTCCCGGTTCACCGTGCCCTTGAACGCCATGTGCTCGATCACATGACTGATGCCGTTGCTGCGCGCGGCCTCATGTGAACTGCCGGAGCGCACGAACACGCTGACCGAAGCCGTATGCAGGTGCGGCGCCGGGATCGCGAGCAGCCGGACCCCGTTGTCCAGCGTGACGATCGGCATGGAGGCATTCACCGTCCGAGTCTAGCGCACAAGCGCCGTCGGTCCATGGCCATGGGTCTGTTGCCGCGGGTCCATTGGGGTGAGTCCATGCGCCCCAGGGAGATGCCGTAAGATCGAGTTTCCGCAATTCGCGTCTGGCTGCCAGGAGTTCATGATGACTGTAGTTCCCCTCACTGCAGACGCCGCGTCGATCGCTGCCGACAGCGCGCAGGCGCTGCTCGCCAGCCGCGCTGTGCTGGTCTACGAGGACCGGCCGTTCATCTACACCACCGGCTGGGCGAGCCCGGTCTATGTCGATTGCCGCCGGCTGATGTCTCGCCCCGGGTTGCGCCGCCAGATGATGGATCATGCTGCAGCACTCCTGCGTGACCGGCTCGGCGACAAGGTCGATGTGATCGCCGGCACCGAGACCTCGGGCATCCCGTTTGCCGCGTGGATTGCCGACCGGCTCGACCTGCCGATGGTCTATGTGCGCAAAAAGCCGATCGGCTGGGGGGTCAACGCGCAGATCGAAGGCGAGCTCGCCGCCAATGCTCGCTGCCTGCTGGTCGATGACCTGACCACCGACGGTTTGTCCAAGATCGGGGCCGCGCGCGCACTGCGGCAGGCCGGCGCGACGGTGGAGCATGTGTTCGTGATCTTCAACTACGACATCTATCCGCAGAGCCGACGCGCTTATGACGAGAGCGGCATCACCCTGCATGCGCTCGCGACCTGGAAGGACATCTTCGCGGTGTCCAAGGCGGTGAACTACTTCGAAGCCGGACGGGCGAAAGAGATCAAGACTTTCCTGGCGGACCCGGTGGCCTGGTCGATCGCTCATGGCGGGGCAGGGCGCTTTCCGGTGGCGCCGGGGGACGCGCGGTGAGCGAGGGGCCAGCGCTTCAGCTGGAGCGGCTTTCGGGCATCGCCGAGCGGCTTTTCGATGAAGTACGCACGGCCACGTTCGATGGAGTCGGCATCACCCGCGCGAGCTATGGCGAAGGCGAGGCGCGCGCGATGGCGATCGTCGAGGCCTATGCCAAGTCGGCCGGGTTGGTGGCTGAGCGCGATGCCGGGCAGAACCTGACCCTGCGCCTGCCGGACGAACCGGCAGGCAAGGCGATCGTCATCGGTTCGCATCTCGACTCCGTACCCCAGGGCGGAAACTTCGATGGACTGGCCGGCGTCATTGCCGGGTTGCTGGTGCTCACCCACTACCGCGAGACCGGCACCACGCCACCGCAGCCGGTGCGGGTGCTGGCGCTGCGCGGGGAGGAGAGCGCCTGGTACGGCAAGGCCTACATGGGCTCGCTCGGTCTGCTCGGCAAGCTCACCAGGGACGATCTGGATCTGACCCACCGGGAGACCGGGGCGACGATGCGTTCGGCGTTCGCCGCCCTGGGCATGCCGGTCGACCGGATCGAATGCGGCGAGGCGCTGCTCGACCTGTCCGGCATCGCGGCCTATCTGGAACTGCATATCGAACAGGGGCCGGTGATGGTGGCGCGCGAGTGGCCGGTGGCGGTGGTCACCGGCATCCGCGGCAACATCCGTCACAACCGGATCCATGCCCGGGGCGAAGCCGGTCACTCCGGTGCGGTGCCGCGCTGGCTGCGCAAGGATGCGGTGCTCGCAGTGGCCGAACTGCTGTCCCGGCTGGACGAGCATTGGCGGGTGCTGCAGCAGATGGGTATGGACCTGGTGATGACCTGCGGCATGGTGTCGACCGATCCGGCCAGCCATGCGGTGTCGGTGATCCCGGGCGATGTCGCGTTCAGTTTCGAGGTGCGCAGCCAGAGTCCGGACACGCTGGAGCAGTTCTACAAGCTGATGCGCAACGAATGCGCCGATATCGCCTCAGCGCGCGGCGTCGACTTCCAGTTCGACCGGCGCCTGTATGCCGAACCGGCGCAGATGGATGCCGGCTGGGTGCAGCGGCTTCAGGATGCCGCTGTACGCTCCGGGCTGCCGGGCGAGACCCTGGCCAGTGGCGCCGGTCATGACGCCGCGGTGTTCGCCAATGCCGGCGTGCCCAGCGCCATGGTGTTCATCCGCAACGATCACGGCTCGCACAACCGGCACGAGGCGATGGAGATCTCCGACTTCATGCTCGGGGTGGACGTGCTGCACCGGGCGATCGACGCGTCGACCTGAGTACGCCAACCAGGCGCCCTGGCGCCCGAAGTGCCTAGCGCCCCATCGAGTCGTTCAGTGCCACGCCGAATCCGACCGAGGTCTGCCGCCAGTTGTAGTCGATCAGGCTTTCACCGTATCCGCTGAATGCCTTGACATAGCCGCGCAGCGCGCCGAGCAGTGGCGGGGTGGTCCAGCCGAGCTGAATTGAGCCCCTGCCGGTGTTGACGTTGCCGCGTACACCCCCTGCAAAGCTGTTGCCGTGCCAGCGGTAGAGTGCGCTCACTTCCCCGTAGCCCAGGTAATCGGTAATTCTCGGATTGCTGTCGTCCTTGGCATCTTCCGAAATCCGGTGCCAGACGCGGGCGGTAAGCAGCAGATCCTTGCGTTCGACGCCGACCTCGACGAACAGACGGTCCCAGCTGCGCGATAGCGCGTCGGCCCGTCCATTGGACTGATGATTAAAGCCGGCGTTGAGCAGCCCCCAGCGGAAGCCGCCCGGAAGTTCGATGTCCGGCCGATAGCTCACGAACAGTTCCGGCATGTAGTTGGTGTCGCGAAACGGCCGCGAGTTGTCCAAGTTGTAGATCTGCCATTGACTCTTCTGCGTATATGCGCCCCAGACCCCGAGGCGACGGTCATCGGTGGTCCAAAGACGCGTCTTGAAGCTCAACTGGAACTCGGCTTCCGTGCTGTCGATGGTCGCCGGCTTGTTCAGCGCAGTCAGCATCCCGGCAAAGGGGGCGCGGTTGACCGAGTCGGTGTACCGCGCGGCCAGAAAATAGGTTTGATTGTAGAGCGACAGATCGTAGTGCGCCGAATCCGGGTCGAAGCCCCAGGCCTGGTCGATCATCGATCTCGAGCGCGCTCTTGCCGCCGGCGCCCGGCCGGCCGCCGTTGCCCCGGCTGCGCCTGCGGCTGTCGCTGCGGCGGGTCCGGACTCCATCGTCGGCGCGGGCTGGGTACGCGCACCGCCGCGTCCGCTCGCCGTGTCATAACAAGCGAGCCGCTCGATCGCGGATTCGATGCGGTGGCAGTCGCTGGCCGTGGGACGCGCCGGCTGCGCGAAGGCGGAGAGGCTGAGGGTGCAGGCGGCCAGGCAGGATGAGAGGCGCAGGGCGATACGGAGGGTCAAGCGGGGCACGATGGGATCCTGCGAGGTAAGAAATGCACCCCCGAGTCTAACTTCATCCCACCGGCTGGAACCATCTGCCTTCAGGTTGTGACTTGGGCGCGAATCACTTGCGCGAACCGGGCGATCGGGGACAGACCCTCAGGGTCTGTCCCCCAGGCGGTCTGCTTGATCGTACGTGTAGACGATGAAGCCAAGATGCGCCGCCACCTTGTCGTACAGCGCGCGGCCTGCATGGTTGTCGACTTGCGTGTGCCAGTACACGCGCGTTGCGCCGGCAGCCCTCGCCTGCGCATAGACCGTTTCGATCAGGGCTCGGCCCACGCCTTGTCCGCGGCATTGTGGTCTGGTGAACAGGTCTTGCAGATAGCAGACGGGCTCGATGCGCGTGGTACTCAGATGAAAGAGGTAGTGTGCGAGGCCCTCGATCCGGCCTTGACGTTCGGCGACCAGGGCGAACACCGGTTCGACTGGATTCAAGAAGCGGCGCCAGGTGGCTTCAGTGATCCCGGTCGAAAGCGCCGTTTCCCCGGTGCGACCATAGAAGGCGTTGTATCCGTCCCAAAGCGGCAGCCACGCGGCCGCGTCGTCCTCCGTAATCTCGCGGATGCGCAGGCCTGGGTTCACCGGGGGCGGAGTGGGTTGCATGCTGGAGTCCGTGAGTTGCTACGATTCGTCACCTGGCACGACCGGCCGGCCAGGTTGTCCTGCCAGCCCTGCTTTCGCTTGTCGAACGCCACCCAGAGGATGCCCAGGCCCAAAGGCAGCAAGGCCACGAAGTAGCCGAGGTAACGGAGGATGGCCTGCTTGAGGCTGAGCGTGCTGCCGGTGCTCGCATCGACCACAGGCAACGACATCATGAGCTTACCAGGGGTTGCCTGCCGGCAGATTCAGACCAGCACGCTGGCTGCGGCGGGAAATACCCAGGACAGCAGAAAGTCCAGCGGACCTGTAGAGCCGCTCAGGTCGGAGAAGTACGACGGTCCGTAGTGTCGGCCCGGCGTCTTGCCGGATTTTGCCAAACCATCTAACCTCGGTCCATGAGCACGATGAATATATCCCTGCCCGACGACTTGAAGTCCTTCGTCGACGAACAGGTCAGCCAGCGCGGTTACGGCACCAGCAGCGAGTACGTGCGCGAGTTGATCCGCAAGGATCAGGATCAGTTGCAGTTGCGTAGTCTGCTGCTGGCCGGGGCAGCATCCGCACCCACTGCACCGGTGGGCGCGGCCTACTTCGATGGTCTGCGTGTGCGCGTCCGTAACGCCGCCAAGGCGGTCACCAAAGCCACTGTCCATCGGTGAAGGCCAAGCCGGTCATCCCGCGGGAGCGGGCCAGCCGGGACGTTGACGAGGCCATCGCTTATCTTCTGGATCAGCGCGAGGGTCAGGCCGCACTCGGTTTTATCGACGCGCTGGAGCAGGCCTATGCCCACATCAGTCGCCACCCTGCAATCGGCTCCCCGCGCTATTCCCACGAGCTGAACCACCCCGGCCTGCGCTGCTGGCCCCTGAGCCACTACCCTCATCTCATTTTCTACGTCGAGCGCGCGGACTACATCGATGTCTGGCGAGTGCCGCATGGAAAGCGCGACATTCCCGCCCGGATGCAGGAACCTGAAGCCACCTGAGCGTCAGGGCTGGCGGTGGCGACTGCCCGCAGAGGCCGTACGCTGCCTTCATGGCCAAAGCCGATTGCCTTCTATCGCACTGGGTGGTACAGTCCTGCCGAAGGGGCACCGTGAAACACCGTGATGCGGCCCGCAGAATGTGTGTCTACAAAACTCGGCAGTTCCATAAATGGGCCAGGAAGCCCAGCATGCTCGCGGCCAGTTGCCTGAGTACCTTGAGTTCGCTCTCGTCTATGTTAGCCGCATTCGTTCTTCGCGAAACCGTAGATGAAGAACAAACTGATCGAGGTGGACGATGGCTAGTCGATTGTTGAAGACGCTGCACGAGACCGCACGCGAGTTCGGGGATATCGGGTTGATCGACGCGAAGACGATGCGGGGGTTCGATGCGACCTGTCTGCCGCCGGTGAAGGCGTACACCGCAGCCCAGATCAAACGGCTGCGCCTGAGCTGCCGGGCCAGCCAGGCGGTGTTCGCTGCTTACCTCAATACCAGCGCATCGACCGTTCAGGAACGGGAGTGTGGCGACAAGCATCCGAATGGGCCATCGTTGAAGCTGCTGAATCTCGTGGAGCGCAAGGGTCTGGATGTGTTGGCCTGATGCCCTCCGAGCTCGCCAGCCCGATTCTCGGTCTGACCTCCTCTAGCCGCGGCGACAAGCGCTTCGTCGAGATGGGCAGCCCGCTCGATCGGATTGACAGGCGACGCCTTCGGCAGGTCGTAAGGGACTTTCATCGCAACTTCACGCTGAACCAGGGGCAGAAAGGTGGCGTGTTGGATAACAACTCGGGTTCCGTGCTTGCCCTCGTCCGGAATGAAGACATTCGAGGAATGCGATCAAGCCTGAACTGAAACGCGCGCGTTCCCCAACGACCGACGCCGATCTGCTGGCGGCTGAAGCCGCCCTGCGCCGATCCGCGCGCAAGGCACTCGAACTCGCGCGCGCAACTGGCACCCCATGCTATGTGTGGATCGACGGGCAGATGGTGGACATCGCGGCACCGGAGTCTGAGCGTGGGTGCACCCAGACGGATTGAGCCGATGATGCGCACCCTGTTGTCCAATGGCGCTATTGCGGCTCACTGCGCTGGAAGAAGTCTTGACGTCGCCCGTCTTCGTCAGTCCTCAATGCTTGCCAGCGACGATTCGCGGGGGGTGATCAGCGCAGGTTACAGCCCGAGTTCATGATCGGTGCGGGAGAGTTCATCGAGCGCAGCCCGTCGCCGCGGCCGATCGAGTTCGTCGAAGCGCTGCAGGTCATTCAGCGCTATCCGGAGTCCGAAGCCGACCGTCCGTATTGGAAGCTGCCCCTGCCGGATCAGAGTAAAGATGCGCGCACGCGAAACGTGCAGCCGATCCGCCGCTTCATTCACGTTGAGTCCGGCACCAAGAGTGTTTTCCTGGCCCATCTCGATGCGGTTGTGTCCGGTGGACATGTCCGGGAATCGGCGTGTTCCATCGTTCATGATTGGCTCTCGACTCAAACCTTCCCAAATAACTGAAAGACTCCCGTTGCTGCCCTCGCTCGCTCCCTGAGCAGGCCAGAAGTAGCCGCGTGCGCGATTGAGGGGGGCTTTCCTGGTGCCGGGAGGGGGACTCGAACCCCCACAGCTTTCACCGCCGGATTTTGAGTCCGGTGCGTCTACCGATTCCGCCATCCCGGCAGGAAAGCCGCGCATTATCGCCGAGTCAACCGTGCGCTGCAAACGCGGGCTTGCCGTCGGCTAATCGACCTTCACGCCTGCCGCCTTCACCACCTTGCTCCACTTGGCGATGTCCTCGCGGATCACCTGGGCGAAGCGGGCCGGCGTGCTGGCGACGATCTCGGTGCCCTGGCGGGTGAGGTTGTCGCGCACCTCGGGTGTCTGCAGGGTGCGCACAGTGTCGGCGTGCAGCCGCTCGACGATCATCGCAGGCGTGTTCGCCGGGGCGAGCAGGCCATACCAGGCGATCGACTCGTAGCCCTTCAGTCCGGTTTCATCGACCGTCGGCACGTCGGGCAGCAGCGCCGAGCGTGTTGGCGTGGTCACTGCGACTGCACGCAGCTTGCCGGCCTTCACATGCGGCAGGGCGATCAGCACGGTGGTGAAGGTGAGCTGGGTCTCGCCACCGATCATGCCGATGATCGAGGCAGCCGCGCCCTTGTACGGGATGTGCGTCATGCGCACCCCGGCCATCATGTTGAACAGCTCAGCCGACAGGTGGGCGGGCGTGCCGTTGCCGACCGAGGCGAAGTTGATATCGCCCGGTCGCTTCTTCGCCAGCGCGATCAGATCGCTGACCGACTTCACCGGCAGCGAGGGATGAACCACCAGGATGTTGGGCACGGTGGCGAGCAGCGAGATCGGTGCGAAGGCGCGCTCGGTGTCGTACGACAGGTCCTTGTAGAGCGTTGCATTCATCGCGTGGCTGGCGAAGGTGGCGAGCAGGGTGTAGCCGTCGGGGGTTGCGCGGGCGACAACTTCGGTGCCTACCGTGCCGCCGGCACCGGAGCGGTTGTCGATCACCACCGGCTGGCCGAGCAGTTCCGACAGCCGCGGGCTGAATACCCGCGCCACGGTGTCGATGCCGCCGCCGGGCGGGAACGGCACGATCATGCGTAGAGGCTTGGCGGGCCAGGCGGGCGACTGGGCGATCGCCACAGGCGCGGCAAACACTGCGGCGGCAAACAGTGCACGAGTTGCACACTGGCGGGCAATCAATCGACAAACTGGTCGGGACATTCAGATCACTCTTGCGACCGTCGGACAGGCCGCTGGGGCGATGGTAGTTCGGTTCCTGCCTTTGACACCATACAGGGGTGACCATTGCCTTACTCCGTCCTGATCCCCGCCGCCTCCGCCACCTGCGGCCACTTCTCCAGAAACACGCCAGGCAGGCCGAGCACTGCGTGCAGTTCGACGCTCATGGCGGCCGCGCGCATCACGCCACCCGCAGTCGCTCGAT